>NZ_CP108996.1:2766242-3073602 GCF_036226565.1 Kribbella sp. NBC_00709
TCGTGGAGAAGGACACCCGCCAGCAATGCGATCAGCAACGGCCCGATGTTGACGAGCATGGCCGTCGTACCGGCGTCGAGGTGACGCTCGGCCTCGTTGAGCGCGAGGTTGTACACGCCGAACCACAGCAGGCCGCACGCCAGCAGGAACTTCCAGTCGCCCTTCGCCGGCCAGCGGCGTGGCCGGGTGAACACGAAGATCCCCAGCAGCACACTGCCGACCAGCAACCTCCCCAGCGACAGGGCACCGGCCGACAGCTCCTGACCGACATGGCGGATCGCCACGAACGCCGATGCCCACAACACCACCGTCACCGCAGCCGCGGCCAGCGCGCCCTGTTTCCTCATGCTGTTGTAACGTCACGTCGGCTCATGGTGTGACATTAAGACCCGGACACTTCGGCGTCCGCCGAATTACGCGGCGCGGGCAGCGCGAACGGTACGACGAGAGCCGTCAGCAGGACCGGGATCGTCAATCCGGCGACCAGCACCGACATCGTGAACCAGATCGACCCGAGCGCGAACCCGCCGTACACCGCGATCGCGAAGATCTCGGCGAAGAAGCCGGACACCGAGGTCACGGTCGCCCGCGCCGGACCGGTGATCGCATCCTGCAGCCGCGACTCCGAGACCACGATCACCAGCTGCATCAGGCCGTAACCGATCGCGATCGGCAGGAATCCCCACGCCGATCCGCTCAGCGCTCCGGCCGCGATCAGCACCGCGGTGGCTGCGAGCCCCACCGCAAAAGTTGCTGCGGGCAACTTGTACATCGGTCCTGCCAGCGCACTACCGATCGCCTGTGCAGCAACGGTTCCTGCGATCAGCAGCGGGATCACGCTGGTCGCCGCGCCGGTCTCCCGGGCGAGCAACGGGAAGTACTCGTCGAACGCCAGGAATCCACCCAGCAGCGCCACCAGCGCCACCGCCCGGCGCACCAATCGACTCACCAGCACCTCGGTCACACCCGTCCGGAGCATCCGGAGGTATACGGCGAAGGCCGCCCGGGTGCCGGGTTCGTCCGCCTCGCGAGCGGTCTCGACGACTCGCGCTTCAGGGAGCGACCACGCAACGAGCGCCTGCAGCAGGCAGCTGAGCACGCTGGCGATTCCGGCCAGCGTGTAGCCACCAAGGGCGAACAAGGGTGTGGCGAGCGCGGTCGCCGCGAGGTTCATGATGAACGAGGCGGAGCGGGCGCGACCGAGCACAGTCGCGTAGTCGGCAGTGCGATCTCGCGCGGCCAGCTCGTCGTACACGAAAGCCTCGTACGTACCCGAGATCAGCGCGGACGACGTACCCCAGAGGACGAAGCCCAGCGCGAAGCCGGTGAACGACGGGAGCGCGATCCAGGCGGCGTACCCGAGACCGCTGAGCAGGGCGCCGAGGATCAGCAGCTTGCGCCGCGAGTACGTGTCCGCCCAAGCGCCGGACGGCACCTCGAGGACGAAACCGGTCGCCGACCAGATGACGAACAGCGTCGAGATCTGGGCAGCCGACAGTCCGTGATCGGCGAACAGCAGCTGGTACAGCGGGTAGAGCGGGATGAAGTCGTGCAACGCCTCGAAGGCAATGACCCGGGCGAACAGACTCTTGTCAGTACGTCAAAGATGCGGGCTCGGCAGTCTCATGGATCGAAGATACGCGAAAATGACGCGCGGATCGCGACAAATATCGGTCAGAGTAGTGCGATGGAACAGGTCAGCGAACGGTTCTGGGCGAAGCTGCCGGAGGGCAGCCGCGACGCCCTTGTCGACGGATTGAGCCAGTCCGAGCTGCAGTCGGTGCTGCTCGACGTGACCCGCCGGCGGGCCGCCAAGGTGACGCCGGCGCGGCTGGTGCAGCGCTGGCAGCAGGACCGGTTCGTGCGCCCCTCGTCGATCGATCCGCGCGAGCTGGTGAACACCCAGCAGCGGCTGTGGGCGGCGCTGCCGGAGAAGTTCGACGGCGTCCAGCTGTCCCCGGTGACCCCGCTGGGTACGTGCTCGGCGATCGCGACGATCAACCAGCACCAGGTGGTCAGCACGATCCGCGGCACGGAGGTCGCCAGCGACCCGACCAACGAGCTCGCGATCGAGGCCGCCGTACGCCGTCGCGCCGGGCAGGATCGGGTGCACCTGGCGGCCTGTCAGCGGGTGGTCCGGGCGCAGCCGTTCGACGGCCCGGGGATGTCCGCGCATTTCGAGCTGTTCGTGCTGGTGTCGAGCGCTCGGGACACCGGTTCGTGCCGGACCGAGGCCGAGCTGCTGATCGACCACCTGCGGTTCTGGCACGACGTACTCGGCGACAAGTCCGAGCTCAGCTTCACCTCGTTCAAGGAGTCCGCGTTGCGGGACCGGATCGAGGACACCGTCCGGCCGGCGCTCGGGGTCGCCTTCACCGAGGACACCGACCGGACCAAGAGCGAGAGCTACTACTCCGGCGCCGCGCTCGGCATCGGCCGTGCCGGTGAAGGGCTCGGCGACGGCGGCTTCACGACGTGGACCGCGGACCTGCTCGGCGACGCGAAGGAACGCTGCCTGACCTCCTGCATCTCCACCGAACGCCTGACCGTCATCGGAGCTTGAGCAGCCCCGCGTCGGTCGGGCGGAAGCCGCAGGCGTCCAGGTAGAACGCGGTCAGGTGCGGCTCGAAGTCGACATGGAGCCATTCGCACCCGGCCTTGCGCGCCTCCCCGGCCGCGGTCAGCACGAGCTGCTTGCCGATGCCCTGCCGCCCGTGGTCGGGATGGACGGCGGTGTCCAGCACGAACGCGTGCGCACCGCCGTCCCAGCACACCTGCACGAAGCCGACCAACTGATCGTTGCTGAAGGCACCAACCCAGGTCAGCGCCCACCGCTCC
The DNA here is from genome assembly GCF_036226565.1 of Kribbella sp. NBC_00709. Classification (GTDB taxonomy): domain Bacteria; phylum Actinomycetota; class Actinomycetes; order Propionibacteriales; family Kribbellaceae; genus Kribbella. The sequence goes on from NZ_CP108996.1 coordinate 2,769,081, forward strand.
AGCCGCTCCGCCCACGCGTGCACTTCCGGCTCACTGTCGAACGCGACCGCATGCAGCGCGGACAACTCCCGATCGTCCACCGGGAACCTCACGACGTACTTCACAGCAGCTCCAACGCGGCTTCGAGGCGAGCATTCCAGCGGACAGCCTCGCCATCGGGCAGGTCCGAAGCACTGAGATACCCCTGCACCATCACAGACGGCATAACCGCACTGATCCCCTCGCTGGTCCCGTAAGCACTCAACGCCTCCTGCCAGCGCGCAGGGTCCACCGACGACACCAAGAACCACGCGAGGTCCAGCACACCCGGCGCCACCGACACGTCCTCCCAGTCCAGCAGGGCGACCACACCGTCGGGGCCTGTCCGCATGTTCTGCGCCGACGCATCGCCATGCGCCAACGTCAGCGCGCCCGCCTGCCCGACGGCCTTCTCGATCTCAACCACCCGACCGACCAGGCGCTCACCAAACGCACGCACCGGAGCCGACAGATCGGATCGCTCGGCCAGCGCCGGCCAGGTGCGGTCGTAGAGGTCGGCAACCAAGTCCTCCCCTGCACCGAGCGGTCGCAGCCAGCCCCAATCCGCCCGACCCACCCACCGGTCATGCAACTCGCGCAACACCTGCGCCGCAGCGCCAGGCTCCGCGCCCGGCGCCCATTCCGACAGGTCCTCCAACACCAGCAGGGTCCCCTCTGGTCCGGACTCCGACTGGTAGCACTCCGGAACGCGAACCCCGACCACCGGTGCGATCTCCCGATAGAACCGGACCTCGGACTCGAACATCCGCAGTACGTCCGGAATCGAGCCAGGCACCGCAGGCTCCCGTCGCTTTATATGGGTACGCACGCCTCAGTGCTTATCAGGACGACCGTGCTGTTCTCCAGCGGATTTAGGCGGTCGCGGGCCGCGCGGAGGCCGGCGAGGGTTGCTGCGCCGCTCGGGCCGGAGGAGATGCCGGCGGCTTGCAGGTCGGCGACCGCCTGGAGTGCTGCGTCGTCCTCGACGGTGACGGAGTAGTCCAGACCTGAGCGCAGTACGGGCCAGGCGAGGCTGGACGGAGTACCGCAGTTCAGGCCGGCCATCACGGTCTTCCCGGTGGGGACCGTGAGCAACTCGCCCGCGAGCAGGCTGGTGGTGACACAGGACGCGCTGGCCGGTTCGACACCGAGAAGCGCCGGAGCCGCCGGACCACTCCGGTAATGAGTCACGGCCGCCTGCGCCACCGAACCCACGCCCATCGGGACAACCACCAGGTCAGGCTGTACGTCGATCTCCCGGAAGAGCGTCGAGTACCCGTCGACGATGTGCTGCGGAATCACCTCGTACCCGGGCCACGCGGAGTCCTGGATGAGCAACCGATCCCCCGAGGCGTACGACGCAGCCTCGGCGACCGCGGCGTCGTACGAATCCGGTACGACGGTCACCGTCGCGCCCTCCGAGCGGATCGCATCCACGGCCGAATCGCTCACAACATCCGGGACGAAGACATGCGCCGCCAGCCCGAGCATCGCGGCCCGGCGCGCGACGGCACGACCGTGGTTGCCGTCGGTCGCGGTGACCAGCTCGGAAACGCCCGGGTGATCCTGGACGGCACGGTGGATCGCCCACCACGCACCCAGCGCCTTGAACGCGGGCAGCCCGAGCCGATGCGACTCGTCCTTCACCAGCACCTGCCCGACTCCTAGCTCGGCGGCCAGAGCCGGGACAGGAGTCAGCGGGGTAGGACGGTACGCCGGGAGGCTCTGGTGGAACGCCAGCACCTCAGCCGGGGCCGGCGACGTACGCCAGGACCTTGCGGCCGGGTTGTCGTACCAGCGCGCCAACTAGGCGACCAGTGCGAACGCCTGAGCGGTAGCGGAGTAGGCGCGGGGGCCGGAGGGGATCCGGTGCGCGGACCGGTCCTCGACCCGGATCGCGGCCGTCTGCAGGCGGACCGGCAGCGTGGACCGCACCGCGGTGGCCAGGTCGAACTGCACCTCTGCCAGCAGGTCGGACAGCTCCAGCTCGAGCGCCCGGCAGATCGCGGCGAGGATCTCCGAGGAGGGCTCCTTGCGGCCGCGCTCGATCTCGGACAGGTAAGGCACCGACACCTGGGCCAGCTCGGCGAGCTCGCGCAGGGTGATCCCCCGCTCGCGCCGCAGCCGGCGGAAGACGTTCCCGATCACCTGGCGTAGCAACACGTCTGGCCCTCCTCGCCTCCGATGTCCTGTACCGAGTGTGCCATCTCGAGCAGGTCGACCGTACGAAGATCTGCCGTGAGCAGATTCTTGCTCACCAGTTGAGCGCCTGCTGGAGGTCTGCGGTCAGGTCCTCGGGGTCCTCCAGGCCGAGGCTCAGGCGGAGGAGAGCGTCGGTGGGCTTTGCCTCCGACGCGACCAGGCGGTGGGTCAGCGCGGCGGGGTGCTGGATCAGGGTGTCCACACCGCCCAGGGACACGGCGTGGGTGATGAGCTTCAGCGCGCCGGCGACCCGGGCTGCCGCCTCGAAGCCGCCACTGAGGGTGAACGCGAGAATCGCGCCAGGCCCCGACTGCTGGCGGCCGATGAGGCCGGCGGGATCGGTCAGGCCCGGGTAGTAGACCTGCTCCACGGTCGGCTGCGCGGACAGCCAGTCCGCCACCTTGATGGCGGTCGCCTGCTGCGCCCGTACCCGAACCGGCAACGTCTGCAGTCCCCTGTGCAGTTCGTACGCCGCCAACGGATGCAGCAGGCCACCTGTCACTGCGCGGATCTGCCGGAGCCGGCCGACCCACTCCACGCCGGCCGCGACCACGCCACCCATAACGTCGCCATGACCGCCGAGGTACTTGGTTGCCGAGTGCAACACCAGGCTCGCCCCGTGCCGGGCCGGCTGCTGCAGGACCGGCGTCGCGAACGTGTTGTCCACAAGCACGGGTACGTCGCCGGCCGCGGCCGCTACGGCGGCGATGTCGACGAGGGCCACGGTCGGGTTGGCCGGGGTCTCGACGATCACCAGACCGGTGTCGGGGCGGATCGCTCCGGCGACCTCGCTCGGCTGTGTGTAAGTCACGGTTGTCCCCAGGAGGCCTGTGGACAACAGGTGGTCGGTGCCGCCGTACAGGGGACGGACGGCGACCACGTGCGGACGCCCCGCGGCCACGCTGGCGAGCAGGCACGCGGTGAGCGCGGCCATGCCGGACCCGAACGCGACCGCGCCGTCGGTGTGCTCGAGCTCGGCAAGAGCGTCCTCGAAGCGGGCGACGGTCGGGTTCCACAGGCGCTGGTAGACGAGGCTTCCGCCGTCCGGGCCGCGGCCGGCCGCGAGCTCGTCGTACGACGCTCCGCCGGTGTTCACGTCGGGAAGCGGATAGGTGGCGGACAGGTCGATCGGGGGGACGTGGACGCCGAGAGCGGCCAGGTCATCGCGGCCGGCGTGGACCGAACGGGTGTCGATTTGGGTCATCGCTGCCTCCTCACCGTGTGGGTGCAGTGAGGATGGAAGATTCTGCGAGATCGATGCAATAGTTCCGAAGAAAATTCGTCCACAGGGTCATCCACATGCTGTGGATTCTGTGGACGAGCCCTAGAATGAGGGCATGCCGAAGGATCGTCGGAGCCCGGGACCGGCTCCGCGGCCGCAGCCGAGTGCACTGCCCGGCGGCCTCGACGAGGTCGACCGGAAGCTGGTGCAACTGCTGACCGCCGACGGGCGGATGGCGAACAACGCGCTGGCCGAGGCGACCGGGATCGCGCCGTCGACCTGTCTCACGCGGGTGCGCTCACTGCGCGAGCGTGGGGTGATCCGCGGCTTCCATGCCGACGTGGATCTGGGCGCGCTGGGTCAGCCGCTGCAGGCGCTGATCGCGATCCGCATCGGCGCGCACTCACGCGACGAGATCGACCGCTTCCGGTCGAAGGTCCCGACGCTGCCGGGCGTGCTGTCGCTGTTCCACGTCAGTGGAGCCAACGACTATCTGCTCCACGTCAGCGCGGCCACTCCTGACGCGCTCCGGGAGTTCGTGCTCGACCACCTGACGGCTGATCCGGCGGTGTCCCACGCCGAGACCAGCCTGATCTTCGAGCACATCCGGGGAAGCTGAGATCAGCGCGGCTTGAGCCCCCAGGCCTGCGCGAGCAACTGGAACGAGCGGCGGCGTTCCGCAGGGTCGTGGATGTTGGTCGTGATGATGAGCTCATCGGCGCCGGCTGAGTTGGCTCGGCGGAGCAGGTCGGCGGCCACCTGGTCAGGCGTGCCGACGGACACCAGTCCGGCCCATTCCTCGACAGCGGCCTCTTCCGCCTCGGACCACGGGTAGTCCGCCGCTTCCTCGGGGGAAGGGAGCGGGCCCGGGCGGCCGGAGCGGAGGCGGAGCATGGACAGGGCGTTCGCGCGGGCAAGGGCCTGGGCGCGTTCCTCGGTCTCGGCCACGATCGCCGCGAGGGCGAGCATCGCCTGCGGCTCGCCGTCCTGCTCGAAGCGCTGGAAGTTCTCCTTGTACGCCGAGATCACGCCGGCCGGATCGAGCGTCCCGAAGTGCCCGGCGTACGCGAATCCGGTCCCGAGCGCGGCGGCCGCCTGACCGCCGTACGTGCTGGATCCGAGGATCCACACCGGCGGGAGCGGTACGTCGTCCGGCTGGGCGCTGATCGGCTCGAACGGATGCCCGGCCGGGAATCCCTCGACGTACGCGCGGAGCTCGGCGTACTGCTCGGTGAAGTCGTCAGCGCCGAGCGCCTCACGGCTGCGGCGCAGCGCGAGGGCGGTGCGCTGGTCGGTGCCCGGCGCGCGGCCGATGCCGAGGTCGATGCGGTCCGGGTACAGCCCGGCGAGGACGCGGAACGTCTCCGCGACCTTCAACGGCGAGTGGTTCGGCAGCATGATCCCGCCGGCCCCGACCCGGATGCTCGACGTCACGCCGGCGACCGCCGCGATCATCACCTCGGGGCTCGTGCTCACCACGCTGCGGATGTTGTGATGCTCCGCCAGCCAGTAACGGTGGTACCCGGCCGCCTCCGCGGTGCGGGCCAGCTCGAGCGTCTCGTGCAGCGCCTCCGACGGCCGGGTGCCTGTCGGCACCGGGGAGAGGTCGAGCACGGACAGGGGCATCGGTTCGGCGCTCACGCAGATGGCAACCGCGACTGCACTCGGCCTATTCCACGGATCCCCAGGACATCTCAATCGGCTGCGGCGGCGCCGGCTGAGCGTGCAGCGGCCGGCCGCGCCGCAATTGTGATGGGCTGGAGATCCGCTATCCGGGGTACGTCGTGTTCGCCCGGGCATCACGCAGTGATCGGGCCCACCAGGCGAGCTGCCGGAGCATCGCCGCCGCGGCCGCCGACGTAGTGGCGTCGGTGGGCTCGCCGTCGGCGGTGAAGTCCTCCTCGCGGAAGCCGAGGCTGTCGCGGATCGTGACCGCGTGCAGCTCGCCGAAGACCAGTCTGAGCTGCTCGGCGGCGCGCAGTCCGCCCGACCGTCCGCCGTACACCACGAACCCGACCGGCTTCGCGTACCAAGGCCGTCGTACGGCGTCGATCGCGGTCTTCACGTCTCCGGGGTAGGCGTGGTTGTACTCCGCCGTGACGATGATCACCGCGTCCGCGTCGCCGATCCGTCCCGGCAAGTCGGCCGGCGGAACCACGCTCAGATCGATCAGATCGAGCTTGAACTCGTCCGCCCGCTCGACCTCCCGCGCGAACCAGCGCGTCACCGCCGTCCCGAACCGCCCACGGTCGAGATTGCGCGTCAGCACGACGAGCCGCAGCGGATGAACAGTCACAGCAGGCGACGCTAATACCTCAATAAGACTTGAGGTCAAACCGTCTCATTCACGCGGAGTGCTCGGGGCGGGCGGTTGCGAGGGTGGCGTGGAGGGTTGGAGCTCGATCTGGGCGGCGTTCATGAGCCGGGTCTGGTCCTCGAGGACGCCGACGGTCTGCCAGGACTTGGTGACGGCAGCCAGCTGGGTGGACGAGTCGCCGAACAGGTCGCGGGCCGTCGTCTGTGTGGCTTCGGCGAAGTCCTTGAAGGTGGCCGTCTCGGAGAGGTTGCCCGACGTCAGCGTGCCGTACCAGATCTTGCCGGCGTCGTCGTACGCGTTCCCGCCGAGCTCCGTCGCGACCAGGTAGAACGCATGGTTCGGAATGCCGGAGTTGAGGTGTACGCCGCCGTTGTCGTCCTCGGTGTCGACATACCCGGACATGGTGGCCGGCTGTGGATCCTTCCCCAGCCGCGGATCGTCGTACGCCGTACCGGGCGCCTTCATCGACCGTAGCGCGACACCCCGGACGCCCGGCAGGAACAACCCTGCGCCGATCAGCCAGTCCGCGTCCGCCGCGCTCTGCCCCATCGCGTACTGCTTGGCGAGCGACCCGAACACGTCCGAGATGCTCTCGTTCAACGCTCCGGACTGACCGTCGTACGCGAGGTTCGCCGTGTACTGCGTGACGCCGTGGGTCAGCTCGTGCCCGGTGACGTCGATCGACGACGTGAAGTGCGCGAACACTTCACCGTCACCGTCGCCGAACACCATCTGCGCGCCGTCCCAGAACGCGTTCGCGTACCCGCGGTCGTAGTGCACCGTCGAGGTGAGCACGAGTCCGGCGCCGTCGATCGAGTCCCGCCCGAAGCATTCCTTGTACAGCGTCCAGGTCGCGCCGGTGCCGTCGTACGCCTGGTTCACCGACAGGTCCTGGCTCGGGTCGTCAACCTCGGCGCGAACCAGCGTGCCGGGCAGGTCGGTGCCGTTGTCAGCGTCGTACACCTTGCACTGCCGGCCGCCTGCTGCCGCTGCGGTCTCCCGGCCGGCCGCGGGCCGCGCGCGTAGCACTGCGTCGTGCTGCAGCGACTGCCGGAACCGGGCGCGGAGGCTGGGGTCACTCGCGGACCGCTCGAGCTGCTCGAGCAGGTACGGCGGGACGATCGAGTGGAACACCACTACAGGAAAACCCCGGAAAGGGATAAACTCAAGGATTTGTGGCTGCCGCGCAGTGTCATTTCCTGAACGACTGAAATGCGGCCTAGAAACCAACGGGACGTATTTTAACACAAGGGGTTTGAATTGCCGAATCCGGTCGACGCCGAACAGGCTCACCTGACCACGTTCTACGCCGCGCTCGACCGGGAGCGCGACCGCACGGACGCACGCACCGACGACGAGCAACTCGTCCACACCCGCAACGCGCAGGCCCTGCATCAGCGCGACGGGCGCATCCGTGACCTCAAACTCCGGCAGGCCCGGTTGAACGCCGCCGAGGAGGGTCTGTACTTCGGCCGCCTCGACACCGACGACGGCGAGATCCTGCACGTCGGCCGGATCGGCCTGCACGACGCCGACTACGAACCCCTGCTGGTCGACTGGCGCGCCCCGGCGGCGCGGCCGTTCTACATCGCGACCGCGGTGGCGAACCACGGCGTCGTACGCCGCCGGCACGTGCAGACCCGGCTGCGCCGAGTGATCGACGTACAGGACGAGCAGCTCGACCTCGGGCGGGAGGCGGCCGACCCGTCCAAGCCCGGCACCGGCGTCATCGGTGAGGCCGTGCTGATGAAGGCGCTCGAGGCGCGCCGGACCGGTCAGATGGAGTCGATCGTCCAGACGATCCAGGCCGACCAGGACCGGATCATCCGTTCCGAACTGCCCGGAATCCTCGTCGTTCAAGGCGGTCCGGGCACCGGTAAGACCGCGATCGCACTGCACCGGGCGGCATTTCTGCTGTACACACATCGTGAGCAGCTGGAAAAGCGCGGAATTCTCGTCGTCGGCCCGAATGCGGCGTTCCTGCGGTTCATCGGTCAGGTGCTGCCGTCGCTCGGTGAGGACGGCGTACGCCTGGTCACGATCGCCGAGCTGTACCCCGGGCTGAACGCGACCCGGCCGGAGCCGCCGGAGAGCGCCGAGGTGAAGGGCCGGACGGTGATGGCCGACGTGGTCGCGAAGGCGGTCGCCGACCGGCAATGGATCCCGGAGGAACCGGTCCGGGTCACGGTCGACCGGACCGATCTCACGCTCGACCCGTCGGTGTGCGCGGAGACCCACGCCCGGGTCCGCAATCGTGGCCTCACCCACAACCAGGCGCGACCGTTCATCCTCAACGAGATCACCGACTACCTCACGAACCAGTACGCCGAACTGATCGGCACCGACCCGCTCGATGGCGAGCAGTTGCTCGACGACTACGACCTGGCCGAGCTGCGCAAGGAGGTGGTCGCGGAGCCTGCAGTGCAGGCGCTGCTGGACCAGCTGTGGCCGTTGCTCAGTCCGCAGAAGCTGCTCGAGGAGCTGTACGGCGACGAGCGCCGGCTGGCGTCCGCCGCACCGCAGCTGTCGGAGCTGGATCGCGAACATCTGCTGCGGTACGGCGACGACTGGAGCCCGGCCGACGTACCGCTGCTCGACGAGACGGCGGAACTGCTCGGCGACGACGGCACCGAGGCGGCGCGGGAGCGGGCCGCGCGAGCGCGCGCAGTCGCTTATGCACAAGGCGCTTTGGACGTGTTGAGCGGTTCAGGGTCGACCGACTGGGACGAGGACGACGAGGCGGAGATCCTGACCGCGAAGGACCTGCTCGACGCGGAAGCGCTGGCCGAGCGGTACGAGGCCGACGACGACCGGACGCTGGCCGATCGCGCCGCCGCGGACCGGCGGTGGACGTACGGTCACGTGATCGTCGACGAGGCGCAGGAGCTGTCGCCGATGGCGTGGCGGGCGATCGCGCGGCGCTGCCCGCTGCGGTCGATGACGGTGGTCGGTGACGTGGCGCAGACGAGTTCGATCGGTGGCGGTACGTCGTGGGCGAGCGCGCTCGGTGAGACGTTCGACGATCGCTGGCGGCTGGCCGAGCTGACGCTGAACTACCGCACACCGGCCGAGGTGATGGAGCTGGCGAACGACGTACTGCGAGAGGTCGATCCGTCGGCGCGGGCGCCGCAGTCGGTCCGATCGACCGGGGTGAAGCCGTGGCACGCGGACGTGCCCGCGGCCGACCAGGCGATGTACGTGTACAAGATGGCGGCGGAGGAGACGGCGTACGGCGAGGTCGGGGTGATCACGTCCCGCAACCGGCTCGAGCTGATCCAGGAGGCGGTCGACGGTCTCGCAGGCGTCACCGTCCTCACCACCCGCGAGGCCAAGGGCCTCGAGTTCGACTCGGTGCTCGTCGTCGACCCCGACGGCATCGTGATCGAGTCGCCCCGCGGCCTCCGCGACCTGTACGTCGCCCTGACCCGCTGCACCCAGCGCCTGGGCGTCATCGGCGAGCTACCGGAGGTCCTCCACGACTCACTCGCCTGGGGTTAGCGGATCTCCAGCCCATCACAATCGACAATTCCTCGGTTGCCTGAGCGTGCAGCCGCCACCATCAGCTCAGTTGCGATGGCCTGGCGATCCGCAACGTTCAGTGATCGGCGCAGCAGTTCTGGTCGTGCTGGAGTTCACAGGGGATCAGGACGTCGTCGGCGGCGGGCTGGACCTGGAGGACGAGGCGGCCGTCGCGGCGTACCGGGCGGAGGAAGTCGAGGGTGTCGACCAAGGTGTCGTCCTCGACCGGAACGCCGCCGATGCCTTCGAGTTGATCGATGCCGCACCGGGTGCGCAGCTCGGCCGCGGGCAGTACTCCGTGCGCCTGCTCGTGACCGGGCCAGCAGACCACGCGTCCCGTCGTACCGAGGGCTGCTTCGACCGCGGCGACGTACGCACCGCGGACCAGCCGGCTCGGTCCCGCGAGCTCGGGCTCCGAGGCACCGGCGCGGGTGACGGCCAGACCAACGTTGCGGTCGGCAACGATTGCGCGGATCGGTTCGACCAGATCGGCGGCACTGGTGAGCGACACCGCGACGTGCGGACGGTCGCCGTTCGACACCGTATGGGTGACGGCGACAACCGGCTGGTCCACGGCGTCGATCAGCTCGTACAGCAAGTGGTCGGCAGCCGCCGTGTCCGAGCTGTCCGCATCGATCGCGATGATCACAACTAGTTCCTTACGTGGGCAGCACACCAATGGGACGAGTAGACAAGCTCGAACGTACTCCGCTTTCGCTCCCACCGGACCCCGCGCGATCATCACCCGTTTGCATGACCACCAGATGACACCAGTCCGCCTCGACCCGTAGACAACGCAGAGTGACGAGGCTTCAATGGCTGACGGGGGGAATCATGAATGGAGAACCGTATTCACGCACGCATTGTCACCGACGGAACGAGCGCGGTAACACGACACTGGCGGCCCTTGGAGGGGTGGCGGTCGGCGTCATCCTGGTGCTGCTGACCTGGCTCGTGGTGTTGATGACGAAGGACCATCCGGCGACGCGTGCCGCGGACACGCCGCCGTCGACGCCAGTCGCGGCAGCGTCGGCGCCTGCCGCATCCGGGCCGGTCTCGGTGACGACGCGGACCGTCGTACCGAAGCCGTCGGTGCGGGGGACGTCCAGTTCGGCGCCGGCGGTCGGGGATGTCCGGGCGTTGCCGGCGGGGCTGTTCTGCCGGGATCTGGACGCCAAGGGGTACAGCTATGTCGCGGCGATCGACTACTGGCGGCTGCACGGGCAGCCGAACCAGATGGATGCCGACCGCAACGGAATTCCGTGCGAGACGGTGTATCCGCGCAGTGACGTCGCGGCGTACTGGAACGGGCGCGAGATCAGCGGCGTCGTGTTCTGGTCGGCCGGGCTGTACTGCCGGGATCTCGCGGCGCGAGGTGCTTCGTACGCGGTAGCGGTCAGATATTGGTGGTACTACGGGATGCCGGATCGGATGGATGCGGACAAGAACGGGATACCGTGTGAAACCGTGTACTCATCCGCAGCGGTCAACGCGTTCTGGTATCCGTGACGCGGCGGGTCTGGGCGGTCTTTCTCGCGGCGGCGGTGGCAGTCGCCGGTGGTGGGTTGTTCGCGTTGTCGGCGGCCGGCGTCTTCGACCGGTCTCAACCCACCACCGCGCCATCGACCAGCGCATCCCAGACCCCAGCAACACAGCCTTCGCAACCGCCAAGCACTCCGAAGACGCCGACTACTCCAACACGGCCAAGCAGCCTTGCACAGCCAAGTAGTCCAGCTCTGCCACGCCCAACGGTTCGACCGTCTCAGCCGGCGCCGTCCCACCCGCGGTACGTCTTTCCGGTCGGCGGTTGCAGAGCGGACGCCTCGCAGAGCCACCACGACTACCCAGCCTCCGACATCTTCGCGAACGTCGGCTGCCTGTTCGTGGCGCCTGTGGACGGGCGGGTCGACGAGGTGACCCGGGTCGACACCTGGGACCCGAAGACCAACCGCGGCCCCGACCGCGGCGGCCTCTCGGTCTCCATCGTCGGCGTCGACGGAGTTCGGTACTACGGCTCGCATCTGTCCGCGATCGCAGCCGGGATCCACCCCGGACTAACCGTCCACGCCGGCCAGACCTTGGGCCGGACGGGGAAGACAGGCAGCGCCCGCGTCACCCCGCCCCACCTGCATTTCGGCATCAGCTGGCCGACGAAACCGGGTGCCTGGTGGATCCGCCGCGGAGCCGTCGCGCCGCAGCAGTTCCTGAACAGCTGGCACCACGGCGGCCAACTCTCGCCGGTGGATACAGTCGCGAAGACCCGACGCGCGTACGGCGTAGATCGCGGATGCCGCGCGTACTGCTGACGCGAGTGGTCTAGTCAGGTTGATTGGCCGCAGCGATCCGGAGTCGAAGAATGAGGGACCACCCGATCGCAGGAGGTTTCTCTGCCCATGAAACCGTCCAGATTGCTCGTCGCCGTGATGGCCTCCGCCATCGCCACTTCGCAGATTCCGTCGGTTGCCCAGAGCGCGGCACCGCACACCCAGGTGTGGGCCGCCCGCGCGTCGACCCACGTCTTCAAGGACTCGCTGCCGTCCGACACCGGCAGCAGTACGGCGCTCGCGCTCGACAGCGCCCGGAACGAGTTCGAGGCCGGCCAGGTCGTGATCCGCCGGGATCAGAAGTTCACGATCAAGCGGGTCAGCTTCACGCCGCTCGTCTCCGGCGCCAGCCTGATCCCCACCTCGAACCTGACCTACAACTTCGTCAAGTACACGTCGCTCAACCACAACTCGGTGTTCGGCGGCAACCAGTACGTCTACGCGCCGAGCCGCCCGGCGCCGGACGACTTCCCGGACGGCCTGTCCAACTCCCCCTCGACCACGGTCTCCGCAAATACAACCCAGCCGATCTGGGTCCGCGTCCACGTGCCGAAGACCGTGAACGGCGGCGTGTACCGCGGCCTCGTCCGGATCGAGACCGACCACGGCACCGACGTACTGCCGCTCTCGATCGACGTCCGCCCGGTGACCATCCCGGACGCGAAGGACAGCGGGTTCACCGACGTCGAGTGGACGCTGTTCTTCGGCACGGTCTCGTACCAGGAGCCGCCGGTCGAGACCATGCTCGCGAACTACGGCTACTCGCCGTTCACCCCCAAGTGGTGGAAGCTCATGGAGGACTATGCGAATCTCCGCCGCGACTACCGCAACAACGACCTCACGCTGCCGATGGCCACCCTGCTGAAAGCGGGCAACACCACGGTCGATGCGGACGGCACGGTGCACTTCGACTGGTCGAAGGTCGACCAGGTGGTGAAGTTCTTCACCGACCGCGGCACGGTCAGCCGGCTCGAGGGCTTCTGGGTGAACGGCGGCCCGAACTACTGGACGCACTGGGACGTCGAGACGCTGGCCCGCGACGCCGACGGCAAGACCGTGAAGAAGTACGTCCCGTGGACCTCCCCCGAGGCGGACAGCTGGATCCAGCAGTACGTCGGCGCGCTCCGGGACCACGTCAAGGCGATGGGCTGGGAGAGCAAGTGGTGGATGCACATCGGTGACGAACCGCAGGGCGACTCCGGCCGGGAGGGCTGGAACGGGATCTTCGACAAGGTGAAGGCGGTCTGGCCGGACGTGAAGGTCGGCGACGCCACCTTCCACGACCCGGTCGCGTCCGAGGTGAGTCAACGCGAGGACATCACGATCCCGAACCTGCTCAACTACGAGTCGAATCCGAAACCGTTCGACGACGCACGGGCCGCGGGCAAGGATCTGTGGCTGTACAACTGCAACATCCCGACGCTCGGGTTCCTGAACCGCTTCATCGACCAGCCGGAGTACTACCAGCGGCTGATCGGCTGGCTGGCCGCGGCCCGCAACGCGAACGGCCACCTGCACTGGGCGTTCAACAACTGGAACATCTCGATGGACGACGAGGACGTCAAGGGCGACTACTGGGTGGTGAATCCGGACAAGGAACACAACCTGCTGGAGCGGACCATCCGGCTGGAGTCGATGCGCGACGGGATCGAGGACTGGGAGGTCGTGTCGATCCTGAAGAAGACCCACCCGGACCTCGCCACCGATCTGGCCAAGGCGCTCGTCAGTACGCCGGGCACGTTCACCGGCGACGTCACCTACCTGGAGCGGATCCGCGCACTCGTCCTCGATGCGGCCGCGGGACGACCGATCAAAGCGCCCGAGCTCGCGGCGCAGGTCGCCACGGGCGCCGACCTCGGTTCGCAGTACCAGGTCGACGGGGTCTTCCTGAAGTGGGGCGCTCAGCATCCGGCGGAGTACACGGTCCAGACGTCGTACGACGGCGTGAGCTGGGTCGACGCTGCTCGGCGTACCGCGGCCGACGGCGGCGAGGACTTCGTCGGACTGAACGCGAAGGCGCGGTACATCCGCTTGCAGGCGGACGGGCTGGTCAGCTTCAAGGTGGCGGGGGCGCGGCTGCCGCAGCAGAATCTGGTCGGCGGGCGGACATACACGAAGTCGTGGACGCCGCCGGCCGGGTTCCCGGACTCGACCGGGCTGGAGTCGACCGACGGCGTGATCTCCGACAACTGGGGCGACGGGCGGCCGTATGTGATCCAGGGTGCGGACGGTGAGACGAAGTCGTTCGACGTCAGCTTCGACCTCGGCGCCCGGAAGACCGTTCGCCAGGTGGACGTCCAGGGGTACGTCGAGTTCTCGGGCTACCGCCCCGACACGGTGCGGGTGCTGACGAGCGACGACGGCGAACACTGGACCGACCGTGGCGGCCTGACCCGCCCGAACGATGCCTCAGGCAACCGTTTCGAGGTCCGCTTCGCACCGGTCCGCGCCCAGCACGTGAAGGTGGCCTTCACCCGCACCTTCACCAAGGCAGCCGACGGCGTGTTCCTCGACGACATCGAGGTCTACTAGCGGGCCCGCCCTTCGCGGAGCGTCCGGATCGACTTCTCGATACGCCGCTCGCGGGTGGCGTCGGTCTTGGCCGACGTCACCTGCAGCACGTGCCACTGCCGCTTGCTGTAGCTGAGCGTCTCCCAGAACGCTTGCGCACCGGCATCGGCTGCAAGCGCCGCGGCCAACGGCTCGGGCACCTCGAGCTCGCGCGGAGCCGTGTCGAGCGACACGTCGACCTCGAGCACCTCGCCGGGAGTGGCCCCAGCTTCGGTACGCCGCTCCGCGCTGAACCCGAGCAGGTACCGCCCGCCCATCCGCGCGATCGACGTCCGGAACGTGTACCCGTTGACGGTGACGCTGACCTTCGGCCGGCCGCCGCCGCCGAGCGCCTCGACGACACTCTCGGGGACCTCGAAACCGGCGGTGTTCTTTCCGGTGGACAACAGTTCGGCGCTGAACTTCATCAGTCCATCATCCGAGTCGGGCGGGCCATGTCGAGACCGGGGCGGTGGTTCCGACGTACCGACGTCAGCGTTCAGTCGAAGAGGAGAGATCGTGGCGAAGCCTGTTCTGAACAGTATGTTGATCGGCAGTACCGACGCCGAGCGGTTGAAGGCGTGGTACCGCGACGGGTTCCAGGCCGACGTCGACGGGTACGGGAACCTGAACCTCGGTGGGTTCGGTCTGGTCATCGAGCAGCGCGACGACGTCGCCGCGAAGACCGCGGAGCCCGGACGGCACATCGTGAACTTCGGGGTCGAGGACATCGAGGCGGCTGCCGCGCACCTGCGGACGCTCGGCGTCGACTGGCTGGTGCACCCGGAGGACCGCGGCGTCGGCTGGTTCGCGACGCTGATCGACCCGGACGGCAACTACGTCCAGCTCATCCAGATGAAACCGGAGTACTTCGCAAACCTCTGAAACAAAGAAGTCCGCACCGGACCTGGGGGATCCGGTGCGGACGATGAGGTTTATTCAGTTGTTTCAGGCGCATTTGTACAGACGTGCAGTGCTTATCAGAGAAATGGCGGCAAGCGAGGGGCAGAACGCCCTCACTCGCTTGCCGCCCAAAACCGGTGCCTTCAGGTTGATCGAGGTGAGGTGCTCGACCTGGTCACGTTCCGGGTGGGTTGTCTGGTGAGATACGGAACGCGGAAGGCGCCGGAAGTTTCTCAGCGGGGCGCTACGTCCCACATGCGCTCGCCGGGCAGGGGGTCGGGGAGCTTGTCGACGTCGGGCATCGGGTCGTTGGTGACCCGCAGTCCGGCGAACCGACGGCTCATGGCGTCTGCGTACCGCTCGGCCAACGCCGGCTCGGCGTTGTAGTCGGCGATGACGTGCTCACCGAACCAGACACGGACGCGTCGGCGCTCAATCGTCTGGATGGCGGTGGCGGTTGTCACTGGTCCTCCTGGCTGATACTTCGAAGGGTGGACGGCCTGGAAAACGCGGGCGAGCGCGGTGCCGGTGCGCCGTGTTGTGTTCACCGTCACGTCAGATCCAACGGAGTACGGCGAGCCGAGGTCACGCCCGAATTCAGAAATTCCCAGCTTTTTCGGAACCGGCCGGAACCCAATTCTTCGTCGCTATGTTCGATTACCCGAACGGGCCGCGCACGGAGACGCCGCCGTCGAGCACGATCTGCTGCCCGGTGATGTACGACGACGCACCCGAGGCCAGGTAGACCACCGCCTGCGCCACCTCCTCGGAGCGACCGAACCGGCCGACCGGGATCTCCTCGACGACCTCGGCGTCGACGTTCGCGTTGGCGACCGCGGTGGCGATGGCGCCGGCCGCGGCGACGTTCATCCGGATGCCGTCGCGGGCGTACTCGGCGGCGACCGTCCGGGCCAGGCTCAGGATGCCGGCCTTCATCACGCCGTACGCCGCCTGCTCGGGAGCGGCCATGAAGCCGGTGACCGATCCGACGCTGACGATCGTGCCGCCGGTGCCCTGGTCCAGGAAGACCCGCAGCGCCGCTCGGACCGCGCGGGCGACGTACCGGAGGTTGACCTCGTAGATCGTGTCCCAGTCCGCGTCGGCCATCTCGTGCAGCTTCACCGCGGGCACGAACGCGACCTGCCCACCGACGACGGTGACGAGTACGTCGAGTCCACCGAGCCGCTCGACCGCGGTCGCGACCATGGCCTCGATGTCGCTCGCCGAGCGGACGTCACCGGACACCGGGTACGCCGTACCGCCGCGCGCCCGCACCGCCTCCGCCGCCTCCTCGGCACGGGCGAGGTCGAGGTCCGCGACTACGACCGCCGCACCTTCGTTGCCGAAGGCCTCTGTCGTCGCGCGACCGATACCGCCGCCACCGCCACCGATGACCAGTGCTCGTTTCCCGTTCAGCTGCATGGGCGGAGACTAAGCCAGCAACATCATGAGATTCATAGGGTTTCCTCAGGAAAGACACGCCGAAGCTGTCGGAACGGCTCCGTACGCTGGAGGCGTGACCATCGAAGACGCTGGAATCAGGCCACAGGAATCCGCCGAGGAGCGGGTCGTGGCAAAGGCCCTTGTGGTGCCGGAGCGGGTCATCGGCGGCGTGGTGCCGTCACCCGTCCGGCCAGGGCCAACGGGGATCGCGGCCGTCCAGACCGAGCACCTGATCGGCGACATCGGCGACGCTCTGCGGCTGCTCGACGCGGTGGAGCGCGTCCGCGGCCATGCCCACCCACTCATCCTCGGCCTGCAGCAGGCGGTCGGGATGAAGATGCCGGCCGCCCTGGTGCTGAATGCGGTCGCCAACGGCCGCACCACCGCGGACGAGGTCTCCCAGCAGGTCGGGATCACGCCCGGCGAGGCGGAGCTGGCGATTGCCGACCTGGAAGCGCTCGGCATGGTCCGGACCACTCCGGCCCTGGCCGTCACCTCGATGGGTCAGGCCCGGCTGTCGCAGCTCGACGGGCTCACCGTCCGCGTCCTCGACGTCATCACCGGCATCCTCGGCCCGGCCGACGCCGCCCACCTGGTCCGCCTCCTGCACACCGTCGCCGACGGCCTCGAGTCCGCCTCGGTAGCAGCCGCGGTCAACGACGCCCTCCCGCAGGTCGTGTCGCACAACTAGGGCGTGTCTCCCGCTCCCACGCCGTAGCGAGCAGGTGCTCGGCGGAGTGCCTCGGCGTGCCCGCCGAGTGCCGCGCAGTAGGCGTGGGAGCGGGAGACACGCCCTCGTGTCGAAATCCCACCGTGGGTCTCGACGTAGCTGGTGTCAGGCGAGCTAGGGAGGACATCAGATGTTGCACGACAGCAAGGCGTTCAGTGGGTTCTCGGTGGACGACATCGGGAAGGCGAAGGCGTTCTACGCCGACACGCTCGGGATCGACGTCGGCGAGGAGAACGGCATGTTGCGCCTGAAGGTCGCGGGTGGCACCGCGATCTTGGTGTATCCGAAGTCCGACCATGTGCCGGCCGAGTACACCGTGCTCAACTTCCCGGTCGACGACATCGAGGCGACCGCGCGTGAGCTGACCGGCCGCGGTGTCACGTTCGAGCATTACAACAACGACCAGGACGAGCTCGGGATCTACCGCGGCCAGGGCCCGTTGATCGCCTGGTTCAAGGACCCGGCGGGCAACGTGCTGTCGATCATTCAGTGAGGGATCGGGTCGTCGTACTGACCTAGCCTGCCGGTGTAGCGGACGCCGTTCAGGTAGGGCCAGGCGTACGCCGTACAGCCGTGCAGGCCGAGGGTCTGCTGCTGCATGACCGGGGCCGGCCGGCCCGGCCCCGGGCACAGCTCATGGCCGTTGCCGAGCCGGTGGCCTGTCTCGTGGTTGATCATGTACTGCCGGTACGTCGTCAGCGATGCGCCGAAGTTCGGTACGCCGTGCGCCCAGCGGGCCACGTTCAGCACGACCCGATCCCCGATCCGGCAGCTCGTGTACCGGTCCGGCGCCGCACCACAGATGACGTCCCGCGTCTGCGGCGTCACCAGCATCAGCGTGAAGTCCGGGCTCGTCCCGGGCCCGACCTGCTGGAACCGCCACTTCCCCTGGGACGCCCACCCCTGCGCCGCTCCGTACGTCGTCCGGACGAACCGCGCGAACGCGGTCCGGTCGACCCCGGTGATCCCGCTCTCGATCGCGATCTGGAACTTCATCAGCCTGCCGCCCCGCCCGATCACCGTGGGATCTCCAGGCAGTACGGCGTACGACCGCGGGCCGGCGATCGGGTACGAGATGACCTCGGCAGGCTTGGCCGGAACCGCGGGTCGGCTCGGCCGCGGCGCGACGGCCGGCGACTGCAGTGCCGGCTCGGTCGACTCGGCCGAGGCCGGTACGACGTGCCGGTCCGGGTAGCCGCGCCGGGCGAAAGGGCTGGCGGGCAACTGGGACAACACTCCGAGCACGACCACAGCTGTGATCGCGAACCCGATCGTCCTGGCAACACTCCAGCGGCGCATTCCGGTGAGCTCCTCACACCGCGCCCGGTCGGGCGCGTCCTCACTGACTTCTTGCCACTGTGCCCACAAACCCTTCTCCGCGCACCGGCCGCACTACGCCTTGGCGGTCCGGAACCTCAGCGACGGGTACTTCGCCTCGACGAACCCGAGGTCCCGGTACAGCTCGATGCCGTAATCGGTCGCGTGCAGCTCGACCTGACCGACGCCGGTCTCGTTCTCGAACCAGTCCATCAGCGCGATCACGCAGGCGCGCGCCATACCGCGCCGACGGAAGGCTGGCTCGGTGCTGACGTTGTACAGGTGGCCGCGGATCGTGGTCAGGTCACGCGGACCCGGCGGGTGGACGAAAACGTTGCCTGCGGCCCCGGCGACGACGCCGGCGTCCGGGTCGTCGACGACGTACGCCGCGAACGTGTCCGGTGACGCCAACTGTCCGGCGAACCACTCGACAGCGGTCGCCTGCCACGGTCCGTCGATGTCGTTGCCCATCGCCTCGAGCATCAGCCCGCGTAAACGGACCAAGGACTCCGCGTCGTCCGCCCCAGCTCTTCGTACCTGAATGTCGCTCACAGCATCAATCCTGCCAACTTTTTGCCGAGTCAGTGAATCGAAGAGGGCATGGCCCCGAGCAGAGCGCAGCGAGCGTCGCGTAGTAGCCGAGCACGGAGAGTACAGCCGAGGCGACGCTCGGCGTTCGCCGCGCTGGCGATCGCCATCCTCGGTGTGCTGCTCCCCGGTACGGCGTACCTGGTCGCGCGCCGGCCGCGGCTCGGGTCGGCACTGATCATCGCGAGCCTGACGCTGTACGGCGCGGCGGCGTACCTCGGCCTGCGCAAACGGGACGCCGTGATCTCGTGGGCGCTGGATCCGAAGCTGTTGCTCTGGATGATCGCCGGGCTCAGCGCGATCGCTCTCGTCTGGATCGTCGTCCTGGTCACGTCGTACAAGATGCTCCGGCCGCTGGCCGTGGGACCGGGGCCGCGGCTGCTCGGGGCGATGGTGATCGGCGTGGTCTGCTTCGCGATGACCGTGGGTACGGCGAGCGGCGCGCAGACGCTGATGGCGCAGCGGAGTCTGGTGAAGAAGGTCTTCCCCGGCGGGAAGAGCGCGACCCGGCCGACGATCAGCGCCACGAAGGACATCTGGCAGCAACTGCCCCGCTTGAACGTGATGCTGCTCGGCGCCGACGACGGCGACGGCCGCCAGGGGACGCGGACCGACACGGTGATGGTCGCGAGCATCGACACCAAGACCGGCAACACCTCGCTGATCTCCCTGACCCGGAACTTCATGCGGATGCCGTTCCCGGCCGACTCGCCGCTGCACAAGATCTACCCGACCGGCTTCTGGGACCCGAGCGTCGATCCCAGCAAGGAGCAGTCGGAGTTCTACCTGGACGCGATGTACCGGAACATCCCGAAGCAGCACCCCGGCATCCTCGGCCCGTCCGACAACGAGGGCGCGGACATCCTGAAGCTGTCCGTGGGCGAGGCGCTCGGGCTGAAGATCCACTACTACGTGCAGGTCGACCTGGCCGGGTTCGCGAAGCTGGTCGAGGCGCTCGGCGGGATCACCGTGAACATCAACTACCCGGTGCCGGTCGGTGGGAACGACGACAAGAAGATCCCGCCCAGCCGGTATCTCCAGCCGGGACCGAACCGGAAACTGAACGGGACCGACGCGTTGTGGTTCGCCCGCGGCCGGTACGAAGTGCCGACGGCCGACCTCGCTCGCCAGACCCGGCAGCGCTGCACGGTCAAGGCGATCGTCGAACGCGCGACGCCGCAGAACGTGCTCGCCAACTACCAAGCGATCGCGCACGCCGGCGAGCAGCTGATCCGTACCGACATTCCGCCGAAGCTGCTGGGCGCCTTCGTCACGCTGGGCGAGCGGGTCAAGACCGCGAAGATCTCCAACGTCGACCTGGACAAGCAGAAGAACTTCCCGAACGGCCGCAACCCGAACTACGCCGGGATGCGGGAGATCGTCGCGCAGGCGCTCGACCCGGCCCGCCGTACGACGTCGCTGCCGCGCAAGACCACGACGACCAAGCCGTCGACCGCGACCCAGCCCCGCAGCACCACCAAGCCCAGCACCACCAAGCCCGACACCGGCGACCTGACGTCGGCCTGTGCGTACAAGCCTGGTCCGCCCGGTTAGGCGTACCGGACGCCCAGCCCGCCGTCGACCGCCCAGTTGGCGCCGGTGACGAAGGCGGCGGCTTCGGATGCGAGGAAGCAGACGACCTCGGCGACGTTCTCCGGGGTGCCGATCCGGCCGAGCGGGTGGACGCCGAGCGCTTTCTCGCGTTCGCCGGGGATGGTGTCGAAGAACTCCTCGAGCAGGTCGGTGGAGATGTAGCCGGGGCTGACCGCGTTCACCCGGACGTTGTGCGGGGCAACGTCCAGGGCGAGCGAGCGGGTCATCCCGACCAGGCCGGACTTCGCGGCGGCGTACGGGAACATGCCGGCCGTCGTCAGCTTCGAGTGGATCGAGGCGATGTTCACGATCGAGCCGTGCCGGCCGTCGATCATCGACGGCAGGACCTGGCGCGACATCAGGAACGCGCCCTTCAGGTCGACGTCGAACACGTCGTCCCACTCGGACACCGACATCTTCGCCGGGTCGGCGTACGAGTTCTTGCCGGCGTTGTTGACCAGCACCGTGACGGAGCTGCCGAGGTCGTCGGTCAACTTGGCGACCGCCTGCCGGACCGACACCTCGTCGGTGATGTCGCCGACCGCCGCGGCCACCTTGGCGCCGCTCTCGGCGAGCTCCGCGGTGGTGGCGGTCAGCTGGTCCGCCAGGATGTCGACGAGCCCGACCGCGGCGCCCTCCGCCGCTGCCTTGACCGCAACCGCCCGGCCGATCCCGCGCGCGGCGCCGGTCACCAGCACAACCTCGTTCGCCAACCGTCCAGTCACCGACGTCTCCTCAACCTAGGTCTGCTGAAACCCTAGTCGGAGGTGGAGTCGCGTCTCTCGGTTGTGTCAGCGAGCGGTCAGGATGCAGAACTCGTTGCCGTCCGGATCGGCCATCGCGATCGCCTCGCCGTCTTCCTGCCCGCTGTCGAGCCGTGTCGCGCCGAGAGCGACCAGCCGCTCGACCTCGGCCTGGACGTCCGAGCCGGCCGAGGGCACGAGGTCGAAGTGCAGCCGGTTCTTCGGCGCCTTCGGGTTCACCGGCGGGCCGCCCCAGGAGATCTTCGATCCGCCGTCCGGCGACTGGATCGCGGTCTCCTCGTCCTGGTCCCAGACCAGCGGCCAGTCGATCGCCTTGCTCCAGAAGTACCCGACCGCCTGCGTACCGTCGGACGACACCGCCCCGATGACCCCGGTGTTGGCGAGGAAGTTGTTCCCCGGCTCGATGACACAGAGTTCGTTGCCCTCGGGATCAGCCAGTACGACGTGCTTCTCCTCCGGCGATTGCCCGATGTCGATGTGCTGCCCGCCGAGCTCCAACGCCCGCGCGACCGTCGCCTCTTGTTCCTCCAGCGACTGACTGGTCAGGTCGAAGTGCATCTGGTTGGCGCGATCCTTCGCCACATCACTCTGCAGGAACCGCAGCCGGAACACAGCTCCGTCAGCGGGCAGCAGGGAGGTCCCGTCCGCACCGGCCTCGCGACCGAGCACGCCGGCCCAGAACCGCGCCAACCCTGCCGGATCCTTTGCATCAATGGACAATGCGTAGAGCTCGACGCTCATCAGGAACTCCCATCTGCCGGGCTTCCACCGTATGGCCGGTCGATCAAGCGCCGCAAAGAGATTTCGCCGCAACCCTGGCGTGCTGGTCCGCAACCGAACGAGACATGGGCCGCCGGAGCAGGACCAGCTGGTGGTACACCGGACCCGTCGCGGTGAGGAGCAGTTGATGCGCATCCGTGCCGGCCGGGATCTCGCCGCGCGCGACGGCCCGCCGTACGACGACCGCCGTGCGCTCGTAGCGGTCCACCCAGAACCGCGTGAGCGCCTCGGCGGCCTCCGGCGTACGGAAGGAGGCCGCGATCACGGCCTGAGTGATCGACGGGCGAGCGGTGAGGGCCGCGTGCACCTCGCGGTTCACTGCGATCAGGTCGCCCTCCAGCGACCCCGTGTCGGCAGGCTCCCAGGAGTCGTCTGCGCCGGCCCGCAGGAGGTCGACGAGCAGCCCGGCCACGGTCTTCCAGCGGCGGTACACCGTGGTGCGGTGGACTCCGGAGCGGGCCGCGACCGCGTCGATCGTGAGCCCGTCGTACCCGTGCTCCGCAAGCTCCGCCTCGACCGCGGCGAGCACCTCGGACCGGACCCGGGCGGTCCGGCCACCCGGCCTGGTTGCGCGATCGGTCGCGGTCATGGCATCATCTTAACGCAACATTCATCGCATTAGGGAGCAGCCCAGTGATCTTCTGACCCGCCGTTCGCCAACCCCGAACCCCGCGTGAGTCAGGAGGATCCTCATGTCTACTCAGCTGTCCCTGCACGATGTCACCAAGTCCTACGATCACCGCCTGGTGCTCGATCAGGTCACCTGCGCCTTCCCGCCCGGGCAGGTCAGCGGCCTGATCGGCGAGAACGGCTCCGGCAAGTCGACCCTGCTGCGGGTCCTGGCCGGTCTCGAGCCGCCCACGGACGGTACGGCGACAGCGGCCGGGAGTATCGGCTTCCTGGCGCAGGACAACCCGCTGCCGCTCGACCTCGACGTGAACGCGCTCGCCGATCACGCCCTGGCCGACCTGCGCCGGATCGAGTCCCGGATGCGCACACTGGAAGGCCTGCTCGCCGGCGGACACACCGACGTCCTGGACGAGTACGGCGAACTCCAGACGGTGTTCGAGATTCGCGAGGGGTACGACGCGGACGCGCGCTTCGCCCGTGCGACGTACGGACTCGGGTTGAGCACACTGCCCGGTGATCGCCGGCTGTCCGAGCTGTCGGGCGGCGAGCTGGCGCGGTTGCACCTGGCCGCCGTACTCGCGTCGTCGCCGGAGATCCTGCTGCTCGACGAGCCGACGAACCATCTGGACGTGTCGGCCGCGATCTGGCTGGAGGATCACCTGCGGTCGCGTCGGGGTACGACGGTTGTCGTGTCGCACGACCGCGCATTCCTGGAGCGCGTGGCGTCGACGCTGTTCGAGGTGGACGGCGACACGCACCGGGTAACGCGGTACGGCACCGGCTTCCAGGGCTACCTCACCGAGAAGGCCGCCGAGCGGGCGCGGATCGCGCAGACCAGGCAGGAGTGGGAGGACGAGGTCGCGGCGACGCGGGTCCTGGTTCGCACCACCGCCGACCGGGTCGCGTACGGGCGGCCGATGACGGACAACAACAAGGTCGCATACGACCGGAAGACCGGTCGCGTCAACGAGGCCGAGCGGAGCAAGATCCGGAACGCGAAGGAACGCCTGCGCCGGTTGGAGGAGGATCCGCCGCCGGTGCCGGCGAAGCCGCTCCGGTTCACCGCGTCGATCCGCACGACCGGCGAGCCGGCCGGGCTGGACGCGGTCGGCGTCGCCGTCACAGACCGGCTGTTGCCCGTCTCGCTCGAAGTACCGCCTGGTGCTCGCGTGCTGATCACCGGACCCAACGGCGTCGGCAAGTCGACGCTCCTCGACGTCCTGGCCGGCGTACTCAAGCCGTCCTCCGGGTACGTCGAACGCCGTGGGCGGATCGGCTACCTCCAGCAGGAGGTGGATGAGGCACGACCAGCGGAAACGTTGCGGCAAGCTCTCGCACGACATCCAGGCGCAGCAGGGCTTGGCCTGTTCCGACGGGACCAGTTGCAGACCAGGATCGGTGCATTGTCCACCGGTCAACGCCGGCGGCTGGCGCTGGCGCGGTTGCTGGCCACGCCGTACGACGTGCTGCTGCTCGACGAGCCGACGAACCATCTGTCGCTCGTGCTCGTGGAGGAATTGGAGTCGGCGCTCGACCGGTACGCCGGCGCGCTCGTCGTCGTCAGTCATGACCGACGGTTCGTGTCGCGCTGGCGCGGCACTGTGATCGATTTGAAGGAGAACGACCATGTCAGTCAGTAAGTACGCGGTCGGCGAAGGACCGTACGGCGTCGCGGTCGCGGGCGGCGAGGTGTGGACGACGCTCGTCCAGGCGGGTCGCGTGGCGACTGCGTCCGGCCGGACGTTCGACCTCGACGCCGCGCAGTCCCGTCCGAGCGTGATTGTCGACGGTCCCGATGATGCCGTCTGGTTCACGCGGAACGGCGACGACCGGATCGGGCGGATCGGGTACGACGGGGTGGTGTCGGCGGTCGAGCTCGCCGGGGCGCCGTACGGGCTGTGCGTCGGGCCGGACGACGCGTTGTGGTGCACGTTGATGAGCGCCGACGCGATCGGGCGGGTGACGGTCGACGGCGAGGTGTCGACGTACCCGATCGGGACGGCCGGGGCGTTTCCGGCGATGATCACGTCGTACGGCGGTGAGCTGTGGTTCACGCTCAACCAGGGCAACGCGATCGGCCGGATGAATCTCGATGGCGAGGTCACCACCTATCCCCTGCCGACCGAATCTGCGGGCCCCGTGGGCATCAGCGCGGGGCCGGATGCGGTCTGGTTCGTCGAGATCCTCACCGACCGGGCCGGCCGGATCACCGCGGACGGGAAGGTCGAGGAGTTCCCGCTTCCCGCCGGATCCAAGCCGCACGCGGTCGCTGCGACGGACGACGGCGGTTGCTGGATCACCTTGTGGGCGGCCGGATCGCTTGTCCAATTGGATGCCGAGGGCAACGTCATCGAACAGGTTGCCTTCGGCGACGGGTCCGAACCGCACGGTCTCGCACTCGACCAGGCCGCGGTCTGGGTCGCCTTGGAGAATGGTTCGTTGGTCCAGGTCGAAGGGTGAGCTGCTTCACTCCCGGGGTGAGGAGCTTCACTCCGTGGAGGGAGGACGGGAGCCGCGCCGCGGGTGGACAGTGGTGATGTGAGCACGGTGGTGCAGGTCCGGGGAACGACCGCGCGAGTTCGCGACATCATCGCGGTGGGGCGGCCGGCGTTCTGGGTGGTGTCGATCGTGCCTTATTACACAGGCATCCTGCTCGCCACCCACCGGCTTGTTCCACCCGTGGAGGAGTGGCCGCGGCTGATCGTCGGCACGGTGGTGATGGGGCCGCTGGTGTGGCTGGCCGTGCTGGCGGTCAACGACGCGTACGACCTGCCGAGCGACCGGCTCAATCCGCGTAAGGCGAAGTCGCCGCTGCTCGACGGACGCATCACGCTCCGAGCGGCCAAGCGACTCGCCTTCGCGGCCGCCGTCGCAGCGGTCGGGCTGAGCCTGCAGGTCGGGGTCGTGTTCGCGCTCGGCGTCCTCCTCGCCGTCCTGCTCGGCTACGCGTACTCGGTCCCGCCGGTGCGGTTGAAGACCCGCGCCGGTTTCGACGTCGCCGTCAACGCGCTCGCCCTCGGCGCCTTCGGACCGCTGGCCGGCTGGGCCGCGATCAACCCGGACCTGAGCGATTTCCCTTGGCTGATGGGCCTGCAAGGCACGCTCGCGGCGATCGGGCTCTACCTCCCGACCACCCTCGCCGACCTGGAAGCCGACCGAGCCGCCGGCTACCACACCGTCGCAGTCCGCTTCGGCGCCCGGACGACGTACCTGATCGGGTACGCCGCCTGGATCGCCGCGGCCGCGCTCTCCGTCGTACTCGCGGCGACCGCCACGATCATCCCGCGCAGCATGTTGCCGCTCGAGGTCGTGATGGTCCCGGTGCTGGTCGCCGCCTACCGGAAACTCATTGGGCCCGGCCAGTCCTTCAAGGGCATCATCGTGCTCTCGTCCCTGTTCCTCGTCCCCTGTGGAACGTTTGCCCTGACCTACACCGGAGTCCTTTAGATGTATGCGGAGATCGAGCCCTACGACCAGGGCATGCTCGACGTCGGCGACGGCAACCTCGTCTACTGGGAGGTCTGCGGCAACCCCGACGGCAAGCCCGCGCTCGTCATCCACGGCGGCCCGGGATCCGGCGCCGGCGCGTGGTGGCGACGGTACTTCGATCCGTCGAAGTACAAGGTCGTTCTCGTCGATCAGCGCAACTGCGGCCGCAGTACGCCGGACGCCGCCGAGCCGGACGTCGACCTGAGCACCAACGACACGGCGCACCTGATCGCGGACTTCGAGCGACTCCGCCGCCAGCTCGGGATCGAGAAGTGGCTGCTCCTCGGCGCGTCGTGGGGCGCGACGCTCGGGCTCGCGTACGCCGAGCAGCACCCGGAGGCGATCTCCGAGATCGTCCTGTTCAGCGTCACCAACACGACCCGGCGTGAGGTCGACTGGGTCACCCGGGACATGGGCCGGATCTTCCCCGAGGAGTGGGCCCGCTTCCGCGACGGCGTACCGGAGGACGATCGCGACGGCAACCTGCCGCTCGCCTACAGCCGGCTCCTGCACGGCCCGGATCCGGCCGTGCGTGAGAAGGCCGCACGCGATTGGTGCGACTGGGAGGATACGCACGTCCGCACCCACCCGAACTGGCAGCCGGACTCCAGGTACGACGATCCCGTCTTCCGGCTGCGGTTCGCGCGGCTTGTCACGCACTACTGGGGTCACGCGGCCTGGCTGGAGGAGGACGTTCTCGTGCGGGAGGCAGGAAAGCTGGCCGGGATCCCGGGTGTGCTGATCCACGGACGGCTCGACATCAGCAGTCCGGCGGGTATCGCCTGGCGGATGGCGCAAGCCTGGCCGGACGCCGAGCTGCACCTGGTCGAGCAGGAAGGGCACGGCGCGGGCGGACGCAGCACCCGTGAGCTGATCCTCGAGGCACTGGACCGTTTCGCATTACGGTCCTGACCACTTTCCCGGCGTGCACGTGCACGTGCACGCCGGGAAAAGATTTGATCACTGATCTTTACAGCGATGAAACGGTCATGAACCCTTGAGTCCCATGACTCTGACCCGCCCGGAGCTCGAGACCGACTACACCC
The DNA here is from genome assembly GCF_036226565.1 of Kribbella sp. NBC_00709. Taxonomy (GTDB): domain Bacteria; phylum Actinomycetota; class Actinomycetes; order Propionibacteriales; family Kribbellaceae; genus Kribbella. The sequence continues at coordinate 2,796,516 of NZ_CP108996.1, forward strand.
TCAGCCGGTCCGACATCAGGCACTTCGCCGAGCACGGATTCGTGAAGCTGAAGAACGTGCTGGGTGCCGAGACGATCGCGGAGTACGAGCCGGAGATCACCGGCAAGGTGATCGAGCTGAACACCCAGCACCTGCCGCTGGAAGAGCGCGACACCTACGGGAAGGCGTTCCTGCAGGTGACGAACCTGTGGCAGGACAGCGAGCGGGTGCTCGAGTTCGTGTCGTCGCCGCGGCTCGCGCGGATCGCGGCGCAGTTGCTCGGCGTGCAGTCCGTGCGGCTGTACCACGACCAGGCCTTGTACAAGGAGTCCGGCGGCGGGGTCACCCCGTGGCACGCGGATCAGTACTACTGGCCGTTCGCGACCGACCGTTGCGTCACGGTCTGGATCCCGCTGCAGGAAACCCCGATGGAGATGGGTCCGCTGTCGTTCGCAGCCGGCAGCCACACCTTCGAGCACGGCCGCGACCTGCCGATCAGCGACGAATCGGAGCGGGTGCTGCAGGAAGCCCTGTCCGAGCAGGAGTTCCCGGAGGTCTCCGAGCCGTTCCAGCTCGGCGAGGTGAGCTACCACCTCGGCTGGACCTTCCACCACGCGCCGCCGAACGCCACCGACATTCCGCGCCGGGTGATGACGGTGATCTACGTGGACGCCGCGATGGAGATCTCCCCGCCGGTGAACAAGAACCAGGAGGCCGATCTGGCCAGCTGGATGCCCGGCAACCAGCCCGGCGAGACCATCTCCTCGCCGCTCAACCCGATCCTCTACTGACCCACCCCGCGCCGGTCGGGCGCAAGTCACAAGCGCTCTGTACCTATTAGTATGTACGATGCTGCCATGAACCCAGCAGACTCACCGATCAGCCGTGTCGTCGTGCTCGACCAGCAATTGCCGGAGGCGCTTCCGGTCCAGCGCGTCGAGGTGCGCCGGATCACGATCGCGCCGCACACCGCGCTCGGCGCCCACGTCCACAACGGTCCCGTCTTCGGCAACATCGTGTCGGGTACGGCGATCTACCAGCAGGCCGCCGACGGCCCGGCGGAGGTCCTGCATCCGGGCGACGTGTTCTACGAGCCCGCGATCGACCAGATCACCCGCTTCGACACCGAGGACGAGGGCGTCACGTTTCTCGCGTACTTCCCGCTCACGGCCGACCAAGAGGCGACGCTCGACCTGATCTAGGTGGATCTGCACGCATGCACAACCGCCGCCGGCGTCGGCGCGTCGCGCTGTTTCCAGGGGTTTTGCCTGCGTGGGGATCCCCCTACAGCGTTCGCTTCTGCGGGTAGATCGTCTCGCCCCGGGCCAGCTGCCCGACGTACAGCGTGATTCGTTTCGCCCGGGTCTCGGGCCGTTTCGCGTCGTTCACCCGGTGGACGATGGCGAACCGGTTGGCGCTGGTCAGGATCTCGAACATCGCCTGCGCCTTGGGGTTCGCGGCCAGCGCCGCGGCCAGGTCCTCCGGGATCTCCTTCGCGCTCGCCCCGCCGTACGCCTTGTCCCAGCGGCCGTCCGACTTGGCGCGCTCGATCTCCGCGCGCCCGGCCGGACGCATCCGCCCGTCCTGCTCGAGCTGCGCGACCAGGTCGACGTTCCGCTTGGACCACATGCTTCGAGTGCGTCGCGGGGTGTAGCGCTGGATGAACGTCTGCTCGTCGCGGCTCCGGCGCTGCCCGTCGATCCACCCGTGACACAAGGCCTCTTCCAGCGCCTCGTCGTACGTGAGGCTCGTCGGCGTGGTCACGTTCTTCTTCGCGAGCACGAGCCAGACACCGTCCGACTCCTGGTGATGCTCGCCGAGCCAGACCTGCCAGGCTGCGGCATCCACAATGATCAGTTCCGTACTCATGACGCAGCCTCCTGGTAGCGGGCGGCCAACTGGGCCGCGGCATCCTTCAACTCCTGCGGGCCGACGAACTCGAGGTCGCATTCGAACATCCCGAAGGTCGCGGCCAGCCCGGTCCACGACCATGCGCTGAGCACCAGCCTGCAACTCGTCGGCGTGATCTCCTCGACGAACGCCCCAGGCCCGGCCCACTGCGCGATGTCCGACGCCTTCGCCTGCAGGATCGCCTCACCCTGGAACGTGTTCTGTTCCTGGCCGCGGAACCGGCTCGAGATATACGTCGCCACATCCGGCGCCGGCAGTTCGCGCTGACTGAACCGTGGTCCGGTCGGCGTCTTCGGCGTCATCCGGTCGACCCGGAACGTCCGCCAGTCCTTCCGATCCAGGTCCCAGCCGACCAGGTACCACCGGCCGCCCCACGTCACCAGGTGATGCGGCTCCACCTTCCGCGGCGGCACCCACTCGTCCTCCGGCGCGCCCGGTGACGCGTAGTCGAACCGCAGCACCTCCTGCGCGCGGACGGCCATCCCGATCGCGATCAGCTTCTCGGAGTCCACCGTCGTACGCCGGTTCGCATACCGATCGACCGTGGTCACCTGCAGTGCATCGACCCGCTGCCGCAGGCGCGCGGGCATCACCTGACGAACCGTGGCGAGCGCCCGCAGCGCGCCCTCCTCGATCCCGGTGACCGTGGTCGTCGCGGTCTGCAGGGCGACCGCGACCGCGATCGCCTGGTCGTCGTCGAACAGCAGCGGCGGCAGATCGGCCCCCGCGTCCAGGCGGTAGCCGCCATCAGGTCCCTTGGTCGCGCGCACCGGGTAGCCCAGGTCGCGCAGCCGGTCGACGTCGCGGCGGACCGTGCGCGGGCTGACCTCGAGCCGCTCGGCGAGCAGAAGCCCCGGCCAGTCGCGCCGGGCCTGCAGCAGCGACAGCAGCGCGAGGAGTCGAGCAGAGGTTTCGGACATGACTTCAGCTTCCCATGAGTAAGGGACAGAACCTGACCGCTACTCCTGGAAATGTCGTGCTCATCAAGCCCAACCGAAGGAGCCAGTCGTGATCAGCACCCGAGCGCTCACCAGGGATTTCGTGGTGAGCCGTACCGAGACCGTGCACGCCGTCCGCGGCATCAGCCTGGACGTCGAACCCGGCGAGCTGGTCGCCGTCCTCGGCCCGAACGGCGCCGGTAAGACCACCACGTTGCGCATGCTCACCACGTTGATCACCCCGACCTCGGGAACCGCCACGGTCGCCGGGTACGACGTGACCACGCAGCCCGGCCAGGTCCGCCGGCGGATCGGGTACGTCGGCCAGGGCAACGGCGCCGGCCATACCCAACGGGTCGGCGACGAACTGCTCAGCCAGGGCGTGATCTACGGCCTGGACCGCCGCGCCGCGAAGCAACGGACCGGCGAACTGCTCGACGCCCTCGAGCTGAGGGAGCTCGCGCAGCGCAAGGTGTCGGACCTGTCCGGCGGCCAGCGCCGGCGGCTCGACGTCGCGATGGGCCTCGTGCACGCGCCGTCGTTGCTGTTCCTGGACGAGCCGTCGACCGGCCTCGACCCGCAGAACCGCGCGAATCTGTGGGATCACATCCTGCGGATGCGCGAGGAGCACGCGATGACGATCGTGCTGACCACGCACTACCTCGACGAGGCCGACACGATGGCCGAGCGGGTCGTCGTGGTCGACCACGGCGAGGTGATCGCCGACGACACCGCGAGCGCGCTCAAGGCCAAGCTGGCCGGTGACCGGCTCGCACTGACTGTTGCTCCTGACAACCTTTCGCAACTGACGGTGCTGGCCGAGAAGTTGCCCGGAGCCCGCGAAGTCGTTGCCGTCGGCGACGAGCTCAGTGTCCGGGTCGCGGACGGCCCGGCGGCGCTCCCCGAACTGATCGCGGCCGCCCAGCACGACGGCGTACCGATCGCGTCGGCGCAGGTGCACCGCCCGACGCTCGACGACGTCTTCCTCAACCTGACCGGCCGCAACCTCCGAGAGGCAGCCTGATGACCACCCTTACCGTTCCCGGGCCGGCGCTGTTGCGCGACATCCGGATCGTGATGACGCGCGAGCTGAAGCCGGTACTGCGGGATCCGTTCACCTTGCTGTTCGGGATGATCCAGCCGCTGGTGTTCCTGGCCCTGTTCGGGCCGTTGCTGTCGGGTTCGATGGGCGGCACGTTCGGTGACGGCGTCTGGCAGTGGTTCGTGCCGTCGATCCTGGTGATGACCACGCTCTTCGGTACGTCGACCACCGGCGCGAACCTGCTGTTCGAGTTCCAGACCGGTGCGCACGAACGGATGCTGGTCACACCGCTGTCGCGTTCGTCGTTGCTGATCGGCCGGGCGCTGAAGGAGATGGTGCCGCTGTTCGGGCAGGCGGTGATCGTGATCGCGGTGATGACGCCGTTCGCGTTCGACCTGCACGTCGGTGGTGCACTGGTCGGCCTGGCGCTGCTCGCGGTGTTCGGGGTCGGACTCGGTTCCTTCAGCTACGCGCTGGCGATTGCGGTCCGCAAGCAGGACTGGATGTTCTGGGTGGTGCAGCAGACATTCCTGTTCCCGTTGATGATCCTGTCCGGGATGCTGCTGCCGCTGGAGACGGGCCCGGGCTGGATGCGAGTGGCATCCAAGTTCAACCCGCTGTCGTACCTCGTCGACGCCGAGCGGACGCTGTTCTCGGGTGATGTCTGGTCGAGCGCGGTGCTCTGGGGCTGGGTCGCGGCGATCGTGACCGCGCTGCTCGGACTGACGATCGGCATCCGGGCGATGCTCCGCTCGGCCGCTTGACCCAATCGGGTCATTGGCTCGGCTGCGCCGTTCTCATCGGTGAAAATCACCTACGGTAGCGCTCAGATCACCCACCGCCCCTAAGGAGATCTGATGAGGCCCCGCCCCGCCTTGTTCGCCGTACTGACTTCGCTGGCCGCCGCCGCGCTCGCCACCTCGAGCGCGGTGGCGGCTCCGGCTCCGTCCGCCGACACCGCCCGCACGGTCGTCGCCCCGGCCGCGACCGACACCGACGGCGACTCGTTGCCGGACGCATGGGAGACGAACGGGTACGACGCCAACGGTGACGGCGTCGTCGATGTGGACCTGCCCGCGATGGGCGCGAATCCGAACAAGAAGGACCTGTTCGTCGAGATGGACTACATGTCCGGTCGCCTTGCCAGTACGGCGGCGCTGGACCGGATCGTCCAGGTCTTCGCATCCGCCCCGGTCAGCAACCCGGACGGCACCACCGGCGTCAGGATCCACCTCGACGCCGGCACCGCCCGCGGTACGGCGTACAACCTGGGTGGTGGCAACGAGGTCGCGTACGACGACGACCTCAATCCGTCGGCCACCCAGACCAACGCGGTCAAGGCAGCCAACTTCGCGGCGGTCCGCAAGGCGGTCTTCCACTACATGATCTGGGGAGACAGCTACGACGGCGGCTGCAGCAGCGGCCAGGCGTTCAACATCCCGAACGACACGTTCATCGTCACGGTCGGCCCGAAGTGCGGGTGGAACGCGACCGACGACACCAACGTCGGCACCTTCATCCACGAGCTCGGGCACAACATCGGCCTGAAGCACGGCGGCACCGACAACCTGAACTACAAGCCGAACTACCTGAGCGTGATGAACTACTCGTTCCAGCTCGGCGGCGTACTCAAGGCCGACGGCACGAAGTACTGGGGCTACTCGAACGTCCAGCCGACGTCGATCAACGAGGCCCGGCCGGACGAGACGGTCGGTCTGGGCAGCCTGGGCGCCGGGTACAAGACCAGCTGGAAATGCCCGAACGGCTCGACCCGGGTCACGGCCGGCGCGGCGAACGCGCCGATCGACTGGAACTGCGACGGTGACACCACCGACACCACCACCGCGGCGGACATCAACGGCGACAAGACCACGTCGATCCTGATCGCGCAGAACAACTGGGCGAACATCGTCTTCGGCGGCGGCGCCGTCGGTGGGGGCACGACGCCCCGCACCAAGACGCCGGCGGCGGAGCTGCAGGAGCTCACCCACGACGAGTGGGTCTCGATGCAGCACAAGTAGTCCAAGCCGAAGCCCTCGCGCCTTCAGGTGGGTGCGAGGGCTTCGGCTTGTTCAGACCGCCCAGACCCCGGTCTTCGCGGTCTCGCGGGCCCAGTCGGTGAAGTCGCGGGGCGGTCGGCCGAGCACCTGCGCGACGCCGTCGGAGACGTACTCCGAGCGGTGGTTGCGGATCACGGCGAACAGGTCGCGGACCGCGTCGGCATCTTCCTGGACGAGGCCCTGCTCGATCAGTTCGGCGACGTGTGCCTCCGGCTCGAGGTCGACGTACCCGATCGGGCGGCCGGTGGCGGCGGACAGTTCGTCGGCGATCTCGGTCATGGTGAGGGTGCGCGGGCCGGAGATCGCGAGGGTCTGACCGACGTACGACTCGTCGAGGAGCGCGGTGGTCATCACGTCACCGACGTCGTTGGTGTCGATCCATGCCTCGGCGCCGGTGCCGGCGGACAGCCGGATCTCGCCCGCCAGCACGTGGTACCGGAGGAAGTCCTCGCTGAAACCCTGCGCGAACCAGGCCGGCTGCACGATCGTCCAGTCCCGGCCCCTCGCCTTGACGACGTTCTCCAGCTCGAGCTGACCGTCGTACACAGCGAAGTCGCGACCCGGGCTGCCGACGCCACGACCGGACAACAGCACCACACGCCTCAGACCGTTGGCCTGCTCGATGAACTTGCCGGCCTGAGCGAGTCCGGTCGGCCCGACCGGCGGCGCGAGGTACGCCGTCTCCGCACCGGCGAGTGTCGGCGCCCACGTGCTCTCGTCGTACCAGTCGAACCGCTGCTCGCTGGACCGCGAGGCGAGGCGGTACGGGACCTGTCGTGCGTCGAGCTGTGCCGCGACGCGACGGCCGGTCTTGCCTTTGCCACTGAGGATCAGAATCGGTGTCATGGCTCTAGTTCAGCGGGCTTGAGTGAGACAAACCATGGCCATACGGCGCAATTCGATGTTCGAGACACTCAGCCTGGCGTACTCTCGTCGCATGGACGTGCTCGACGAACTGCTGGCCGGGACCCGCGCCCAGGACGGGGTGTTCAACCTGACCATCCTGGATCTTCCCTGGGCGCTGGAGATCCGGGATGAAGCGCCGCTCGCGCTCGCGACCCTGGTGCGCGGCTCCGGCTGGGTGACCCGCGACGGGATCGCGCCGCAGCGGATGGAGCAGGGTGACGTCGCGATCTTCACCGGCCCGGAGCCGTACGTCGTCGGCGACAGCGTGCAGACCGCGCCGCAACTGCGGATCCACCCCGGCGGCATCTGCGAACCGTTGCCTGGGGCACCGGTCGACTACTCGGCCCGGCTCGGTGTCCGGACCTACGGCAGCCGCAAGTCCGGTGAGGTAATGGTTGCCAGCGGCACCTATCAGCTGGCCGGCGACGTGAGCCGGCGTCTGGTGACCGCGTTGCCGCCGGTGCTCGTCGTGCCGGCCGCGGAGGTGGCGGGGTCGGTGATGGAGATGATCTCGGGCGAGATCCAGCGGGACGCGGTCGGCCAGCAGAGCGTCCTGGACCGATGGCTCGACCTGGCGCTGATCACCACGTTGCGAGCGTGGTTCGACCGGCCGGACTCGCACGCGCCGGGGTGGTACCAGGCGCACACCGATCCGGTCGCCGGTACGGCGTTGCGGCTGCTGCACGAGGATCCGGCGCACCCGTGGAACGTCACGGATCTCGCCGATCGGGTCGGGGTGTCGCGGGCCTCGTTGGCCCGGCGGTTCACGGCCGTGGTGGGCGAGGCGCCGATGAGCTACCTGACCGGCTGGCGGATCACGCTCGCCGCGGATCAGCTGCGGTCGACCCGGGACACGGTCGAGACGATCGCTCGGCGGGTCGGGTACGCCAATGCGTTCGCGTTGAGCGTTGCGTTCAAACGGGTCCGCGGGATCACGCCTACCGATCATCGCCGGGCGGCCTGAAAGCTTAAACCTACTGGTTCAACGTTACGATTGAGGCTCATGGAGATCGCGTTGAGCCTCGACGAACTGCGGCAGCTCAGCCTCTGGAGTGCGGACTGCGCGGAGCGGGCGTTGCCTCTGTATGAGGCGGTCGTTCCCGATGATCGGCGGCCGCGCGCGGCGATCGAGACCGCCCGCGAGTTCGGTGCCGGAGGCAACAGAACGAAGGCGATCCGGACGGCTGCGTGGGGCGCTCTGAAGGCAGCGGGTGACGTCACCGATCCGGCCGCGGAGGCTGCTGCGCGGGCAGCCGTTGCGGCTGCGGGTTCGGCGTACCTGCATCCGTTGGCGGCGGCCACTCAGGTGAAGCACATCGTGGGCGCCGCGCAGTACGCGGCGTACGCGCACGAGCTGGCGGAGCGCGATCCCGAGGTCATCGTCAACTGGGCGATCGACCGTGTGCCACCTGTGGTCCGGGACGTACTGCGGCGCTACCCGGAGGGCACGCCCGGCCGCAGCCGGCTCGGCGAACTGCACCGCCAACTGGAGTCGGCGCTCAGGCAACCGTCGCCTTCATGAACGCCAGCGCCTGCGGCCACGCCAACCGGAACGCGTCGGCATTCACGTCCTTGTCGTGCCGCGACTTGTCCGAGAACCCATGGTCCGCACCGGGGAAGTACTGCGTGAACGTCGCGCCGGCCGTCCGCGCCTGCAACACCGTCTGCAACGTCTCGAAGTCGGCGTTCGGTACGGCGGTGTCCGCACTCGGATAGCTCACCAGCACCGGCGCGGTGATCGCTGCCGCCTCGGCGATCGCGTCGTACGTGTGATGCGGTGGCCGGTCGGATGGAACCGTCGGGTGGAAGGCGACGACATTCGCAACCCGTTGATCACGCGCCCCGAGCAGGAACGCGAACCGCCCACCGAGGCACCACCCGATCACGCCGACCTTGTCGCACCCGAGCTCGTCGACGAGGTAGTCCAGCAGCGCGCTCTGCTCCGCGAGAGCAGTGTCGTCGTCCATCTGCCGCAGCAACCCGCTCAGGTCTTGCCGACTGGTGTTGTCCGTACTGCGGCCCTTGAACGGATCCCATGCCAGCGCGGTGATCCACTCCCCCGCCAGCTCGTCCGCCCAGGCCCGGACCTGCTCGCCGATCCCGGTGATCATCGGAAGCAACAGCATCCCGGCCCGTCCGACCCGCGCGAGATAAGCGTCCTGCTCCCCAACCGTCACAGTCACACCCATGCGCGCATCCTAAGTCAGGACACGCCGACGGTCTGGTGGTCCGGCTCGATGACGCCGATGACGCGGTCGAGGGAGCGGTCGTACGGCTGACCGATGTACTTCATCGCGATCTGGTCGACGAGGTCCCAGCCGGCGTCGCCGTCGATCCACTCGACGACGCGGCCGCGGACGATGACCGGCTCGTACGGGTTGTCGACGGGCGCGAGCGACAGGGCGACGCGCGGATCGCGGCGGAGGTTGCGGGCCTTCTGGGAATCAGGCCCGGTCAGGAAGATGATGCGGTCCTCGAGCGTGGTGACCCACAGCGGGATCGAGTGCGGCGACCCGTCCGGCAGAACGGTGGCCAGATGAGCGATCGAGTTGCTTTCGACGGCACGGCGTACGGCGGGCTTCAGCATGATTCTGTTCCTTCGGGTCAGCGGACGACGGAGTAGTGGAGGTGGGTCACGCCAGGCGCGGGCACCGCCTCGACGAGGTTGAGTCGCACCTGTTCGGGCAGGTCCTGGAAGAAGGGCCGGCCGCCGCCGAGCAGGATCGGCACCTGGTGCAGCACGAGCTCGTCGACGAGCCCGGCCTTCAGCGCTGCCGTCACAGCACCGCCACCCATCAGACCGACGTCCTTGCCGTCCGCGATCTTGCGCGCCGCGGCGACCGCGTCCTCGATGGTGTTGGCGAGCGTCTGCTGCTCGCTGATCTCCGCCACCGGACCGTGGCTCAGCACGACCAGCGGCGCCTTGGCGTGCGGGCTGCCGCCGCCGAAGTGGCTGGAGTCGTCGTACGTCTTGTGGCCGGCGATGACTGCGCCGACCCGGCCGGCGAGCGCGTCGAACATCCGGGCGCTCGGGGCGCTCAGCTTGAAACCGTCGAAGACCTGGCTCGGGGTGTCACCGTCGAAGTACCAGTCGAACAGCATCGGTGCGTCGCCGAGGCCGCGGTCCGGACCGGAGTCGCGGCCGGTGATGTAGCCGTCGACCGAGACGGCGAGGGCGCAGAGGACCTTGCTCATCGTTCCACCTTCCGTTTGGGGTTCCTTGAAGGAACGCTAACATATCGGAGTTCCCTCAGGGAACCCCAATTGCTAGACTGGTCCCATGCAGCGCACAGACTTCAGTGAGATGGCGTGCTCGATCGCGCGCACGCTCGACGTGATGGGCGAGCCGTGGTCGCCGTTGATCCTGCGCGACATCTTCGTCGGGATGTCGCGGTTCGAGCAGCTCCAGGCGGACCTCGGGATCTCCCGCAAGGTGCTCACCGAGCGGCTCAACCATCTGGTCGATCGTGGCGTGCTGGAGCGCCGGCCGTACGACAAGCGCCCGCGCTACGAGTACGTGCTGACCGGCAAGGGCCTGGAGCTGATCGACGTCCTCATGGTGATGGTTGCCTGGGGCGACAAATGGCTCGCGGGCGAGGCAGGCCCGCCGGTGCTGTACCGGCACCACGCCTGCGGAGAGATCAGCCATGTGGAGCTCAGTTGCTCCCACTGCGGCAAGCCGATGCACGGCAACGACATCGACGTACTCCCAGGGCCAGGGGCGGCAGCCTAGGAGCAGTACGGGCGGAACTCGTCGAGATCGCTGTCCACCCGCGCGATCCGGTCGAAGCCCCACGTGTCCACGCCCGGGCGGTCGACGGTGCGCGAGACCCGCGCCGACAGGTCCCGAAGCCCGCGGGCCAGGAGCGCGAACTCGAGGTGATCGGGATCGAGATCGTCGACGCCGTACTCGTCGAGGAACTCCGGGATCCGCCCACCGTCGGCCGCGACCCACACGTCGTACTCGCGGGGTCCGATGACGGCGTTCTCCCAGTCGAGGATCGCCGCTACCTCACCGTCGTCGCCGATCATCACATTCAGCCCGTGGAAGTCGGTGTGGCACAGCACGTCGCGCACCGGCGCGAGCCGCGATCGCACCTCGTCCAGCCGCCCCAGCGCCGCGGACACCACGTCCGCCCGATCCACGATCCACGGGTGCTGCAGCTGCTGTTCCAGAGCGCGGATGTGCGGCTCACTGATATCGGCGCGCGGCAGCGTCACCCGCATCGGCGCATCGTGGATCTGGCGCAGAGCCCGCGCGGCGACGCGCCAGTCGTCCCATGTCGCCGTACGCCCTTGTACATAAGGGAAAACGGCATACGCTCGTCGGTCGTCCATGGCAGACAGGTCGCCCTGCAGGGTCCGGACCGGTTCCACGACCGGCAGCCCGAGCGCCCGCAACTCCCCCAGCCGCTCCAGCCCGACCGCCGGTTCGCCTTCCTTCCAGACCTTCACGAACCACAGTCCGTCGGCCACCCAGCCGTCAGTGGCGAACCCGCCGGGGTGCGGTTCCACTGATGAGACGGTCAGCCCGTAGTCGCGTTCCAGGTCCACCCGCGCATCATCACATCACCTCTGGGCGGCCAGCATGCGGATTACGGCGGCGTTCACCAGGATGAGGATGATCGCGGAGAAGAGCACAAGGGCGACCTGGGCGGGGAGGAGCGCGATGCCCAGTCCGATGGCGAGGACCGGGATCGCGAGGCCGGCGTACGCGATCAGGAAGAGGGCGGCGAGGACCTCACCTCGCGAACTCGGGTCAGCCAGCGTAGCGGCGGTCGCGACGGCACCGCGGAACACCAGGCCCACGCCGGCTCCGGCGACCACACCGCCGATGATGAAGAGCCACAGGCTCGGGATGAGACCGCCGGTCGCCACGCCGACCAGGCCGACCGACATCGCGACGAGGCCCAGCCGCAGCTGATGCGGGCGGGACATCCGGACGAATACGGCCTGACTCATCGCGCCCGCGATGAAGACCGCGAACGTGACGACACCCGCGAGCAGACGTGAGGTGTGGTGCAGTACGCCGGCCAGGAACGTCGGCGCCAGCGAGGTGAACAACCCGAAGATCGCGAACGCCGCGAACGCGCCCATCGCCGACGCGAAGAAGAGCGGACGGGCCGCCGACGGCAACGCCACCCGCTGCGGACGGTACGCCGGCCGCTCCTCCAACCGCTCCACGGTCTCCGGCACCAGCGCTATCCCCACCGCGCTGATCAACAGCAGCACCAGGAAGATCTCGTACGGACGCTGGAGCGGCGCGGAAACGTACTGCGCCAGCAGCCCGCCGATCAGCGGACCGAACGCGAGCCCACCGAGGTTCACCATGCTCGAGATCAACGCGGACCGGCTCGGGTCCTCCCCCGGACGCGCGACCTGCCGCAGCTCGGACAGGTGCGCGGTGGCGGTCGCGGTCAGGACGCCGACCCCGACGCCGCAGATGAAGCGCGCCACGAGCAGACCGGGAACGGACGACCAGCTCAGGAAGATCGCCGCGGCCAGCGCCTCCGCGAGGACGGCGAGCAGCGCGACCCGGCGGCGCCCGAGCCAGTCGCTGACATGTCCGGCCAGGTAGAGCGACGCCATCACCCCGACGGCGTAGCTCGCGAAGATCACCGTGATCACGTACGTCGGGAACCCGTCCCGCTGCTGGTAGATCGCGTAGAGCGGAGTCGGGATCGTCGAGAAGGCCATCGTGGTGAGGAAGGCAGCCGCGATCACCCAGAACCCGGGAGCGTGCGCGAACCGGATCCGTGCGCCGGTCCGCGAAGACGTCATGGTGGACATGTTTCCAGCGTGCCGCGCGGGATCTATCGAGTCCAACGAAAGTTCTTGCATGCTCTTATCGTCAGATCCGATAATTCGGCTTGTGGACAGCCGGCAGCTCGAGTACTTCGTCGCCGTCGCCGAGGAGCTGAGCTTCACCCGGGCGGCGCAGCGACTGTTCACGGTGCAGTCCACCGTCTCGGCCGCCGTCCGGGCCCTCGAGACCGATCTGAAGACGACTCTCTTCGACCGCTCGACGCGGCGGGTCGTGCTGTCGGCCGCCGGCCAGGCGCTGCTGCCCGAGGCCAAGGCGGCACTGGAGGCCCTCGACCGGGCGCGGGCCGCCGTCGAGGAAGCGTCGGCTGGACTCCGCGGCAACATCCGGATCGGGACGCTCGCGCGCCTGAGCATGGTCAACATGGCCGAGCTCCTCGGCGCGTTCCATCGCAAGTACCCGTTGGTCGAGGTCCAGGTCGCCACCTCGCCGACCGGATCCACCGGCCTCGCGGACGACGTACGGCGCGGGCGGCTCGACATCGCACTGCTCGGACTTCCGAAGCCCGAACTCAGCGGGCTCGACGTGCGGGACATCGCGACCGTCCCGTTCGTCGCGTTGCTTCCGTCCGAGCATCGCCTGGCGCGACGGTCCGCCGTACGGCTGGCGGATCTGGCCGGCGAGGCGTTCGTCGACATGCCGGCCGGATTCGGCAATCGGAAGATGGTCGACCGCGCCTTCGACGCGAACGGGACGCCGCGGCGGATCCAGGTCGAGGTCCCGGAACTGACCACGGTCCCCGACTATGTCCGGGTTGGGCTGGGCGTTGCCGTCGTACCCGATCTCGAGCTGGCCGAGGAGCCTGGCGTCGCCAAGGTGCCGATCAAGGGCACCGAGCTGACCTGGACGTTGTCGGTCGCGACGCCGGCCGGACGACGACCGAGCAGAGCGGTGACCGCTCTGCTCGATCTGATCGGGGAAAGCACCCGCCCGTACTTCTAGGCGACCTGGAACCGCCAGTCCGGCAGCTCGGCGAACCGGCGCAGCGAGGCGACGCCGGCCAGCCAGCCGGTCCAGGCGCCGTACGGCGGGTTGGACTCGTCGAAGCCGCTCATCACGAAGGTGAGCCGGGTCTTCCCGTCGGACTCGGCGAGCTCCCAGGTGCTGATGCCGGCCGGCCCCCAGTCCATCGACATCTTCTGGCCCTCGACCAGGTCGACGATCTCCACGCCCGGCCCGGCGTCGAACCCGCCCATCGCGAACCGGCCGCCCTTCCGCAGGTCGATCTCGACCGGGTACCCGAACCACGCAGACGTCTTCTCCGACTCGGTCAGCGCCGAGTACACCTCGGCGATCGGCGCGTCGATCAGCGCCTCGCCCGCGAAGATCGGCGACGTGAAGTCCGGCCGGGTGGTCAGCTCGCGACCCTCGAGGTGGTCGACGAGGTTGGCCAGCGCCAGCGACCAGAACGTCTGCAGCACGCCGCGGATGTTGGCGCCGCTGATCGCGTCCGCGAAGTCGAAGTGCGTCTGCGACAGCTTGATCACGGTCGCGTCGTCACCATCGGGCGTCAGCGTGATCTCGGTGGTGGTCTCTTCGCCGCCGAGCGTCCAGGCCAGCGTCAGCATGGTGCCGTCGTACCCGACGACGCGCTGGTGGGGCACATCGCCCTCGGGGATGTAGCGGCCCCAGAACTCGAAGGTGCCAGGCAGGTCGACGGTCGAGTGCTCGCCGAGCCAGAGGTTGAGGGCCTTGGGATCGGTCAGCGCCTGCCGGACCTCGTCGATCCCGGCCTTGGCGCGCACTTGCAGGACAAGTGGTTCAGTCATGGTTCTGGTCTCCCTTGGGGTAACAGGCCACGGCCAGCTTGAAGGCGTCGCCCTCGCTGCCGCCGTAGCGCGAGAAGAGGTCCTGCAGCGTGCCGCGCAGGTCCTCGAAGAACTCCCGCCGCCGGTCCGGTGGAACCCGGATCTCACCGGACACCCCGATGGACGGCAGCTCCGGAGCCGACCGATCCAGCGCGGCGATGTCGGTCTGGACCTCTTCCATCAGGTCCAGCACGTAGCCGAGGCTCAGCTCGTCACGGGTCCGGCGCAGTCCACCGATCCGCCCGACGAGCGTCGGCGACAGCCAGTACGAACGGGCTGTCGCCTGGTAGATGCCTTCGTGGATGCCACGCACCTTGCGCTCGTCCACCTGGGTCACCAGGCCCGCTTCGACGAGGCGCTTGACGTGGTAGTAGACGCGCTGCGGGGTCTGCCCGAGCTGCTCGGCCACCGCACTGCAGGTGGCCGGCTCGGCCAGCCGCCGCAGCACCTCGATCCGCTGCGGCTTGAACAAGGCCTCGGCCTGCTCGAGCTGCTCCAGGTGCATCACGTCTCTCATCACACAAAGAACTTTGTACGTAAAAATCTCTTTTGTCAATCACGGGATTTACATCACTCGGGAATGTAAGTGGTGGGTCGCTCGTTGTACGAAGGGCTTGGTGATGCATCACCAACCAGACACCCAAGACCTGGGGGCCTTTGCTACGGATCGTCCGGCACGTTCCTGCCGGCGAAGGAAAGGAAGCGCGACATGGCAACTGTCTCGTTCAAGGGAGCCACCCGGGTCTACCCGGGCACCGACCTCCCCGCTGTCGACAAGCTCGATCTCGACATCTCCGACGGCGAGTTCATGGTGCTGGTCGGACCGTCGGGTTCCGGCAAGTCGACCGCGCTGCGGATGCTGGCCGGGCTCGAAGAGGTGAACGAAGGCGGCATCTACATCGGCGACAAGGACGTCACCAACGCCCCGCCGAAGGAACGCGACATCGCGATGGTGTTCCAGAACTACGCGCTCTACCCGCACATGTCGGTCGCCGACAACATGGGGTTCGCGCTGAAGATGCAGGGCATCCACAAGGACGAGCGCGCCAAGCGCGTCCTGGAGGCCGCGAAGCTGCTCGGCCTCGAGGAGTACCTCGAGCGCAAGCCGAAGGCACTGTCCGGCGGTCAGCGTCAGCGGGTCGCGATGGGTCGCGCGATCGTGCGTAGCCCGAAGGTGTTCCTGATGGACGAGCCGCTGTCGAACCTCGACGCGAAGCTCCGGGTCCAGACCCGCACGCAGATCGCCGAGCTGCAGCACCGCCTCGGCGTCACCACCGTCTACGTCACCCACGACCAGGTCGAGGCCATGACGATGGGCGACCGGGTCGCCGTACTGAAGGACGGCGTACTGCAGCAGGTCGACACCCCGCTGAACCTCTACGACAAGCCGCGGAACAAGTTCGTGGCCGGCTTCATCGGGTCGCCCGCGATGAACCTGATCGAGGCCGAGATCACCGACGGCGGCGCGAAGATCGGCGACTACGTCGTACCGATCGCCCGGGAGCTGCTGGCCAAGGCCGGCGACGACAAGACGCTGACGCTCGGCATCCGGCCGGAGGCGTTCCACCTCGCCGACGAGGGTCTGCCGGTCAAGGTCGCGGTGATCGAGGAGCTCGGCTCGGACGCCTTCCTGTACGGCACGGCGGAGCACACCGACGAGAAGCAGCAGATCATCGCCCGGATCGGCACCCGCCTGCACAACGACAAGGGCACTCTCGTGCACCTCGCCCCGGACGCCGACAAACTGCACCTCTTCTCCACCTCCACGGAGGAGCGCCTAGTAGTTTGATCCGGTGGGCCTCTGGGACAAGGACGCACCAGGTGTGATGGAGCTGCCGTCGGGTCGGCTCGTGCGCGGACGCGGTCTGCGCCACGGCCCGGCGGCAGCGCCGTTCCCGACGTACGGCGTGTATCTGCTCGGGACGGAACCGCCTGACGTGCCGTGGGAGACGCACTGGATCAAGTGGCCGGACTTCCGGCTGCCCACGGATCGCGCGGCCGCGTTGACCATCTTCCGGGACGCGTTGGAGCGGACCGGGAGCGGGCGGGTCGAGTTCGCCTGCAACGGTGGGCGAGGGCGGACGGGTACGGCGCTCGCATGCCTCGCCATACTCGATGGGGTGCCTGCTGACCAGGCCGTCGCGTACGTGCGGCACCACTACGACAAGCACGCCGTGGAAACACCGTGGCAGAAGCGCTACGTCCTAAATCTGTTGACCCGGAGCTGAGCTCTCGCGTTGGGTCTGAGACGTGACCATCTTGCGGACCAACCCCAGTGGGCTCCACCCAACCCCCGGCTACCACCACGTCACCACAGTCCAGGCAGACACACTCGTCTACCTGGCGGGGCAGTGTCCGTTGCAGCCGTCCGGCGAGTTGACCGCAGGTGGTTTGGATGGCCAGACCGCTCAGGTCATCACGAACATTCTCACCGCGCTGGAGTCAGTGGGTGCGGCGCCGACGGACGTCGTCCGCACCGTCATCTACGTCGCCAGCCCTGACCGCGAGGATCTCTCCGCCGTTTGGACGCAGCTCAACGCGTCACCGCTGGGTCCTGCCTTCACGACCGCCAGCACGCTGCTCGGCGTGGCTCAGCTCGGGTTCCCGGGGCAGCTGGTTGAGATCGACGTGACGGCGGCCCTGTGATCGTTCCCGCCGAGGTCGTCGAGTACGACCCGCGGTGGCCGGGCTGGTTCGCTGAGATCGCGGCGGTGGTGGAGCCGTACTTCGACGAGCTGCCGCATGTGATCGAGCACGTCGGGAGCACCGCCGTGCCC
Source organism: Kribbella sp. NBC_00709 (assembly GCF_036226565.1). Classification (GTDB taxonomy): domain Bacteria; phylum Actinomycetota; class Actinomycetes; order Propionibacteriales; family Kribbellaceae; genus Kribbella. The sequence goes on from NZ_CP108996.1 coordinate 2,813,761, forward strand.
GGGCTCGCCGCGAAGCCGATCATCGACGTCGACATCGTCGTACCGTCTGATGCCCTGGTGACCGCGGCGATCGAGCGGTTGGTTGCCGCCGGCTACCGGCACGAAGGCGACGCCGGCATCGCCGGCCGGGAGGCGTTCGCGCTACCGCCGGACGTTGCCCACTACCACCATTTGTATCTTGTTGTTGAAGGCAACAAAGCTCACCGGGACCACGTGCTGCTCCGCGATCATCTGCGCGCGGACACGGCCGACCGGGAGCGGTACGCCGCCCGCAAACGCGAGCTGGCGCACCTGCTCACCACCGACCGCACCGCCTACGTCGTAGGCAAAGGCGCATTGGTCGAAGAGCTGATCGCTAGAGCTGATGGTTCGCGCAGAGCCGATGATCCGGATCGTATTGCTCCCGGAGCTCCGTCAGCCGGTTGAGCGTCTCCGGGTCGTAGACGTCTCGGAGGTCGAGCCCGGCGCCGTTGAAGTTGAGCAGCCGGCCGACCGTCAGGTCACGCCACGGCTCCAGGACGGCGTCGTGCAGTTCGCTGGCGTGGTCCTCACCAGGTGAGATCACGGTGATCGAGTACGCCGCGTCCCGATGGCAGATCGCGTTCGCGACCGCCGGCTCCTGAGTGAGTGCGCCGCCGAGGTGACGGATGCCGACCACGCACATCGTCGACGCCTCGGGACCGGCGAGCTTCGGCACGGTCGCCAGCGCCGTCGGGTCGAGGTCGCTGACCAGCACGTTTCGCGAGCTGAAGCTGTCCGGCCGATCGGGCTCGGCGAAGATCTTCCCCGACTCGACGTACGGCATCGTGCCGACCGTGTCGAGTGCGGGCTGCCCGATCGCCCGCAGCCGCTCGATCAGCGCCTCGGGGTTGTCGGCGAGGATCGCCAGTTGCACCTGCGCGATGTACTTCCCGCGCAGCGCCGGCGGGATCGGTGGGATGTCCGGCAGCGGCACGAGCGCCATCGCGGTCGTCACCTCGTCCGGCACGGTCTTGGTCCACGTCCGCCATACCTCGAGGACGTCCGGGTGTTCCGCAAGGTCGAAGTACAGGCTCCCGCCGTACAGCGTCGGTACGTCGAAGAGCTCGATCTCGATGCCGGTCACCACACCGAAGTTGCCGCCGCCACCTCTTGTCGCCCAGAACAGGTCGCCGTCGGCATCCCGCCGTACCCCGTCCATGGTCACGAGCTCGATCCGCCGCACGTGGTCCGCGGCGTACCCGAAGCGTCGCGCCATCAGACCGAGACCGCCGCCGAGCGTGTAGGAGACCGCCCCGACACCCGGGAAGCTCCCGGACAGCGGCGCCAGACCGTACGGCGCGGTCGCCTCCATCACGTCGTGCCAGGTGGCGCCCGCTTCGATCCATGCCGTCTTCTTGTCCGGATCGACTGTCACCCCGTTGAACTTAAGGGTCGTAATGAGCACACCGCCGTCGATGCCTCTGGTCAGACCGTGGCCGGACGCCTGCACGGCGATCTTCTCGTCGTGATCGATCGCGTAGCGCACCGCCTCCTCGACCTCGGTCGCACTGGTGACCGGGAAGATCACCGCCGGCCGATGCGGGTCCCGCCGCTGGTATCCGAGCCGCGTCTCGTCGTACTCCGTGCTTGTCGTCGTCAACATCATGCAACTCACGCTATGAGCCCTTGCGGACAGATCTTGTCCTCAAGGAATGATGGATCCATGCAAATGCCTGGTCGCCTGCTGCGATTACTCTCGCTGCTGCAGAGCCGCCGCGAATGGTCCGGCCGTGAGTTGGCCGACCGCCTCGGCGTCACCGAGCGAACGGTACGGCGCGACGTCGACCGACTCCGGTCGCTCGACTACCCGGTCACCGGGACGACCGGGACCGCGGGCGGCTACCGGCTCGGGTCCGGGACACATCTGCCGCCGCTCCAACTGGACGACGACGAGGCGATCGCGGTCGCACTCGGTCTGGTCGGCGCGGCCGGCGGCGGGTTGAGCGGGATGGCGGAGAGTTCAATGAGTGCGCTGGCCAAGCTGGAGCAGGTGCTGCCGGTGCGCCTCCGGCCACAGCTCGCCGCGGTCGGTTCGGCCGCGGAGGCGATCCCGCGGCCCGGCGTACCGCAGGTCGATCCGGGTGTGCTCGCCATCCTCGCGCGCTGCTGCCGGAATCACGAGATCGTTGCCTTCGGCTACCACGGCCGGGCGCGTGAGGCGACGCTCCGGCGAGTGGAGCCGCATCAGCTGCTGACGCTGGCATGGCGGTGGTACCTGCTCGCGTTCGATCCGGGGCGGGACGACTGGCGGATCTTCCGGGTCGATCGGATCGTCGACGTCACGCCGGTGGTGCATCGCTTCACTCCGCGGGCGTTGCCGGCGGCGGACGCTGCGTCGTACCTGGTGGAGTCGTTCGCGTCGGCGCAGTACCAGCACTCCGTCCATCTGACTGTGCAGGCGCCGGCGGCCACCGTCTCGGCGACCTTCGAAGGCATTGTCCGCGGGATCGTCGAGCCGGTTGATTCGTCGTCGTGCATCGTCCGGTTCAGCGCGGACACACCGGCGATGCTGCTGACGCAGGTCGCCGCGATTGCTGCCGTCGCGACGTTCGTGGTCGATCACGCGACGCCGGAAACGGCTGAGCTGATCGCCAGGGTGGGCGATCAGCTCAGGGGGTCCTTCTCACGCGGCGATCAGGCCGATCCCGAGCGTCAGCACCCCCAAGGCTAGAAAGGCCGCACCGACCCAGAGGACCCACAGGAACTGATTGGGCTGGGTGCGGTCCTTGCCGGCCGACGACGCGAAGAAGCCGCCGGACATCAGGACGGCCGCGACCGGGATCGCCAGCCGGGCGACCCACAGCCAGAACCCGGTCAGGCTCGTCTGGTCGACGTACAGGAGTCCGACCAGGCTGAGGATGACCAGGACGCCGGCGTGGGCGTGACCGGCGCGCGCGAACGACTTCTGGAACCCGGTCATCGGCACTTGGCCGCGGACGATCTTGGTCATGAAGTAGCCACCGAACTGGATCGTCACGATGGTGAGCAGGATGACTCCGGCGATGGTGCGTGATGCGTCGGTCATGCGTACACGTTCTCCTTGACTGGTGTGGTGGTGCGGGCGGTTCGCGCCACCCACAGGGCAACGGCGAGGTACAGCAGCTGCTCCGGGATGCGTTGCCAGAGCGGGGTGGCCTCGCCGCCGGCGAACGGTACGTGCGCGACCGCGGCGTGGATGTTGGCCGGGAGCAGCGCGATGAAGAGCGCGGCCAGCGCGTAGCCGGCCGGTTTGCGGGTCGCGGCGATGACGAGGCCGGCGGCGCCGAGCAGCTCGAGTACGCCGGTGAGGTAGACCAGCGCGTCGGCGTACGGCAGGAACGGCGGCACCATCCGCACCATGTCGGCGTGGTTCGGCATCACCGTGACATCGGCCGGAACGAAGTGTGCGCTCGCGGTGAACAGCAGCATCACCGCCATCGCGTGCGCCGCGGCGGAGGGCCAGGTTGCGAACCGCCGGACCCCGAGCGCACCCAGCGCCCGGAAGCCGAGGGTCGCGAAGACCAGGATCAGGGGGATCATCTGTGTCGCCTTCTGTAATGGATAGTGCAAGTATCCGCTTATGGATACTGATACTATCCATCACAGACGACAGGAAGGCAAGCGCAATGCGAATCGGGGAACTCAGCAAGGCCACCGGCGTATCGGTGCCGACGATCAAGTACTACCTGCGCGAGGGCCTGCTGCCCGCGGGCGAGCTCAGCAGCCCGAACCAGGCGTCGTACCGCGAGGCCCACGTGCGCCGGCTCCGCCTGATCCGCGCCCTGATCGAGCTCGCCCAGGTCCCGGTGGCCACCGTGAAGGACATCCTCGAGTCCCTCGACTCCGACACCGAACCCCTGCACGAACAGATCGGCCGGGCCCACCGCGCCCTCACCCCCACCCGCCGCCTGACCGCCACCGACGAAGCCCGGGCCGCCGCCACCACCCAGGTCACCGACCTGATCAGCAAGCGAGGCTGGAAGGTCGACCCCGACGCCCCCGCCCTGGCCACCCTCATCGACACCATCGCCGCCCTGCACAACCTCGGCCAGCCCAACCTCGCCGCCCACCTCGACACCTACGCCGAAGCCGTCGAACGCTTCACCTCGCTCGAAATCGACGCCGTCACCGCAAACCCGACCCGGGACCAACTCGCCGAATCCGTAGTCATCGGCACCATCCTCGGCGAAACCCTCATCTCCTCCCTCCGCCTCCTGTCCCAAGAATCGATCTCGGCCGAGCGCTGGAGTTCGAAGTAGTTCGGGCAATCAGCCGTCGTGGGCCATGTCTACGAAGCGGGAGTAATGGCCCTGGAAGGCGACGACCACGTCGGCGGTCGGCCCGTTCCTGTGCTTGGCCACGATGAAGTCGGCTTCACCGGGCCGGGTGGACTCGCGCTCGTACGCGTCTTCACGGTGGAGGAGGAGTACTACGTCGGCGTCCTGCTCGAGCGAGTTATGAAGAGCCATGCCATTGGCCACAAAGTTGTGGGTCCCGAGGACTGTCGCATCGAACACCTCTTGCTCGCCGAGGCTCTCGATCGTGGTGATGGTGTCCCAGAAAATGTCATTCGTAGCGAGGAGTTCGAGCTCGGCGACGTCGAGGATCTTGGCCACATCGGCGAGGCGCTGACGCGTAGGGGCGCCGGCAAACAGTCGATTCGCGTAGCGTCGTCCAAGTGCTGAGCTCAGCGCTACCTTCGTCACGCCCCGATCGTGCATTGCGGCTTTGACATGGTCCCAGACCTGAACCGGCACGGTGTCTAGCTTTGGTGCAGCCTTGATGTGTTGCAGATGAGCTCGTGCCTCGTTTACTTTCTCACCACGCGCGCCGTGCACGCCGATCTCGTCGCAGAAGCGTCGCTGGTTCTCGACACCGTCAATCATCAGGTGGAACGAGTCTCGATAGCCCGACTTCCGAGCAACGTAGATCCGGCTGAAGATGTTGTGGCGGAGGAGGAGGCGCGCCAGGTCGTCGGTGAGGCGGCGGCTGGTGCTGGCGTAGTAGATGCGGGCCTGGCCGGCCTTTGCGTCCCACCGGACGGAGCCGTCGGTGGCCCAGAGGTGGCGGATGAAGTGGGAGACCTGCTCCTTCGGGAGGGCGAAGACGCCGGCCGGGATGAACTTCTCGTGGCTCCGGAGGCCGAACAGGCCGAGGCCGTCGAGCCAGGCGGCGATCGGGTTCCGCTTGCCGCGGGCCAGTCGGTACGGCGACGGCAGGCGGAGCGTCGTCACCCGCGCGGCGGCGTACTCGTCGCGGATCGGGGTAATGCCGAACCGGCGCTGAGCCGCCTCACCGACCGCAGCCAGATTCGCCTCGTCGATACTCGCGTAGCGGATCGGCTGTCGCTTGACGAAGGACCCGTCACCGAGCAGGTGAGCCAGCAACGTGAGCTCGTCCTGGTCCCACGGGGTCACCTCGAGCGGCGCCGGAACGTGGCGGAGCGAGCCGATCCGCGCTCCGGGCGACAGTTCACCGAGCGACTTCCATCCGTCGTAGGTGAGGAACGGGTGGTTCGCGGTGGCCTTGATCTCCCGGCCGGAAGCGAGCTTCAGCCGGAAGACCTCCTTCACCCCGCTCGGGAAGGCGTGCGTCAGCGTGCGCGGCACCAGCTTCAGTCGGTCGTCGAGCGACCAGACCGGAACATCCCTGGCATCTGTCGCGAGCAGCTCACCGAGCGAGATCTCCGCTCCGTTGTCGGCCCGCATCAGCCGGGTGTCCGCGGTCAAGCAGCCTGATTCGCGGAGGTCGGAGGCCATGGGGCGTTTGTCGGAGCGCTGTTCGGAGCCTCGGTTCAGCTGGCAGATGGCTACGACGGGGAGCTCCAGCTCTTTGGCGAGGAGCTTGATGGAGCGGGAGAATTCGGAGACTTCGAGTTGGCGGGACTCGACCTTCTTGCCCGATGTCATCAGCTGCAGGTAGTCGATGATGATCAGCTTGAGGTCGTGACGCTGTTTGAGGCGGCGGGCCTTGGCGCGGATCTCCATCATGGTGAGGTTCGGCGAGTCGTCGATGAAGAGCGGGGCCTCGGAGACCTCGCCCATCTTGCGGGCCAGGCGGGCCCAGTCCTCGTCGGTCATCTTGCCGTTGCGCATGTGGTGCAGCGGCACCTTCGCCTCGGCGGAGAGCAGCCGCATGGTGATCTCGTTGCGGCTCATCTCCAGCGAGAAGATGCACGAGGTCAGGCCGTGCTTGATGGAGCAGGAGCGGGCGAAGTCCAGGCCCAGCGTGGAGTTGTGGGTCGGGATCATCGTCTTGCCGGCCAGATACAGATGGTCGGCGTTGTCGACCTCGACGCAACGCACCGGCACGCTGTCCACCGGGTCGACCCACTCGAGCCGCCGATCGCCCTCGTCGAGCAGCGCGGCCGGGTAGCCGTGCCCAGTGATCTGCCGCGGCGCCGACCCGGGAATCGGCGGTGTCAGTCCGGGACTCGCTGACATCGCCGTGAACAGGTCGGCAGTCGTGCAGATCACCGGGCGGCCGCCATCCTCGACGCGCCACTGGTGCTCGGCGTCGGCGATGATCGTGGAGCCGTCGGAGAACGACAGCCGGAAGCAGGGCCGGTCGACCATCACCTCGGTCGCCGCGACCACCGTGGTCGGCAGGCCGTCGGCGTCCAGCAGCTGGTCGCCGATCGCGACCTCGGCCATCGTGGTCCAGCCTGTCGGCGTCGGCAGCGGGGTGTCGAGGGCGAGCGCCTTCCCCATCGCGGGGCGCGCGGCGACGATGATCATCTGGCCGGGGTGCAGCCCGTTGGTCAGCTCGTCCAGGTCGGTGAACCCGGTCGGCACGCCGACCATCGCGTCACCACGGGAGTCGATCGCCTCGATCTCGTCGAGGGTGCCCTCCATGATGTCCTTCAGCGGGGCGTAGTCCTCGGCGGTCCGCTTCTCGGTGACCGAGTAGATCTCCGCCTGCGCCTCGTCGACGACATCGTCGACCTCGCCCTCACCGGCGTACCCGAGCTGGACGATCTTGGTCCCGGCCTCGACCAGCCGGCGCAGGATCGCCTTCTCCCGGACGATGTGCGAGTAGTAGCTCGCATTCGCCGCGAGCGGGACGGACGCGACCAGGGTGTGCACGTACGGCGCGCCGCCGATCCGGGCCATCTCGCCGCGCCGATTCAGCTCCGCGGCGACGGTGATCGCGTCGGCCGGCTCGCCCCGCGCATACAGATCGGTGATCGCGTCGAAGACGCTCTCGTGGGCCGGCCGGTAGAAGTCGGTGCCGCGCAGCGTCTCGATGACGTCGGCGATCGCGTCCTTGCTGAGCATCATCGCGCCGAGCACGCACTGCTCGGCCGCCAGGTCCTGCGGTGGTGTGCGGTCGAAGCCCATCTCGGGACGGCGCTCTTCGTGACCGTCGTCCTGGCCCCCGCGGAACTCCGCCACGCTCACTTCGCCCGACCTCCTCGTCCGCCGCCGCCCGGCCACTGTGGCCCGGTTCGAACATCTGCTCGAACCGTAACCCGGCCCGCCGACAGTTTCCGGCAGCAGGCCTCGCGACCGTACGCCGCTCCCGTCACCCAAAGCCACCCGGTCGTCCACAGGGGGTGTGGACGAACTGTGGGAAACTCCGTGAACTGCTGTGCACAGGTTGCGAACAACCCTGTGGATATCTGTGGACCAGACTCCACAACATCGCCCTGACCTGCGGTTTCTCCGGTGCACAACTGTGGAGAAGAAAAAGTCTGAGACGAATTTCCAGACTCGCCCGCCGGCCTGGGTAACCTCGCTCCGGTGAGACGCAGACGATGGGTGGGCGAACAGGATCGGGAGATCCTCCGGCTGGCCGTCCCGGCGTTCTTCGCCCTGGTCTCCGAGCCGCTCATGCTCCTCGCCGACTCCGCGATCGTCGGCCACCTGGGCACGCCGCAACTCGCCGCGCTCGGCGTCGCCGGCACCATCCTGCAGACCCTCGTCGGCGTCTGCGTGTTCCTCGCGTACGGCACCACGTCCGCGGTCGCCCGCCGGATCGGCGCCGGCGACCACAAGGGCGCGCTGGCCCAGGGCATCGACGGACTCTGGCTGGCGTTGCTGCTCGGCGTCGTACTGGCGCTGCTCGGGCTGGCGCTCGCGCCGCAGGCCATCGCAGCGTTCGACCCGTCGCCCGAGGTGGCTGACTACGCAGTCACGTACCTCCGGATCTCCTGCTTCGGCATCCCCTCGATGCTGCTCCTGCTCGCCGCGACCGGCGTACTGCGTGGCTTGCAGGACACCAAGACGCCGATGGTTGTCGCCATCACCGCCAACCTGGCGAACATCGGGCTGAACGTCCTCCTCGTCTACGGCATCGGCCTGAACATCGCCGGCTCCGCCCTCGGTACGGCGCTCGCGCAGACGGGTGCCGGCGTCGCGCTGGTGGTGGTCGTCGTTCGCGGTGCCCGCCGCGACGGCGCGAAACTGCGGCCGGACCGCCCCGGCATCCTGGCGTCCGCGCAGATGGGCGTACCGCTGATCGTCCGCACGCTGACGTTGCGGGTGGCAATCATTCTGCTCACCTTCGTCGCGACCGCACTGGGTACGACGTCGGTCGCCGCGCACCAGGTCGCCTTCACACTGTGGTCGTTCCTCGCCCTGGCCCTGGATGCGATCGCCATCGCCGCGCAGGCACTCACGGGCCGAGCGCTCGGCGCGGGCGATGTCGCAGGCACCCGCACGATCACCCGGCGGATGATGTGGTGGGGCCTGTTCTCCGGCCTGGTCGGCGGCCTCGCGCTGTGGGGCCTGCGCGACGTCTACGTCCCGTGGTTCACGAGCGATCCCGAGGTACGGCGTACGCTCGCGGCCATCCTGATCGTCGCCGCACTGTGGCAGCCGGTGAACGGCGTCGTGTTCGTGCTCGACGGCGTGCTCATCGGCGCCGGCGACGGACGGTACCTCGCCGTGGCAGGGGTCATCGCGCTCGTCCTGTATGTGCCGCTCGCGCTCGCCGTGCTCTGGCTGGGCGGTGGGATCGTCGCGCTGTGGTGGGCATTCGGCGGGTACATGCTGCTGCGGTTCCTCACGCTGACCACCCGCGAGCGCCGCGACGGCTGGCTGGTCACCGGAGCTACCCGCTGACCCCGCAGTGCGGCATCGTGGAGCGGGAAGGAAAGGAGCGGCATGCCCGACACCGACGACGACCAGTCCGTCGAGCTCGACCCCGTGCAGCGGGAGCAGGGTGACGACGACACTGAGGCCGCGAGTGAGCGGCGTGCCACGAAGGCGCGAGCCCAGGCCGACCGGCGTGCGGTCGCCGGCCTGACCGCCGACGAGGACGTAGAGCGGCACACCGAGGATGTGGAGCAGGCCCGTCGCGACGAAGAGGACGAGGCAGCGCACGCCGAGCGTCTCGAGCTCACCACGAAGGACCAGCAGCAGCTGGACGAGCTCCGCGACCGCGACCAACTCCTCGACGCCACGGCGGAGACCGCCCGGGCCCTCGAGCTCGCGTACGCCGACGAGGCGACCCGCGACCGGTACCGCGGCTACGCCACGACCGAGACGCAGCGGTCCGTCGGCGACCTGGCGCACGGCCGGCACGAGCTGGACGAGGCGGCCGCCCATCCCGACGAGCGCGGCTCGGCCGGACTGGCCGCGGAAGGCCGGCGCTACGAACGCGCCAGCGGCATCGAGGCCCGGCGCGCCGAGTCCGACGACCGGATCGCCGACGGGTACGACGCCTCCGCGCAGGACCACCGTCGCGATGCCCGCCAGGCGCAGCCGGATGCCATCGAGGCGGTCCGGAACCCGCCCAAGGAAACCCCCGAGGCTCAGCTCCCCCAGGCCCGCCTGCGTTCCCGCGGTCCGCGGAGCAGGCAGAAGAAACTGCAGCAGAAAGAGCAGCAGCGCCGAGACACCGGCATCGACCTGGACATGTAGCAGCGAGGGGGCGGGGCAGCGCTAGGTCCGTGGCTCCGGCTGCAGCTTCTGGATGTGGATGACCAGCAGGTTGGCCGCGACCACCACGACGAACGCCACGGCGAGCAGCGGGTGCCCCAGGCTCCAGAGGGCGGCACCCGCGAGGCCGAAGACCAGCACCTTCACGATCCACCGCACCACCGGCGTACCGCGGGTGGCGGTCGGCGCGGCGAACAGTCCCCAGACCACCGCGGTCATCAGCGGCAACCCGATGGCGAGCAGCCAACGGGCCAACGTCGTACCGCCGGTGTCCCAGCCCCACCACGCGAAGATGCCTAGGGCAACCAGCTCGACGAGGAACGCCAGCAGCAGGTTGCCCCATCGCCACATCTCAGATACCGCGGATGTTGGGCTGGCGCTGGTCGAAGAACAGGCCGGCCGGCGGTTCCTGCACCGGTAACGGCGGGATCGGGTAGTCGGTGTGGACGTTGTTCCGGCAGGCGGCGAACGGGCCGTCCGGGTCGAGCAGCGCCATCATGTGCGGGTCTGCGTGGTCGCGCCACCAGACCGACATCCCTGTCGCCGGGTCGAGCCGCAGGTGCTCCCACGCGCGCCAGATCGAGTCCAGCCGGCTGAGTGCCTCCGCATGCCGGTACCACTCGGGGCACCAGACGAACTGCTGCCCGAGCCGCCGGGTGTAGAGGTAGATCAGCCGGTCTTCGACGAACGCCGCGACGTGTGGATAGAAGAGCTCCTGTTCACCATCCACCTCGGTTGTCCCCTTCGTTCTGCTCCCAGACCGGACGGTCCGGGCCGCGTTGCGGCGGCGGCGCCTGCCCGCCGGTGCCGGCAGACACCCACGGGTTGTTGCTCACCGGAACGCTCGCAGCCGCTCCGGGATCGTACTTCGCCAGCGACGCCTTCACCGCACCGGCGTCCGGCCGGGTGAACCACGGGACGGTCTTCACCAGCGTGGCCGGAATACCGGACGGGAACACGACCGCGCGGCCGGGCGGCATCGAGGCGAGGTCGGAGACCTCCATGATGTTGTGCCGCTGGACCTGCTGGCTGGTGCCGCGCTTGCCCTCGTTGTACGAGACCGAGCTCGAGTTGATGTCGTAGTCGCCGATCATCTTGCTCAGGTTCTCGAGGAAGGACGCGTCGGCCGCGCCACCGCCGTACACGCGGATGTTGGCCGAACCCCAGAGCTTCTGCATGCCGTGGTCGCCCCAGCACTCCTGGCCCTGCGCCCAGGACTGCAGGATCGTCATCAGCACGATGCCGCGGGAACCGAAGTGCGAGTACAGGTCGGGGAGGTTCTTCCACCGGCACACGTTCGCGGCCTCGTCCAGTACGCCGACCAGCGGACTGGGCATGCGGCCCATCGGGCAACCGCGGGCGAACTGCTCCGCGGCCTCGACGACGGCGACCGTCAGCGCGGTGACGAGCGGACCCGCCGTACCGGCGCCTTCCTTGGAGAGGCTGTACAGCGTGCCGCCGTTGCGGACGAACTCGTGCGGGTTGAACTGCGGGCGGTTGTCGTTCGGCCCGCTCGGGATCACCCAGCGGGTGACCTTCCGGTTGACCAGGAACTGCGCGCTCTGCTGCGCCGTGCCGTACACACCCGCGCGCTGCTTGTCCGGCGCGTTGATGACACCGGACAGCGCGTCCGCGGACAGCTGCAGGCCCGGAGTGTTGCGCAGGATCCGCTCGGGCTCGTCGTTCCGCTGGTCGGCGAGCCAGCTGTAGACCTGCGTGATCGGCCGCTTCGCGACCGCGGCGGCGAGCAGCAGACCGGCCAGCAGGTCGGTGCCGGCGGCATCGAAGAACGCGTCGGTCTGAGCGCCGACCTGGCGCTGCGAGGCGACGAAGTGCTCGGCCAGCTCACGGGCCTTGGTCTCGTCGGTGATGTAGCTCAGCGGGTTCCACCACCAGGTGTTCGGTTCCTCGCAGACCTCCTGCGGGTCGAACACCCAGACCGGGCCCTTCTCCGAGCGGGGGCCGCGGGTGGCGTCGACGATGTCCCGCTTGTTGGAGGTCGCGACGACGCACCCGGGCGCGTCCAGGATCGCGGGCACCGCGCGCGACGTGGTCTTACCGGTTCGGGGACCCCAGATGTCGACGTGCATGTCTTCCCAGTTGCCGAAGACCTCGAGGTTGTCCCGGACGGTGCGGCCGATCAGGATGCCCGGGCCCGCGTGCCCGGCGCCGAGCTGGTTCGCCTTCTCCTGCGCGCCTTCCCGGGTGAGCTTGTAGATCTCGGACCGCTTCGACATCAGCTGCGCCTGCCGGTCGACCCGGCCGACCGACTGCTGCCGGTTCCGGAAGTACCAGAAGCCGGTGCCGACCAGGCCGAACAGCACCACCAGCTCGATGATCAGTACGCCGCTGGCCGCGCCGGACCACTCGATATGACCCTTGGCCAGATCGACGACCGCTTCGAACGGGTTCCCGGCGACGCCGGTGCCGTTGACAGCGCCCGCGACCTTCAGTGCGCCCCACACGGAGAACACCACCAGCGCCAGCACACCGAGGGCGGCGAAGATCATGATCGACTCGGGCGACAAGCCTCCAGGTCCAGTGCTCTTCCTGCCTTGGGCCATTACTCGTCAACTCCCGTTCGGGCGACCACTCGGGTTGTGGGGTCCGGCGGCGGCAGCATCGCCGCGTCGTCCAGGCTGTACTCACCGACGACGGCCTCGGTGCCGTCCGGTGCGACCTCCACCTTCAACGGCTTGCCGTCCTCGCCGGTCTTCCACAGCTTGTTGGTGTCGTTGATCTCGCGTTCGACCGAGGTCAGTCCGACGTGCACCGGGATGCCCGGGCGGCCGCCGACCTTGATCAGGAAGTTGCCTCGGCCGGGAGGCGCGGCCTCCTTGCCGGTGGCCGGGTCCCAGGCGGGCGGGTCCTGCCAGCCGACGAGCATGTTCTGCTCCTCCTGCGACATCGCCACGACCTCGGTCAGGTTCTCCATCTCGGCGCGCGGAAGACCGCCGCAGATCACCATGCCCGAACGCTCGACGAAGCCCTTCGCCTTCATCCGGTCCTCCTGGTTCGGCAGCGCGAGCAGGTCGGACATGGTGTGCGAGATCATCGCCATCCCGACACCACGCTGCCGGTTCAGGCGGGTCAGCGCGTCGACCCGGTCGACCAGGCCGCTACCGGCCCGCAGCACCCGCCAGAGCTCGTCGAGGATGACGAAGTAGTGCCGCCGCGGCTCGAGGCCGGCGTCGGCCAGCGCCTGCGATACCGCGACCGCGCCGAACCCGTACGACCAGCAGGCCAGCAGTACGGCGGCCTGCAGGCTGGTCTCGGAGTCGTCGACGTTGGACACGTCGAACACCACCGGACGATCCATCTGGATCGGGTTGTCGGTCTGCGCGGAGAAGATCTCGCCGAGCCGACCGCCGCCGACCAGACCGATCAGCGAGGCCTCGAGGCCTTCGGTGATCTGCCGGTAGCGGTCCAGGCTGCCGCGGTCCAGGGCCACGTTGCGGACCCGGTCCGGAGCGTCCTGGATGACCTGGAGCAGGTCCTTCAGCACCGGAGTGCCCTGGAATCGCTCGTCCAGAACCTTGAGCGCCTCGTCGAGGATCGTCTCCTCGCGGTCGTTCGGGTTCTGATTACGCATGATCGCGATCAGCGCCGAGACCATCGTCTGCCGGCGCCCGTGCGCGTCGGCCTGGATCGCCTCGCGGGCCTTGCCGGTCAGCCGGAGTGCGGCCTGGCGGGACTCACCCGGGTCGAGCACGTTGAGGTGCCCCCGACCGCGACCGAGCTGGATGACCTGGCCGCCGAGCGCCTCGATCAGGTCCTTGTAGTCGGGCTTGAGGTCGCCGAGCACCAGCGGCATCACGCCGTACCCGGCCAGGCCGAGGGCCATCCGCCGGGTGATCGTCGACTTGCCCAGACCGGGCTTGCCGAGCACGAACATCGACGGGTTCGAGATCAGCTTGGCCCGCATGAACCAGCTGATCGGGTCGCAGCACATGGTCGCGCCGGAGAGGATGTTCCGCCCGATCGGCACGCCGACCATCGGGCTGCCGGTACCGGCGGCGAACGGCCACATCCCGCACACCTGCACGGTTGTCCCGCGCCACTCGGGCGCGGCCTGCAGGTATGTCGAGTAGCCGCCGCCCGGACCGGGCCAGCCACGTGGCATCGGCCGCTTACCGCGACGGGACGGATCGACCGGCTTCTTCTGCTTAGGGCTCACTGTGACTCCCCAGAGGTCACTGTGTTTTCTACGATCATAGGGACTCCCGCAGACCTGCCGGAACGGCCAAGTGGTTCTGCAGGACGACGCCGAGCGGCAGGGCGGCCACGAACGCGGAGTCCTGCGAGCCGAACACCGGCCGGAGCAGGACGCGCGCGGTGGCGCCCAGGTTGTCGATGGCGGCGACCATGTCCGGGATCTGCTCGACGGTCATCACCGTGCCGGTGACGACCATGCCGAAGTTGACCAGTCCGGCGCCGCGCGCCTCCTCCTGCGCGGACCGGTCGGCGGCGCGTGCCTCGGCCAGACTGCGCGCCGACGGCCGGGCCGACGTGGTGGCGCGGAACGACGCGTTGCGCTTGTCGGCCTCGACCATCCGGGCCGACGTACCCGCGTCGAGCGGGCGGTAGAGCAAGGTGACGCGCTTGCGGTCGATGTCGATGTGCGGCGCCACCAGTTGTGACAGCACGGAGGAGAACACCTCACCGCGCGGCGCCTGGGACATCTGCCAGGTCACCGACCAGGCGGAGTCGTGCCGGTACTTGTCCCAGTACGCCTGGGTGCCGGACGGGCCGACATCGGTCCACTGCAGCTCGGGCGACATGCCCTGGCCGCGGGCCTCGTCGATCAGGACGGCCGACGCCGGGTCGTAAGCGATCCGGATCGCCTCACACAGCTCCTGTGCGCTCACCGGCCGGGCAGCGCCCGCACCGGTCGCGTTCAGGCTCTGGGTGAGTGCCGGCAGCCGGGCCGCGAGCTCGCGGCCCATGTCGTCCTCCTTGCGGCGTTTGCCGCTCCGGTCGGTGCCCTTGAAGGTCAGGGCGACCCGGGCCGAGACGAGCGCCGAGCCCTCCGGATAGGTCTGCACAACCTCGGTCAGCATCGCCCGGGCGATCGCCGGCGTGCCGTCCATCATGTTGTTGCCGACCTCCCGGCGCAGCCGGATGCCCGTGTCGGGGGCGCTCTCCACCGTCACCGAGGCGGCGACGATGCCCGGCTCGTGGCCGAGCGACGCCAGCCACTGGCCCCAGTGCGCGACCCAGATGTCCACCTGCTCCTCGTCCACCAGCGAGGCGCCGTCCGGCTCCGCGTTGATGACGACGGTGAAGTGCCGGGTGCTCGGGTAGTACAGCAGTGCGAACGGACGCCCGTACGAGTCCTGGTACTCGCTCAGCTGGGAAGCCGCGGCCAGGCCGGGGAGCTGGAACTTGCCCCACGCGGTGCGGCCGAGTGGACCGGATCGGTAGATGTTGTGCTTTGCCATCTTTGCTCGCTGCCATCCAATACGGGTCGAGATCCGTTGCAGGGTGGACTGCCCATGCTTGTCCTTCGTCATCAGCAGCAGCAGCACGACGCCGACGATCACCAGCGTGACCATCGCGGCGGGTATGCCGCCGGACATGGTGGCGATGACGACGAGGAGCAGGCCACCCATCATGATGCCCGTGCCGAGCATGCCCAGGCCGGCGATGCCCGCGGAGGCGGGCTGCCGCCAGTTGCCGTAGGTGCGAGGTGCGCGTCGTACGTTCTCAGCCGCTGCCACTTGGTCCGTCCGGTGTCGGTTGGTCGTCGCCTCCGCCGCTGCCACTCGGGCCCGGTGGAGGTGGAGGCGGGTTGCCTCCGCCGCTCTGCTGTCCTTGGCTTCCGCCGCCGCCGCCTCCGCCGCCGCTGCCGGTCGGGCCGCCGCCACCGCCACCACCACCACCACCACCGCCGCCGCCACTGTCGCTGTCGGCCTCGGCCACCATCGTCTTGGTGCCGTCCGACAGGGCCTTGGCGGCGATCAACGGAGCAGCCACCGCTGCCGCCGGTCCGAGGGCAGCCGCACCGGCTCCGGCGCCGGCACCTGCTGCTGCGCCTTCACCACCGGCCGCCGCGCCTGCGCCTTCACCACCAGCCGCTGCGCCTTCGCCGCCGGCGGCACCCTCACCGCTGCCACTCGGGGCCTGCTGCGGCGCTCTGCCGACGTTCTGGGCGCCGGACGGGCCGTCGCCTCCGCCGCCCTCGTCCGCACCCTCACTGGCCTGCTTGTTCGCCATGTCGCCCAGCTTGTCCATGCCGGGCATCATCTTGGCCGCGATCATGCCGGCGCCGGCCGCGCCCGCGGTCGCCGAGACCATCGGCACGATGAACCGCATCAGGGCCGGCAGCGCGAACAGCGCGAGCACCAGCATCGTGAGGCCGGTGATCACGTTCATCACCAGGCTGCCGATGGCGTTGGGGTCGCTGATGTCGAAGTGCAGCGGGGCGCCGTTGTTCGTCACCAGGCGGATCGCGGTCGCGTAGACGATCGCCGCCACCGGCTTGTACAGGATGAACGCGAGCAGCCAGGAGATTATTCGTTTGAACCAGTTCTTGCCCATCTCGGTGTTCGTCGCGGCGGCCGCGATCGGCAGGACGCCGAGCAGCAGGATCAGCATGGCGCTCCGGACGACCATCAGCACGATCTGGATGATGCTGGCGATCACGGTCAGAATGCCGACCGCGATCATGATCCCGATCAGCAGCGGTGAACCGGCGAGCGCGGCGACCGCGCCGAAGCCCAGGACCGTCCCCATCACCGTGCCGAAGTGTTGCGCGTCGCCTGAACCGATGTTCTGGCAGTTGTGCACCCAGGAGGCGTTACCCGAGTCCAGCGCGGTGCTGACGATGCAACTGGAGAAGATGTCGGCGGCGCCGATCAGGAGCTGCGCGACGGCGATCGAGAAGGCCGCGGCGATGGCGAGTGTGATCAGCGAGCGAAGCAGCTCGCGCGCCGATTCGCCCCGCTGGCTCCAGGCCATCTGGACGGCGCCGACGATCAGCCCGAGCGCCGCGACGAAGAGCGTGATGAATTGGGTGTGCTCCCAGATCCAGCTCACCGAGTTGTTGGCCGGCCGTCCGTCAGCTCCCGCGACCGCCGGCGTCGGCACGTAGATCCAGAAGGTGGCGATCGTGCTCATGAGAGTGCCGACTGCGGAAGCGATGGCCTTGAGAATTGGCTCGAACACGAACTTCATCACCGTTTCCAGAATCGGGTTGAAGATCGTCCCGAGGATCTTCTCCATGAGATCGATCGCCCACGACAGAACGCTGAGCGGCATCATGTCAAGACGTCCTTGGCGAGACGAAGCGAAGAATGGCCGGGAGCGCGACGACGGCCACAACCATCATCGTCACGCCCATGAGGATCTTCATCGTTTGCGGCGTACCGTCCGGAGCGTTCTTCACGTCCGGGGTCGACATCAGGTAGAGCGCGGTGGCGTAGATGAGCGCCGCGACCGGTTTGTAGATGATGAATCCGGCCAGCCAGCCGAGTGCGCGCTTGAACCACGCCATACCCATCTCGGTATTGGTGGCCGCCGCGGTCAGCGGGAGTACGCCGACCAGCAGCACAAGCATCCCGTAGCGGATGATCATCAGCCCGAGCTGGATGACCGAGGTGACCACCATCAGGATGCCGACCAGGATGACCAGCACGAATCCGAACTGCTCGGGCGGACTCTTCAGCGGCTCGGTCATCAGGTCTGCGAGGTTCTTCGCGAAACTGTGCCCGTTCGCGGCCAGCGCCTTGTTGATGATCCAGCTCGAGAACCCGTCCGCAGCCGAGATCAAGGTCCCGGCGAAGGCCGTGGCCGACGCGGTCACCACGACGAGGGTCAGCAACGACCGGAGGATGTCCCGCAGTGGCTCGCCGCGATGCGAGACGGCCATCTGGATGGCGGACACGATCACCGCCAGCGAGGCGATGAAGATCATGATGAAATTGGTGTGCTGCTGAATCCAGAGCGCCGGTGTGTTGCCTTCGATGTTCGGCGTCGGGATGTAGACCCAGAGCAGACCGACGGCCTTCATCACGGCCTCGACAGCCTTCACGACGATGTCCGCGATGGCCTGGAAGATGAAGTCGGCGAACTTGCCGAAGGCCCACTCGAGCGCGGTCTTCAGGCCGTCCTTGAAGCAGTCGTCCCAGTCCCAGGGCCATCCGGTACATTTGAGGGCGATCATGACGCACCACTGAACCTCACGTAGCCGTTGAGACTGGACAGGATGTCCGGCTCGACCGAGCCGTTGAAGGTGCCGTCGTCCTGGAGCACCGCATACCAGTCGCCGTGCCACCACTGCATCGTGATCGGCATGGCGCCGTACGCCTTGTTGTCCAGGTTCGCGACGACCTGGATGACCGTCGTCGTCGCGTGGGGCGGGTAGTAGAGCACCTTGAAGCCCGAGAACTGGAGCTCACCGGCGACGGTCGGCGGCGTCACCTTGTCGTCCTTGGCCGCAGCGAGCGCCGCCGTCTTGCCCGGGCCGGCAAGCACCCGGCTGCGCAGCGTGGCGATCCCGACGGCCGGGTTCTGCATCTGGCCGAGCAGGACCATCGCCGCGAGCACCGCACCCGTCGGCGAATGGGCGAAGCAGGAGCGCACGCCGTCCAGGCTGGTGGTCGCCGGCCCGCTGGCCGCCTGGACCGGGATCAGCATCTCGGCCTCGAACTGCCAGCTCACCCCGACCGGGGCGGCGATCCGCGGGATCGCCTGATCCGGGCTGGGGTCGTGGCAGCCACCGGTGTGGCTGTTCGGCGGTGGCGGTGCCGTCCGTGTAGGGGTCGGCTGTTCGGTCGGCGTTGCGGGCGGACCGGTCGGCCCGGTGTCGGTGGGCTGTCCGGTAGGGACCAGGGTGCTCGGAGTCTGGCTGGGGTCGGCCGCCGGATTGTCCGAGCGCCCACCCACCATGAACCAGACCACCAGACAGATGAGCACAGCTCCGATGACGATCGCCGACGCGATGAACCCACGCTCCTCGAGGAAGCTGGTCTTTTCGCCGTCGGAATCGTCATCGGAGTCGGGGTCCCTGCTGAACAGTCCCACCTGCGATCAGCCTCCGAGTAGCTCGCCGCGCACCACGATCACTGCCTCGGGCGTCAGTTGTGACCGCCGAGCGCCTGCGTGAGCGCGGTCGCCGCGCCGATCACGATGCAGGCGGCCAGGACCCAACCGAGGCGGGCGGCGTGCTCGCCACCTTCACCGCGGCGCTGACCGACGGCCATCATGCCGCCGGCGATCAGGATGCCGAGGGTGCAGACGGAGTACGCGATCCACCGGACCCAGCCGAGCACCTTGTCCAGGTTGGTCTGCACGCCGGGAGGCGCATCCAGAGGCAGCGCCATGCTGTTGAGCTCCGTGACCATGTGGTGTAGCAACATCATGATTGTGAATACCTTTCAGTACGGGGCGGGGTAGTCCGCTGGGTTTGACGCGCGAAGAGCGTAGATGGATTCAAGGACTTCGAAGACCTCGTCCGGGGTGTTGTCAGGCGTGGGAGCCTCCCCTCGGCGCCACTCCTCGATCCAGGGGATGTCCCAGACTCTCGGCACACCCCCACCGACGATGTCGGCGAAGTCGTCGAGCACGCGCGGCAGCCGGCCCGGAGCGTCCGCGATCAGCACCAGGCCGAGCACAGCCACTCCTTGGACGACACCCGAGGCCCACTCGATCGCGGCTCGTTGCGCGGCGCGCAGCCCGGACCCGTGGGTGCGGGCAACCAGAATCACCGGGGTCGGCACCGGTGGCGGCGGAATCGGCCAACGGTGGTTGGCCGCCCGGGTGCCCGGCAGCAGCAGCGACATCGTGGACTCGCCGGCGCCGCCGTGCACGCCGACCCACCACAACGTGTCCGCAACCGGGATCGCGAATTTGGGCAGGCGCTGATCCTCCGCGGGCGCCGGCACCCCGTGCTGCGGGGCGGACGGCCCCCGAGGGGTGATGTCCGGCTGAGTGGGGACCGGCGACGGCTGTTGCGGACCCGGAGACTGCTCTCGTGTCCACGGGTTCTGCGTCATGGCCCCTCCTCTCGCGGTGCGTCACAGGCTGTCGCCCACAGTATTCTCTCGCTTCCCGGGTGTACTTTCGTGACCCATCCACAGGCGAGGATGTTTCTACCCCCTTGTCGGGGTCAGTCGAGCCGCCGGGCTCGCGTGGTTTCTGCCTGCCCGGAATCCCTGGCATGCCTCGTGCGGGGACATGCTAGAACGAGGACGTCGTAGTCGGATGAGCGAGGGAGATCTGTGGCGGGAATGAGAGGTCATCGTGGCTGAGAAGATCCCGTCCTGGCCAAAGGTCACGATTCGGCTGTACGACGATCACAACGCCGAAGTGAAGATCGCCGGCCGGAGCCACCCGGTCAACCACCACGACCCGCGACAGGCTGCGATCCAGCTCGTCGCCGAGCGGGCCGCTCAGCTCGGCCGCGCGGTGAAGGCCACCGCGGTCGAGTCCGACGGCGCCTCCTGGCCGCTGATCATCCACCCGGACGGCAACGTCGAAGCGATCGACCCCGAGGCCGCCCGCGGCCGTAGCGGCGGTCAGAAGCCGATCTGGCCGATCATCGTGGCCATGGTGGTGGGCTGCGTCCTGGTCATCGGCACGGTCGTGTTCGTCGCGGTGATCAAGCCCAACCTGCACAAGAAGCCGACCGTGACCACGTCACCGCTGTTGCCGTCCCTGCCCGGCCCCCAGGTCGGCCCGGACGAGTTCTCACCGGGGACGGTGCCACCAGGCTTCAGCACGCACGCGGGCTGGACGGTGAACATCGCCCCGGACACAACGCCCGCGATCAAGCCCGACGGCACCGAGGTCGCGATCCTCACCGCCGACCAGAAGATCGCCGTGTTCGACGGCACCGGCAAGGTGCTGTGGCAGGACAAGGTGCCGAAGGACGCGGAGAGCCCGGTCTACACGACGATCGACGGCAAGCTGGTCCTTGCCGTCGCGACGCAGGACACGTTGATCTACTGGGCCGGCGGCGGGGCCGAGCCGAAGAACGTCGCGCTCCCTGACAGTTCCAAGGTGCAGTTCTTCGGTAAGTCTCCGCTGATCATGTTGAGCAGCACCGGCGGAGCGATGGTGATGTCGGGCGGCGAGCTCAAGGCCGTGCCGAACCAGCCCCGGCTGTCGACCATCCTGCTGGCCGAGGGCAATCGCGCGCTGATCTCGCAGTACCAAGGCCCGCTCTTCTGGAGTGCGCCGGACAAACCGTTGCAGACGATCACCCCGCAGAAGCCGGGCGGTGCGATCTCCGACAAGCCCAAGCAGGTCCTCTCCGCCAGTCCCGACTACGCGCTGGCGATCTGGCCGACCAAGGATCCCGAGAAGGTGATCCCGACGGTGCAGTCGACCGCCAGCGGCAAGGTCGTCGCCGTCTGCCCGCCGTCGTCGTCATCGGATGTCCAGTCCTGGGCCTGGGTGCCGGACCCGAACCGGAAGTTCGCCGCCTGGGGTGAGTGCCTGATCAATCTCGCGGCCCCCCGGATCGTGACGATCACGGACTTCCGCCCGCTGTCGATCACCGGCTCACTGATCTACGGCACGATCGCCGGCCAGACGTACGCCGTCACCCCGGGCAAGCCGCAGCACCTGCTGAACCCCGCTCCCACCCGCCCGTGGGGTATCGCCGGCGGCCACGCGATCGTCGTCTTCGACTCGGTCCTCTACGCGTTGAACCCGGCCGCCCGATGAGTGCAGCAACGCGCCGGTCGGTGCGGACCCTGGGTGCGCTGGCTGTCGCCGGCCTGTTGTTGATGCCGTCTGCCCCGGCGCTCGCCGACGACAACGAGCCGGCCCCGACCGAGTGGCCGACCGTTGCCGTGCCTGATGACTCCGACGGCGAGGCGGCGCAGCCCGCCCCGGCCGAGTGGCCTGCGGTGACGAAGCCGGGCGACACGAGTGACAGCTCGACCGAACCCGCTCCGGCCGAGTGGCCGACTGTCGAGGCACCACAGTGAGGCCGGCCGGTCCCCGCTGAACTGAAAGGCCCGCGCTCCCTTCCGGGAACGCGGGCCTTCGTGGTGGTGCTGTGGTCAGCCGGCTGCGACCTCGAGGCGGACCGTGGCGGCCACCTCCGGGTGCAGCTGGACCGCGACCTGGTGCTTGCCGGTGGTCTTGATCGGCGACGCGATCGCGATCGCGCGCTTCTCCACCAACGGGCCACCCGCGGACTTGATCGCCGTGGCGATGTCGGCCGGGGTGACGGAGCCGAACAGGCGGCCGGTGTCGCCGGCCTTGACGGCCAGGGTCACGTTGAGCTGCTCGAGCTGGTTCTTGACCTCGCTCGCGTGCTCCTTGCCCTGGATCGCCCGGGCGTCACGCGCCCGCTTGATCGTCGTGATCTGCTTCTCGGCGCCGCGGGTCCAGCCGATGGCCAGGCCACGCGGAACCAGGTAGTTACGGCCGTAGCCGTCCTTCACCTCGACGATGTCGCCGGGAGCCCCGAGGCCCTCGACCTCCTGAGACAGGATGAGCTTCATGGTCCGCGCCTCCCTCAGCGAGCGGTGCTCGTGTACGGCAGCAGGGCCACCTCACGAGCGTTCTTGATAGCGGTCGCGACATCGCGCTGGTGCTGCACGCAGTTCCCGGTCACCCGGCGGGCGCGGATCTTGCCGCGGTCCGAGATGAACTTGCGCAGCAGCGCGGTGTCCTTGTAATCGACGTACGTCGCCTTGTCCTTGCAGAAGCCGCAGACCTTCTTCTTCGGCTTCCGAATGATCTTGGCCATTGTGGTGCTCTCTTCCTATTTCCAGAGCCCGGCACGAGTGCCGGAATGGTCCCTAACGGGTTTGCGGGCCGATCAGAACGGGGGCTCTTCCATCGAGCCGCCGCCCTGGCTGGCCCAGGGGTCGTTCTGCGGGGCGGCCTGGCCGCCACCGCCCTGCGGGGTTGCCCAGGGGTCGTTCTGCTGGCCGCCACCCTGACCGCCGCCGAAGCCGCCGCCCTGGTTGCCACCGCCCTGGTTGCCACCGCCCTGGTTGCCACCGCCCTGGTTGCCGCCACCACCGAACTGCTGGCCGCCACCACCGCCACCGCCGAAACCGCCACCGCCACCGCCGTCGGAGCGCGAGGTCTTGGAGATCTTCAGCGTCGCGTAGCGCATGCTCGCGCCGATCTCTTCGACGTCACACTCGAAAACGGTGCGCTTGTTCCCGTCGCGGTCGTCGTAGCTGCGCGCCTTCAGGCGCCCGTGCACGACGACCCGGGAACCGCGGGTCAGGGACTCGGCAACGTTCTCGGCAACCTGGCGCCACACCGCGCACGAGATGAAGAGGGTTTCCCCGTCCTTCCACTCGTTCGATTGCCGATCGAGCGTCCGCGGGGTGGACGCGATGGTGAAATTTGCCACCGCGGCGCCCGAGGGCGTGAAGCGCAGTTCCGGATCACCCGTCAGGTTTCCGATCAGGGTGATAGGTGGTTCGCCTGCCATTGCCGTTCCTCCTGCTATCGGGTTTGGCTGTGTCTACAGCTATTGGTACCGGCCGGTGCCGACAGTACCGATGGCTGCTGACGACCCCAGGTTCAGTGCTGGTCCGGCCGGATGACCTTGGTGCGCAGGATCGACTCGTTCAGCGTGAGCTGACGGTCGAGCTCCTTCACCACCGCCGGCTCGGCGGTCAGGTCGACGACGGCGTAAATGCCTTCGGACTTCTTCTTCACGTCATAGGCCAGCTTGCGACGACCCCAGATGTCGAGCTTCTCGACCGTGCCACCTTCCTTGCGGACGATGTTCAGGTACTGGTCGATGGACGGCTCCACGGTGCGCTCATCGAGCTCCGGGTCGAGGATCACCATGACTTCATAACGACGCATGCGCGAACTCCACCTCCTTCGGACTTGGCGGCCACGGTCTCTCCGTGGCAGGAGGGCGATGCGGTTGTGCTCCACGCCGGCAATTGCCGTCGGCGCCAAGCAACGAGCCCGGTCGATGGACCGGGCCACATCAAGAGAATACCAGCGTCCGGACGGCCTATTGACCATATCCACAGGCCTGTTCCGATGACTCTGCGTCACCGGAGTACGACGATGCGCTCACCGCGACGGACCACCAGCACGAGCAACGGTACGGCGAGAATCACCGAGATCAGCGCCAGTACCGGGAACCCGCCGAGCGTGAACAGCCAGGGCGATGAGGCGGTGGCGAGCGCCGAGACGGTCCAGATCGACGACTCCACCCGGCTTTCCAGTTCGGCGGACCCGAGCTGGGCGCTGCCGCCCAGGTAGCAGAGGTTCCACGCGTAGCCGAGCAGGAACAACGCGGGCGTGAAGACCAGTCCGGTCCGGGTGACCAGTACTGCGGCGGCCAATAGCCCGATCAGTCCGGCGAGCGTCACCACGCGGGGCCCGAAGCGGTCGATGCACCAACCAGTCAACGGGGACAGGGCGAACATCCCCAGGGTGTGGGCAGACAGCATCACCCCCAACAGCCCGAGACCGTCGTGGTGCAGGTGCGTGTGGACAGGGACGGCTGTCATCACCGACACCATCACCAGTTGACCCACGACCATCACGCCAGCGGCCAGTAGTACCGATCGACCGCCGGACGCTCGACGTACCTGAGGCGTGTCAGTGGAGCTGGTACGCCGGATGTACGTCGAGGCGACCAGTGCGGAGAACACTGCAGCCAGAGCGAGCAGGAACGGACCTGCGAGCGCAGGCAGGCCAATGCCCGAAGCGAACGACTGTGACGGCGCCATGAGGAACGGTCCGCCGGCGGCACCGAGCGTGCTGGCCCAAACGACAGTGCTCATCGCCGATGAACGTCGGGAAGGCGGTGCGGCGTCGGCGGCCGCGTAGCGAGACAGGAGGCTCGCTGCGTTACCGACGCCGAGAAGGAACATGCCTACGAAGAGCAGCGCGACCGGTGCACCCACAGCGGCCAGAACCGTCGACGCTCCCCCGGCGACACCCACGCCGTACCCGGTCCGGAGTGCTTGTGCCCGGCTGAGCCGCGCTGTCCAGCGTCCGACCGCCATGGCGCCGGCAGCTGTACCGAGGACACCTGCGGTGTTGGGCAGACCGGCCAGGGCAGGGCCGAGGTCGTCGGCGATCACGATGGCGCTGACCGCGCTGGCGGCGACCATCGCGGCGTTCATCAAGGCGGCGGCGAGAATGACGGGAAGCAGCATGCCTATCACGCTAGAAAAGCCGTCCGCCCCGATGAATGCTCGAAAGAAGGCGTCTGCCCTTGCGGAGGACCGATCTGAAAGGTGTTCTGGGCGCATGACCTTTCAGGAGCGTGAACTCGACTCCACGGACTGGCAGATCCTGGCCGCCCTGCAGTCCGACGGGCGGCTGTCCTTCAACCAGCTCGGCAAGCGGGTCAACCTGTCCCCACCGGCAGTCGCCGATCGGGTACGACGCCTGGAAGAGGCCGGCGTGATCAAGGGCTACCGCGCCGAGGTCGACCCGGCGCGGGCCGGTCAGCCGCTGTCGGCGTTCGTCCAGATGCGCTGCACGACCGGCAGGTGCCTGCTGAAGACCACGCGCGCCGAAGACTTCCCCGAGGTGCTCGAGATCCACAAGCTGAGCGGCAACTCGTGCTCGATGCTGCGCGTGCGGGTGACGTCGATGCGGCACCTGGAAGGACTGTTCGAGCGACTCGGTGAGCACGGCGAGATGAACACGCACATCGTGCTGTCCACCGAGTTCGAAGGCCGCCCGGTGCAGCCGCCGACCGACGACGAGCGGAAGGTGACCCGGTCGGCAGGATGGGGTTCCTGAACTGTCCGTGCGGAGTCCTAGGGTGGGGTCATGACTGTGAAGCTCGGTGCGCATGTGGAGCAGGAAGACCCGCTGGCGGAGGCGGCCGACAGGGGCGCCGACCTGGTGCAGTTCTTCCTGGGGAACCCGCAGGACTACAAGGCGCCGAAGCTCGCGTACGCCGACGGCGAGGAGGCGCTCAAGACCCGCGCCGCCGCCGCGGGCGTGGACCTCTACGTGCACGCGCCGTACCGGCTGAACGTCGCGAACACGAACAACCGGATCCGGATCCCGAGCCGCAAGCTGTTGCAGCAGACGCTGGACAAGGCGGCGGAGATCGACGTCAAGGGCGTGATCGTGCACGGCGGGCACGTCGGTGACGAGGACGACCCCGAGGCCGGGTTCGACAATTGGCGCAAGTGCATCGAGCGGGCCGAGCTGCCGGTGCCGTTGCTGATCGAGAACACCGCCGGCGGCGAGAACGCGATGGCCCGGCAGCTGGAGCGGATCGCGCGGCTGTGGGAAGCGGTGCAGGCCTCGGGCAACGACCGCCTGGACAACGTCGGGTTCTGCCTGGACACCTGCCACTTCCACGCGGCCGGCGAGGAGCTGCCGACGATCGTCGAGAAGGTGAAGGCGATCACCGGGCGGATCGACCTCGTCCACGCCAACGGGTCACGCGACGAGTTCGGCTCCGGCGCGGACCGGCACAGCAACTTCGAGGAGGGTCATATCGACCCGGCCGACATCGTGGCGGTCGTGCAGGCGGCCGGCGCCCCGGTCGTCGTCGAGACCCCGAACGCGAACAACGGGCAGAAGGCCGACCTGGACTACCTCCGGTCGCACCTCAAGTAGAGGGCGTCCTCGTTCGGTCCAGGCCGTACATCCAATAGGTCAGGGCCCACGGGAAGAGCAGCGCGAGGGCGGCGGAGTTGCTCGACGGTGCGAGCAGACCGCAGATCACGGCGATCAGCACGACCAGGGTGCTCGTCTGGAACACGTCCAACGGGCCGAGCGCGCGCGCCCGCAGCGTGAGCTTGCCGCGTGCGCAGGCGACGTAGCCGGCGATGAGGGCGAGCATGCAGACGATGGCTACCACCGCACCGAGCCACCTGAGCGCGCTGCCGCCACCGTCCGACTGGGCAATACCGGCGACCAGGAACAAGCCGGCCAACGCGGTGAGCCAGGCGCAGGACCACAGGAAGCGGTTCACCGTCCGCTGCTGCTTGACAGCTGGATCCTCCTCAGGCTCGGCCTCCGCCTTCGAATCAGCCTTGGGATCAGACTCGACCTCGGCCGTCGACCCGGGCTCAGCCTCGGCTGCCGCGGCCGGCTCGGGGTCGGGTGCCGGCGTGGGCTCGGGGTCGGGGTCTGCCATGCGAGCGACGGTAGCGCAGAATGAGGTTATGCAGGCCTGGGCAGAGGAGTTCCCCGAGCTGTTCGCACCGGACCATTGGCCCTGGGGTGAGCTCGATGTGCAGTACTCCACCGATCGCCCGCCGGACGAGCTGATCAGCAATGTCCACGTGATCGGGCGGTCCGGGAACGGAATTGTTGTCTGTAGCAACGATCTGGGGTGGCGCTTCCTGCCCGGCGGCACCCGTGAGCCGGGCGAGACGATCGAGCAGCTTGTCCACCGCGAACTCCTCGAGGAGGCAGGGGCCCGGCTGACAAGCCCGCTGACCTGGCTCGGTGCTCACCGGGCCGAGCACGGTCGGCCCGCGCCGTATCGTCCGCATCTCCCGCACCCGATCTCCTACTGGGCCACCGTCGTCGCGGACGTGGTCGTCGACCAGCAGCCGACCAACCCCGCCGACGGCGAACAGGTGGTCGAGGTTCTCGTGCTGCCACCGGACCAGGCGGCCGGCTACCTGGACGCCAAGGCCGACGGCGGCGCGATGGGCAGCCAGGTCAGGCTGGCTCAGGCAATGGGGCTGGTCTAGCCGCCCGCCACGGCAGCAGTACGGCGCTGAGCGTGCAGCAGATCCCCGCCACCCACAAGGCGCCCCGCATCCCGACCAGCGTCGCGAGCACCCCGCCGAGCGCGATGAACGCCGGCTGCACGCAGCGCGAGCTGATCGACCACGACCCCACCACGCGCGACATGAACCCGTCCTCGGTCTGCTCCATCCGGTACGTCGCGAACGACGGGTTGAACGCACCTGCCCCAACCAGCAGAGCAGTCTCCGCCGCGGTGAGCAGCACGAACCCACCCATCCCGTGCGGCGCCAGCGGGAAGAGCAGCAGCCAAGGCGCCCGCAGTACGCCGAAGACCAGCAGCATCCAGTGCAGTCCGTACCGCCGGGTGAGGCGTGGCGCCATCCGTGCACCGATGACGCCGCCGATGCAGGAGACGCCGAGCATCACTCCGTAGGTCCACGCGGCCAGGCCCAGGTCGCGCAGCATGAAGACCGCCAGCAGGGGCGATGTCATCATCACCGGCCCGCCGAAGAGCTGCGAGTTCCAGAACAGGGCCCGCAATCCGCGGTGCTGGAGGATGTATCGCCAGCCCGCGGTGATGTCCGCCTTCCCCTCCCGCTTGACCGGCTCCGGCTCGGGCTGCTGGATCCGCCGGATCCCGATCGCCGACCCGAGGAACGACACCGCATCGACCGCCAGCGTGATGGTCGCGCCGACCAGACTGACGAGTGCGCCGCCGATCGCCGGACCGATGCTCAGCGAGACCCAGTTGGTCTGCTCGAACCGGCTGTTCGCCTCGGCCCGACCGGCTGCCGGGATCAACGCCTTCAGATGCGCACCGCTCGCGGCTTGGAAAGCGATCGTGCCGGCGGCCTGCAGCACGCCCGCGACGCACAGGTGCGCAAACGTCAGTACGCCGAACGCCGCCGCGATCGGCACCGAGACGAGAGCGGCGAACCGCACCAGGTCCGCCGCGATCATCACCGGCCGCTTCCGCCGCTGCTCGATGAAGTCCCCCATCGGCAAGGCGATCGCGGCGCCGGCCAGCGCGGACAATGCGGCGAGCATCGAGACTTGCAAGGTGCTGGAGCCGAGCGCGAGAACCGCGACCAAAGGCAAGGCGCCGAGCCCGACCGCCGATCCGAACGCACTGACCGTGAACGCGACCCACAACCGGCGGAAGTCTCGACCCAAAGACATCCCGCGATCGTAGAAGGACCCACCGACAGAATCAGCGCAGGTTCAGGCCGCCGTCGAGCAGGATGACTTCACCGGTCAGATAGGTGTTGTGGATCACCGCGGAGATCAGGTCCGCGACGTCCGACGGCTGCGCGGCGCGACGCATCGGGCTCCTGGTTTTCCACAGCTCCTGCGCGTCGGTCCACGACTCGGTGAGGGGTGTGTCGACGAGACCGGGTGCGACTGCATTGACGCGAACGTCTGGTCCGAGAGCAGCAGCGAGCAACTTGGTCACGTGATTCAGCGCGGCCTTCGAGGCGGCGTACGCGATCGAGCTGCCCTTCGGTCGGACGCCCGCGTGGCTGGTCACGTTGACGATGCATCCACCGGATTCGCGCAACGCCGGGAGGGCCGCCGTACACAACAGCCACGGCGCGATCAGGTTGACGTCGAGGAGCTTCCGCCAGTCGTCTGCACTGAGGCCGTCGAGTGCAGCGTGCGGGACGGGCCAGCTGATGCCTGCGTTGTTCACGAGTACGTCGAGACGCCCGTGCTCGCTGACCACCTCCGGCACCAACGCCTGGGCAGCTGCGTCGTCGGACAGGTCGGCCTGGTGGTACGTCCCACCCAACTCGGCAGCCAGCGCCTTCCCAGCCTCGTAGCTGGATCGCGAGTGCACCGCGACAGTCATCCCGTCCGCGGCCAGCCGCCGTACCGTGGCCGCTCCGATGCCGGAGGCGGAGCCGGTCACCAGCGCCACCTTGCGCGTCACGCGCCGTACCGCAGGCCGTCGAGGAGCAGGTTGAGCAGGCGGTCGGCCTGCTCACGCCGATCGGATGCAGCCAGTCCGACGCCGCTGAGGCTGATGAGTACGTCGTCCGCGGTCACATCGGACCGTAGATCCCCCGCGGCGGCACCAGCCTCGAGGATCGGCGTGATCGCGCCGACGAGCAAGTCACGACTCTGCGCGTACGGATCCGCGCCGGACGCGATCACCGCGCGCAGTGCATCGGCCATCCCCATCTTGCGGGCCATGTAGTCGATGAAGCGGTCCATCCAGACCCGCAGCGCTTCGGCCGGAGGCAGCTTGGCGAGCAGCTCCGACGCGGCGTCGCAGACCGCCGCGAGCTCACTGCGGTACGCCGCCTCGATCAAGGCCTCGCGCGTCGGGAAGTGCCGGTACAAGGTGCCGATGCCGACGCCGGCGTCCTTCGCGATGCCCTCGAGCGTCGCCTCCAGGCCGCACTTCGAGAACGAACGCGACGCGGCGTCGAGGATCTGGCCGCGATTGCGTTGTGCGTCCGCGCGCAGCGGACGCTCACCGATGCCAGTCATGTCCCCTCCCCTCCGGGCGTCAAACTTAGCGGACCTTGATAACCGGAGGCGCCTCCGCTTAACTGGGGGTACCGGAGGCTCCTCCGGTTAAAGCGTAGCTCGCAGGACAGGACGGACGCTGATGAGCAGATTCACCACTCCTTTCGGGTACGAGTCCACCGCGGCCGACGTGATCTCCGGAGTCGACCTGACCGGCCGCCGGGCGGTCGTCACCGGTGGCGCGTCCGGGATCGGTGTCGAGACCGCCCGTGCTCTCGCCGGAGCGGGCGCCGAGGTGACGCTGGCCGTGCGCAACACCGCGGCCGGCGAACGCGTCGCCGCGCAGATCATCGAGAGCACCGGCAACAACCACGTGTTCGTCGCTCCGATCGAGCTCGCGGACCCCGCGTCGGTGCGCGCCTTCGCCGGAAGCTGGACCGGGCCGCTGCACATCCTGGTCAACAACGCCGGCGTGATGGCCGAGCCGCTGAACCGCACACCGCAAGGTTGGGAGCACCAGTTCGCCACCAACCACCTCGGTCACTTCGGCCTCTCCCTCGGCCTGCATGACGCACTCACCGCGGGCGGGGACGCCCGTGTGGTCTCGGTGAGCTCGAGCGCACATCTGCAATCGGATGTGCACCTGGACGACCTCCACTTCGAGCACCGGGCGTACCAGCCGTGGGCGGCGTACGGGCAGTCGAAGACCGCCAACATCCTGTTCGCGGTCGAGGCCGCCGAGCGCTGGGCTGCCGACGGGATCGTCACCAATGCGCTGATGCCGGGCGGGATCCGGACCGCTCTCCAGCGTCACGTCCCCGAGGAGATGCAGGCGGGGTGGGACCAGTACCGCTGGAAGACGGTGGAGCAAGGTGCTGCGACGTCAGTACTACTCGCCGCATCCCCGGTCGTGCTGGGCGTGACCGGCAGGTACTTCGAGGACAACCAGGAGGCACTGCCCAACGTCGCAGGCGAGCGCAACGGCGTCGCGCCGTACGCGCTGGATCCGGAGTCGGCCACTCGGTTGTGGGACCTCTCCGAGAAGCTGCTCGCACAGGTTTGATCAGAAACCGGCTCAGCTGGGGTTGCGGCAGCTGGGCCGGTACTCTGACCCCCCGTGAGTGACTTCAGCATTCGGACCATCTCGGCCGACGAGCATGCCGCGTACATCGCGGCGCAGCCGGCGGCGAGCTTCCTGCAGACCCCTGGCTGGGCGGCGGTGAAGAGTGAGTGGAAGGCGGAGTCACTCGGTTGGTACGACGCGGCCAACCCGGCGGAGCTCGTCGGCGTAGGGCTCGTGCTGTACCGGCAGATGCCGAAGGTGAAGCGGTACCTCGCCTATCTGCCGGAAGGCCCGGTGATCGACTGGGACGCGATCGACCTCGGCGCGTACCTGCGCCCGCTGGCCGCGCATCTGCAGGAGCAGGGCGCGTTCGGCATCCGGATGGGTCCGCCGGTCGTGACCCGGCGCTGGACCGCCAAGACCATCAAGGACGCCATCGCCGGCGGCCAGCAGCCGAAGCTCGGCGACGTCCGCCCGGACGTGATCGAGCCGTCCGGCGCGACGGTCACCGACCAGCTGCGCAAGCTGGGCTGGAAGGCACCGCGGCTCGCGGAGGGGTTCGCGGCCGGACAGCCGCAGTACGTCTTCCAGGTGCCGCTGGCCGGCCGCAGCCAGGACGACCTGCTGAAGGGCATGAACCAGCTCTGGCGGCGCAACATCAAGAAGGCGGACAAGGCCGGCGTCGAGGTGACGCAGGGCGGCCCCGAGGACATCAAGGCCTTCCACGGGCTGTACGTCGAGACCGCGCAGCGGGACCACTTCACGCCGCGGCCGCTGCCGTACTTCGAGAAGATGTACGCCGCGATGGCGAACCAGCCGTCCGGCTGCTGTGACTTCCGGATCTACAACGCCCATCACGAGGGCGACCTGGTCGCGTCGACGATCTGGGTCCGGGTCGGCGGTCATTCCTGGTACTCCTACGGTGCCAGCTCGACCGCCAAGCGAGACGTGCGTGGATCGAACGCGGTCCAGTGGCGCATGATGACGGACGCGCTCGCGGCGGGCGCGTCCGTGTACGACCTACGGGGCATCACCGACACCTTGGACCCGAACGACCCGCACGTCGGGTTGATCCAGTTCAAGACCGGGACCGGCGGCGAAGCCGTCGAGTACGTCGGTGAGTGGGATCTGCCGTTGAACAAGGCGCTCTACACCGCATTCGACCTCTACATGAGACGGCGTTGACACCATGCCCCTAGTCCTGCACGTCGATTCCGATCGATGGCGTGATCACCTGCGTTCCACCTGGAACCCCGACATCGTTCCGGTGGCCAAGGGCAACGGGTACGGCTTCGGGAACCACCGGCTGCTGGCCGAGGCCCGCGCGCTCGGTGCCCGGACGGTCGCGGTCGGGACGTACTTCGAGGTCCCGCCGGACCCGCGCGAGGACGTCGTCGTACTGTCGCCGTGGCGGCCGTTCCTCGAGGTGCCGCAGAGCAAGAACGTGATCCACACCGTCAGCCGGCTGGCCGACCTCGTCTCGATCCCGGCCGGCAGCCGGGTGCTGATCGAGGTGATGACCTCGATGCGCCGCCACGGCATCGGGGCCCGCGAGCTGCGGCACACGATGCTGCTGAACGCCCTCGACCGGATCCGCTTCGAAGGCTGGTCGCTGCACTTCCCGATGGGCGCCGGCGGTACGTCGGCCAACCTGCGCGAGGCCCAGAACCTGGCGAAGGCGGCGCTCGACGTGCGCAAGGGCACGCTGTGGGTCTCGCATGTGCCCGCCCAGAAGCTGGCCGACATCGGCCCCGACGTGAAGCTCCGGATGGGCACCGGGCTGTGGCTCGGCGACCGCGGTGCGCTGACGGTCCGGGCGACCGTCCTCGACGTGCACTCGGTCCGCCGCGGTGAGCGGGTCGGCTACCGGCAGCGCCGGGTCAGCGGCGACGGCCACATCCTGATCGTCTCCGGCGGTACGGCGCACGGCGTCGGACTGGAGGCACCGACCGCGGCGGCGAGCGTCCGGCAGCGCGCGATCGCGATGGCGAAGGGCAGCCTGGACGCGGCCGGGATGGCGTTGTCGCCGTTCAGCATCGAGGGCAAGCAGCGCTGGTTCGCGGAGCCGCCGCACATGCAGGCCAGCATGCTGTTCCTGCCGTCGTCGGTGGCGCCGCCGGCCGTCGGCGACGAGGTCGACCTCGACGTCCGCTACACCACCACCACATTCGACAAGGTCTCGATGGACTGAATCACCGGTTGCGTCCGAAGAAGCGAGGGCCACAGGCCACAGTCCTTCGGACGCAAGCGGTGGCAGTTGACTTCAGGTGGACCTGAAGTTGCAGCGTAAGGTCATGAGCTTTCTGGAGCGGATCGAGGAGCGGACCGGTGCGGCCGAGTTGCGCGCGGCGTCGTACCGGCCGCTGGAGCTGAAACGCGGTGCGACCTGCGTCGACGTCGGCTGCGGTGCGGGGCACGCGGTCGCGGAACTCGCCCGCAAGGGTCTGAAGGTGACCGGGATCGACGCCGATCCGGATGCGATCGAGGCCGCCCGGGAGCGGGCGCCCGGGGCAATGTTTCACGTGGCACATTCCGACGACCTGCCGCTCGAGGCCGGGTCGATGGACGGGTACCGCGCGATGCGGTTGTTCCACCTGCTCCACGACCCGGCGCCGACCATCGCCGAAGCACACCGGGTACTACGTCCGGGCGGGCGGATCGTGGTCGGCGGGCAGGACTACGGCTTCGTGATGATCACCAACTCCGACCAGGACCTCACCGATGTCATCCGCCTCGGCCTGGAGTCCCAGACCGTGTCCCCCCGCGCGACGCGAACCCTCCGGGACGTCCTCCTCGACGCCGGCTTCCACGATGTCGAGGTCGTCGTACGGACCGAGGTCATCACCGACCAGCAACAGATGGCCCCACAACTGAAGGCGGCAGCCACCGCAGCCGTCGACAAGGCGTTGATCACGCAGCAGGACGCCGACGGCTGGCTGGCCGAGCAGTCCCGACGCGCCCGCCGGAACCGCTTCCTGGCCGCAATCCCCACACTCCTCGTCGGCGCCCGCCGCTAGCGTGCGGACCCGGTGGAGCATGGCGCTCGACCTCGTCGCGGCCGGCGCCGGGTGGATCTGGTGCTGCCGAGTGGGCATGCGGCGACGCCGGCTGCGCGCCGGTTCGCCGAGCTGGTGACGTCGAAAAGTCAGCTCTTGAGGTGGCCCTTCCAGCGGACGGTCGGTAGCAGCGCTGCCGGGTCGACGCGGTCCTTGTTGGCCGAGACGATGTCGAACATCGACTCGATCAGGGTTTCCGAGAGCAGGTGCGGCTGCAGTCCGAGGCCGACCAGGCCGGTGTGCTTGACGTTGTAGTAGTGCTCGGCCTGCTCGACTCGCGGATTCTCCAGGTGCTCGACCTGGACCGGGCCGGGGAAGCACTCCGCGACCAGATCGGCGAGCTGGGACACCGAGTAGCTCTCGGTCATCTGGTTGAAGACCCGGAACTCGCCGGCGTCGGCCGGGTTCTCCACCGCGAGCCGGATGCACTCGACGGTGTCCCGGATGTCCAGGAAGCCTCGCGTCTGCCCGCCGGAGCCGTAGACCGTCAGCGGCTCACCGAGCACAGCCTGGATGGCGAACCGGTTGAGCACGGTGCCGAACACCGCGTCGTAGTCGAACCGGGTCGCCAGCCGCGGGTCCCGCACGGTCTGGTCGGTCTGCTGCCCGTACACCACGCCCTGATTGAGGTCGGTGACGCGCATCCCCCAGATCCGGCAGCCGAACTCGAGGTTGTGCGAGTCGTGCACCTTGCTGAGGTGGTAGAACGAGCCGGGCTTCTTCGGGTAGAGCATCCGGTCCTTGCGCCCGTTGTGCTCGACCTCCAGCCAGCCTTCCTCGATGTCGATGTTCGGCGTGCCGTACTCGCCCATCGTGCCGAGCTTGACCAGGTGGATGTCCGGGTTGGTCTCGGCGACGGCGTACATCAGGTTCAGGGTGCCGACCACGTTGTTGTGCTGCGTGTACACAGCGTGTTCGCGGTCGATCATCGAGTACGGCGCGGCGCGCTGCTCGGCGAAATGCACGATCGCGTCCGGCTCGAACTCACGCAGTACCTGGTAGACGAAGTCCGCGTCGAGCAGATCACCGACGTACGTCTGGAGCCGCTTGCCGGAGACCTCTTCCCAGGCTGCCGCCCGGGTCTCGAGGTCCTCGATCGGGACCAGGCTCTGGACGCCCAGCTCGCGGTCGTAACCGCGGCGGGCCATGTTGTCGAGAACGGCCGTGTCGTGGCCGCGGTCGGAGAGGTGCAGTGCAGTCGGCCACCCTAGGTAACCGTCACCGCCCAGGACGAGTACGCGCACGGCTCGGCCGCCTTCCGTCAGGGAACGTCGTCAGAGTCTTTCCTATCCCGAGTACCCGCTCCAGTAACGTGACGGGAGTCATCTATTCGCTGGCAATCGGCTGAGAATCTGTCCCGGACTGCCCCTCGCCGGTGCGGGGGTGCAGAATAGGCCCCGATGCGCGTTCTCACCAAGACCGGTCTCCCCCGCAGCCGATGGTTGCTCTGGGCGAAGTACTCGGCATCCTCCGTGGTCGCGACCGTGGTCAGCCAGTTGGCGTTCGCTCTGTGTTACTGGTTCGGTACTGCGGCGATCGTCGCGACGCTGGTTGCCTGGCTCGCCGGAGCCGTCCCGAACTACGTGCTGAACCGGCGCTACACCTGGGGCCGCAGCGGTCAGAAGTTGCCGTACACAATCATCGTGATCGGTTCCGCGGTCACCGCCGCGGTGGTCACGTCGGTGACCGACCACCTGGTCCAGCCGATCGGGTCGCACGCGCTGAAGACACTCCTCGTGACCGGTTCGTACCTGGCAACCTACGCGATCCTGTTCATCGTGAAGTTCGTGCTGTTCGATCGGCTGGTGTTCGCCAAGCCTGCGCCCGCCGCCGACCCCGTCGAAGCACGTACTCCCGTAACCACGTAGTCGTCATCACCCGCCCGTAGTTCGCGCCGTACACCAGCCCCGGGCCCTTCTTGCTGCTCCCGTCGCCCCGGCGGCGCATCGTCATCGGCAGCTCGACAACGCGGGCGCCGAGCGCGAGCGCGCCCAGCAGTAGCTCCGACGACTGGTACTGCGGCTCGCGCAGCGTCACCGCAACAGCCAGTTCGGCCCGCATCGCGCGGAATCCGAACGACGTGTCGGTCAGCTTGCGCCGGGTCAGGATCGATGCGAGCACAGCGAACACACGTACACCGACCCAGCGCAGCCGGCTGTCCGCGTCCTCCGCCCCGAGCCGCCGCGACCCGGTGACGAAGTCGGCCCGATCGGCCAGGATCGGCTCCAGCAGTACGTCGAGCTCGCTGTTGTCGTACTGACCGTCCGCGTCGGTCGTGACGACGTACTCCGCTCCGCGCTCGGCCGTGAGGTGGTACCCGAGCCGGAGTGCGGCGCCCTGACCACGGTTGCTCGGGGCAACGCAGACGAAAGCCCCATGCTCACGGGCGATCTCGGCGGTGTTGTCGGTCGAGCCGTCCACCACGACGAGTACGTCGACGGGCATGCCCGCGCAGGTTCGCGGCATGTTGGTGAGCACTGGCCCGATCCCGCCGGCCTCGTTGTACGCGGCAATGACCACGACGATCGGTGCGAACTCCTTGTGGCCGAAGTCCTTTACTGCAAGGGAATCGACGGAATCCGGGTAGTCCGCCATCGGAGGGCGGGCCTGGTCCTTCCCCAGCACAGCACGTAGTCCGATCGCTCCTGCGAGCGGGAAGAAGACCAGACCGGGCAGTTGGTAACGCCAGGAGAACTCAAAGGCCGCAGACCCGAGCAACAGGATCACGCCCGCCGCAACCGGCAGTAGCGCAGCCGAGCGGAGACCTGACGTCTTTGCTCGTCCCAGACCGGCCACTGCGGCCAGGGCGATCAGAGCGTACAGACCGAGCAGCGTGCCGGACGTGTAGCCGCCGTGGAGTTGGTACGCGCGCAGAATGACCGCAGGAACGTGGGTGACGTGTGGCTCCGACCCGCCCCATTTCACTGCGGCCTTCGCGGTGTTGGGGTCATTGAGGTTCGGATAGGTGAGCTGGAACTGCCAGCGGTCCAGCGGTACGTCGTCGGGCGAGCTGGTCCGTGTCGGCGCGAAGCCCTTCCCGAAGTCCTTCAGCGCAGCCCACGTCACGTCGAGCGGCTGATGCGTGATGACGAGGTGCGCGAACTCGGTTGCCAGCTGGCGCTTCGTCGTACCGGGTGGAAGCGGTCCGGGCCAGTTCGGGTCGCCGTAGTGATTGTGGGCGTACTTGTCGACGCCGAGGCGCTGACCGAGCGGTTCCTTGGGACAGAACAGCCGCGTGCCTTCGTCGAGCGGCAGCTTCGCGCAGTTGGCGACGGTGGCGGTCCGCCCGTACAGGATCTGGTTCTCGGCACCGGTGAAACCCCAGCGGCCGGTCTCGCCGTGGTAATAGCCGATGTACGCCGCGAAGACGACGCCGAACCCGGCTACAGCCGCCACAGTGCGCCGTACGACGTCCATGCGGCGCTTGCGCCAGGCGTTGCCGACCACGATGAGGTAGAGCACCACTGCGATCAGCAGGACCATGCCGATGGCGCGGACCGTGAAGGCGGCGCCGATCAGTACGCCGACGACCGCTGCGCGCTTCCAGCCCGGTATGCGGCCGAGGAGCAGCCAGAGGATCGCCACCAGGATCACGTCGAAGGTGGTCTCGGCCATGATGTTCTGCTCGATCTGCACCTGGTAGGCGTCGAGCAGGAGGGGCGCGGCCGCTACAGCGGCCAGCCAGCGGTAGACGGTCAGTCTCCGGGCCAGTGCGTAGATCGCTACGCCCAGGAGCAGTCCGACGAGGTGCTGGACGATCACTACGAAGGTCAGCCCACCGATCCAGACCAGTGGACCGAGCACGAAGTCGTAGCCGATCGGGTTGAGCTGGTCAGGACTCAGCTTCCCCATGTTCGTCAGGTACTGCACCGAGTCGGTGTAAACGATCGCCGGCCGGTAGGCGACGATCGCCAGCACCCGCAGTACAACACCAACGACCAGAAAGACTGTGAGCAGCCAGTGTTTTCTCACTGCTGCTTGAAGTACTGCCACGTCCGCGCCAAGCCTTCTTCCAACGAGACAGTCGGCTTGTAGCCGAGGTCGTTGGCGATGTCTACGACT
The DNA here is from genome assembly GCF_036226565.1 of Kribbella sp. NBC_00709. Lineage (GTDB taxonomy): Bacteria > Actinomycetota > Actinomycetes > Propionibacteriales > Kribbellaceae > Kribbella. Next base: position 2,851,920 of record NZ_CP108996.1, read on the forward strand.
ACTGCCGGCATCTCACCCGCGGGTGCGTCGATGTGCTCCGCCGGCACCGGGCATCCGGTGACCTCGCGCACGGTCTCGATCATCTCCAGCACCGACACCGACCGGCCGGAGCCGATGATCGCGCGGCCGTCGTACTTGCTGTCGAGCGCGAGCAGGATCCCGCTCACGACGTCGTCGATGAACACCAGATCGCGCCGCTGCTCGCCGTCGCCGTACACCCGGACGCCGGTCCCGGTCAGCGCCGCCCGCATCATCCGCGGCACGAAGCTGTCCTTGTGCGACATCCCCGGCCCGTACACGTTCGTGAACCGCAGCGCCGCGGTCGCCAGCCCGTAGCTGCCGGAGTACGCCGACAGGAGCATCTCGCCCGCGGCCTTCGTCGCGCCGTACGGCGTCAGCGGCCGGAGCGCGAGGTCCGCGGTGATGGTCGACGTACCCACGTCCCCCACAACTGCGTTCGTCGACGCGAGCACGAACCGATCCACACCACTGCCCCGCGCCAACTCGAGCAGGACCTGAGTGATGGTGACGTTCTGCGCGAAGGTCTGCATCGGCGAGTCAACGGAGCGCAGCACCGAGGTCAGCGCGGCCAGGTGCACCACGGCCGTCGGTCTGGTCTCGAAGGCCGCGATACAGGTCTCCTGCTCGGCCAGATCGCCGGTCACCACCTGGACGCCCTCGTCCCAGGACGCATCCGGCGGCTCACGGTCCACAGCGGTCACCGCGACCCCACGCCCTCGCAGGGCGGCCACCACAGCCCGCCCGATGAACCCGGCCGCCCCGGTGACCAGCACACGTTCGTCCATGGGCCTCAACCTACCGCTCACAGACCAACTGCAGGACACGGGCGAACGGTGTGCGACGAACCCTTGACCGGGGGTGATCATGATGGGCAGGATCACCCCGGGCGCGGGCTGACAACCTTGTCATCGGGGCCGCGTACTCAGACCGGTGGGCGGGGGCGTCCCGCGGTGCCGGACCGGTTGTGCAAGGAGCATGTATGGATCTCCGCCGCCCACGAGCGTCCCGTGCTGCTGTTTGCTCGAGCGATGGCAGCGTCCAGGCGCGTACATCGCAAGCCGGAGAAGCGTCCTCGACGTGGTTTTCATCGTGGACGCTTCTCCGGCGCCGCGAGGTGCGTGCCTGGGCGTTGCCAGCGCCGAGGAAACAGCAGCACGGGACGCTGAGGCTCGTCGCGTCTCTAGGGCTCGTTGTGACAATGTCTACTTCCATGACGTCAGCTCATGCCGTCCCTCCGGCCGCCGTGGCTGATCAGCCTGTGGTGAGCGGGTCCTCGTTCTTCACCTCCTTCGAGCAGGGGCAGCCGCAGCCGGGCTACACCGATGCCGTCGAGACCGGACCGGACGGGAAACCACGCACCGACGGGGTGCGCGGCCCGACGCCGACCGGGATCGGTGGCAGCGAGATGGACAAGGTCACGAAGGTGACCGCGAACGGCGAGAACACCGGTGGTGGCGAGATCGCCACCAACGCGGCCGACGGTGACAAGTTCACCAAGTGGCTGGTGTTCGAGCCGACCGGCTGGCTGGTCTACGAGACCTCGGCCCCGGTGGTGATCCGCAAGTACGCGCTGACCTCGGCGAACGACGCCGACGGCCGCGACCCGCAGAACTGGACTGTCTCCGGTTCGAACGACGGCACGGCGTGGACCACGCTGGACACGCAGACCGGTCAGAGCTTCGAGAACAGGTTCCAGACCAAGGAGTACAGCTTCTCCAACGAGACGGCGTACAAGTTCTTCAGGCTGGACGTCACGCTGAACCACGGTGAGGACATCGTCCAGCTCGCCGACTGGTACCTCTCGAACGGCGCCCCGCTGCCGCCGCCCGGACCGGTCGCCGAGTCGCAGCTGGACTCCGGCCCGACCAGTGCGTACAACGCTCGCGCTCGGGTCGGCTTCACCGGCGTCAAGTCGTTCCGGTACGCCGGGCACCAGGACAGCACCGGTCGTGGCTACACGTGGAACAAGATCTCCGACGTCGACCTGAAGGTGGGCAAGGACACCCGGCTGTCGTACAAGATCTTTCCCGAGCACGTCGAGGGCGACCTGAGCTACCCGAGCACGTACGCGGCGCTCGACCTCGCATTCGACGACGGCACCTACCTGAGCGACCTCAAGGCCAAGGACAACCACGGGTTCACGCTGAGCCCGCGCGGCCAGGGCGACTCCAAGGCGCTCTACACGAACCAGTGGAACAACCTCGAGGCCGACCTCGGCAAGGTCGCGGCCGGCAAGACGATCAAGCGGATCCTGATCGGGTACGACAAGCCGTCCGGGCCGGCCGACTTCCGTGGCTGGGTCGACGACATCCGGATCGCCGCCGCGATCAACCCGGACCGTGCGGCCCAGAAGACCGCGGCCAAGCACCCGTCGGACCTGGCGCTGACCACCCGCGGCACGAACGCCACCGGCGGTTTCTCGCGGGGCAACAACTTCCCGGCGACCGCCGTACCGCACGGCTTCAACTTCTGGACGCCGGTGACGAATGCCGGTTCGACGTCCTGGCTGTACGACTACGCCAAGGGCAACAACGAGGACAACAGGCCGACGATGCAGGCGTTGTCGATCAGCCACGAGCCCAGCCCGTGGATGGGTGATCGGCAGACGTTCCAGATGATGCCGTCGACCGCCGACACCCCGACCGCGGACCGGAAGGCGCGGGCCTGGTCGTTCAGTCACGACAACGAGGTCGCGCGGCCGTACTACTACGGCGTCACGTTCGACAACGGCAACGCGGCCGAGATCGCGCCGACCGACCACGCGGCGATGCTGCGGTTCAGCTTCCCGGCCGGCAAGGCGTCGCTGATCTTCGACAACGCCAGCAACAGCGGCGGTCTGACCCTCGACCCGGCGACCGGCGTGGTCACCGGGTTCAGCGACATCAAGAGCGGCCTGTCCACCGGCGCCGGCCGGCTGTTCGTGTACGGCGTCGTGGACCAGAAGGTACTTGCCTCCGGCAAGCTCTCGGACGGTGGCGGCGCGGATGTCGGCGGGTACTTCAAGTTCGACGCCAAGACCACCCAGGTCCAGCTGCGGATCGCGACCTCGCTGATCGGCACCGCGCAGGCGCGGAAGAACCTGGAGCTGGAGCTGCCTGCCGGCTCGAAGTTCAGCAAGGTGAAGGACGCCGCGCAGGCCGCCTGGGACACCAAGTTGAGCACGATCGAGGTCGAGGGCGCGACGGCCGACCAGCTGACCACGCTGTACTCGAACCTCTACCGGCTGTTCCTCTACCCGAACAACGGCTCCGAGAACACCGGCACCGCAGCGAAGCCGGTCATCACCTACGCGTCGCCGACGTCGCCGAAGGTGGGCGCAGACACCCCGACCACGACCGGCTCGAAGATCGTCGCCGGGCAGACGTACGTGAACAACGGCTTCTGGGACACGTACCGCACGGTCTGGCCGGCGTACTCGCTGTTCTCGCAGGACGACGCGGCCGCGCTGGTGAACGGGTTCGTCCAGCAGTACAAGGACGGCGGCTGGATCTCCCGCTGGTCGTCGCCCGGCTACGCGAACCTGATGGTCGGTACGTCGTCCGACGTCGCCTTCGCGGACGCGTACCTCAAGGGCATCAAGGGGATCGACGTGCAGGCGGCGTACGACGCGGCGGTGAAGAACGCGTCCGTCGTACCGCCCTCGCAGAACGTCGGCCGCAAGGGCATGGACCTGTCCACGTTCAACGGGTACACCGCCAACACCACCGGTGAAGGCTTCAGCTGGTCGATGGACGGCTACATCAACGACTTCGGCATCGCGAACATGTCGAAGGCCCTGTACGACAAGGCGAAGAAGAACGACCCGCGCAAGCAGGAGTACCTGGACAACTACAAGTACTTCCTGAACCGGGCCCGCAACTACGTCACGCTGTTCGACCCGACCGTCGGGTTCTTCCAGGGCAAGGGCCCGGACGGCGTCTGGGGCAACTCGCCCAGCACCTTCGACCCGCAGGACTGGGGCCACGACTACACCGAGACGAACGCGTGGAACATGGCGTTCTCGACGCCGCAGGACGGGGCCGGGCTGGCCGCGATCTACGGCGGGCGCGACGGACTGGCCAAGAAGCTCGACGAGTTCTTCAGCACTCCCGAGGACGCGCTGCACACCGGCGGGTACGGCGGCACGATCCACGAGATGCTCGAGGCCCGCGACGTCCGGATGGGTCAGTACGGGCACAGCAACCAGCCGTCCCACCACATCACCTACATGTACGACGTGGCGGGGCAGCCGTGGAAGACGCAGGAGAAGGTGCGCGAGGTGCTGTCCCGGCTGTACACCGGCTCGGAGATCGGGCAGGGGTACCCGGGTGACGAGGACAACGGCGAGATGTCGTCGTGGTACCTGTTCAGCTCGCTCGGCTTCTACCCGTTGCAGGTCGGCTCACCGACGTACGCGATCGGTTCGCCGCTGTTCACCAAGGCGACGGTCCGGCTGGCCGGCGGCAAGAAGCTGGTGATCAGCGCGCCGAAGAACAGCTCGAAGAACATCTATGTGAAGAGCGTTCGGGTGAACGGGAAGGCGTGGACGTCGACCGCGTTGCCGCACGACCTGATCGCGAACGGCGGCAAGATCGAGTTCGAGATGACCGACCAGCCGACCAAGTGGGGCAGCGGCCGGAACGACGCCCCGCCGTCGATCACCAAGCCCGGCGAGGACCCGATGACCTGGCGGGACTCGACCTCCGACACCGGTGCGGTGATCGGTGCGGGTGGCGCGGATGTCTCCGCGTTGATCGACAACGACTCGAAGACGCAGGTCACGCTGACCGGTGCGCAACCCACCGTCACGGTCGCCCTGCCACAGGGCCGTCCGGTCGGCATGTACACGCTGACGAGCGGCACCACCGGTACGGCGCCGTCCGCGTGGACGCTGGAGGGATCGAACGACGGCACGACGTGGGCCACGGTGGATCGCCGCAGCGGCGAGACGTTCGCGTGGGCGTCGTACACGAGGTCGTTCAGTATCGCGTCCCCGAAGGCGTACACGCAGTACCGCCTGGTGCTGACCCCGGCGGCGGGCGCTGACGGCGTCACGCTCGCCGAGGTCGAGCTCCTCGGGACGCTGAAGGGCGTCGAGACCGGCACGCATCCCAGCGACCAGCGCGTCGCCGAGACGAAGCCGAGCCCGACCCCGTCGCAGTCGATCGACCGCAACTGGGGCTGATAACCGGTTCGCCGGTTCCTGTTACTGCTTGTAGTGACAGGAGCCGGCGGACTCCGCGTCGTGATCGCTCACGATCGGCCCTCCCTTGTCGGTGATCTCCACCCTGGAACTACTGGGTGGGCCGCGAGGAGGTTGCATCATGACGCGAGGGCGACGGCCGATGCCATCGCCCTCGGTGGACTACCCGGCGGAGCCTGCCCCTGAAAGGTTCCGCCGGAGATCCGGGTGAAGAGGTGTGATGAGGGGTGGCGGTCCCCGCCCGGACTGCCACCCCTTCATCCCTAACGACGCTCGAAGACTCCCGAGGGTTGCCTCAGCGCAGAACTGTCCACATGTCGGACAACGTCAGGAACCAGACCAGATTCACGGCCAGGATTCCGGTCGTCGCGACGACCGCGAACGCCCAGCCGAGCCCGGCCCGGAGCGCCAGCACCGGCAGCGCCAGCGCGGTCGCCACACCCCCGAGCTGTGCGGCGAACAGCACGCCACCGGCCTCCACAGCGCAGCTGACCGCGGTCGGCGGACACAGCGGCGCACCGAACTGCCGCATCATCGCGTACGCGACACCTGCCACCACACCGACGAAGGCCGCCTGCACCGTGACCCTGCCGATCGTCCGGCCATCCATGGGACCACGCTAAGGACGCAGCGGGCGCACCGCCTGAGCAGAACTACTCAGCCGGACCAGCGGCCGGTGAAGAAGCCGGCCGCCCAGATGGCGGCCAACGGTATGGCCACGGCCAGGTAGAGCCGGCCGACCCAGGGTTTCCGCCGCGCCAGGACCGCGAGGCCGATCCACAGCGGCCACATCAGCAGGGTGGCCCGGGTGAGCGAGTAGATCCAGAACGACGTACAGAACGCGCCGACCGTGGCGACGACCCAGGCGGCCTCGCCCCAGGACCGGCGCCAGAACAGCCAGACCAGGAGTAGCAGCAGCACGAACAGCGCGACCAGCTCGGCGCGGAACATCCAGGTCCAGTCGCTGCGGTCGGCCGAGAAGTGACCCTTGCTCGCGGCCTGGAACGTGTGCTCGAGCGAGATCCACGGCCAGGTGAACTCGCGCGCCCAGCCCTTCTCCTGCGCCTCCTGCCAGGCGAACCAGGAGCCGTGGATCTGCTTCAGATAGGCCATGAAACCGAGCACCGGTACGGCGGGCAACGCCAACCAGGGCAGCGACAACCAATCCCGCTTCTTCGAGGTGACGAACTCGACGAGCAGCGCGAAGATCAGGAAGATCCCGGACACCCGCACGGTCGACGCCAGTGCGACGAAGACAGCGGCGCGCGCCCAGCGTCCCTGCCGCGCGGCCAGCCACGCCGGGAAGGCGAACGCGCAGAACAGCGCCTCCGTGTACCCGGCCGCGAGGAATACGCCGACCGGAGCGCCGTACCAGATCATCGCCGCGTTCGGGCCGATGCCCTTCAGCTCAGGGAACTCGTACTGCGCCAGTCGCGCGAGGTACACGCCTGCGACGGCGCTGGCCACTGCGGACACCACGATGCCCGCGGCGACGTACCCGATGCCGGTGTAGCTGACCAGCCGGACCAGGAGCGGGAAGCCTGGGAAGAACGCGGCCAGCGGGGCACCGGACGGCTCACCGTGGTTGTAGCCGAATTCAGCGACCGCCTTGAGGTGCCAGACGTCCCACTGCAGCCAGGCGTGCCAGACGTTCGGGTAGTCGTTGCCCCGGTTGAACAACAGCGGCGCCGAGACAGACAGCACGAACAGGGCCACCCGGCTGACCAGCCACCACCCGAGCACCTCCCGGGCCTGAGCCGTCGGCATCCACCGCTGCCAGCCGACTCCGTCCACGCGGGCCCGCCGCGCCCGCCCAGGCTTGGGGTCACCGGCAGCCGTGCGCTCAAACACGCCCGCACCACCGCACACCACAGTCCGCCCGAGTCACGCCTCTATCGTCTCCCATGTCGGGACCTAGCCGGCAAACGACGACGGCACCCCGGGTGGAGTGCCGTCGTCTGGAGCTATTGACCGCCGCCGGGTTTCTGCGGGGTCTTCGTCGGTTCGCTCGTCGTCCCGCCGGTCGGCAGCGACGGCCAGCCTGGCGTCGTCGTCGGACGGGTCGGTTTGGTCTTCGTCGGCGTGTTCGTCGGCGTGTTCGGCGGCGGCGTCGACGGGGGTGGCGAGCTCGGCGGCGGAGAACTCGGCGGCGGCGTGTTGGTCGGCGTGTTCGTCGGCGTGTTCGTCGGCGGCGTGAACGTCGGAGTGGTGGTGTCCTTGACCTGGTCCGCGTCCGGCGCGACGAAGTCGGCCGACGGAACACCGTCCAGCGCCGCCTTCATGAACGCCAGCCAGGTCTTCAGCGGCCAGTTGCCACCGAAGAAGGCCGGGTCGTCGCTGTACGGGTCGAGGTCCGACTCGCCGTCCTTGCCCGCTCGGTACAGCACGGAGGTCGACAGCTGTGGGGTGTAGGCGCTCCACCACGAGGTCAGCGTCGCCGAGCCGTCCTTACAGCCGCCGCACTTCTTGTTCTCGGCCCGGTCCTCCACCGCGACACCACCGGCGGTACCAGTCTTCCCGGCGACCGGACGGTCGAGATCCTTGGCGCCCGTTCCGGTGCCGTCCGTGACCACCTTCTGCAGGACGTAGTTCACCATGTTGGCGATCTCCGGCCGGAACGCCTGCTTCTGCTGCTTCATGATGCTCGCGTCCGACCAGAGCACCTTGCCGTCCGGACCGCGTACTTCCTTGATCACGTGCAGCGGTGTGTACTTTCCTCCGGCCGCGAACGTCGCGTAGGCGTTCGCCATGTCGACCGGCGACGCGTACGCGTTCGGGCCGAGCACGGTGGACGGGTTCGACTTGTCGTTCTCCAGAGCCTTCGACGCCGGGATACCGGCCGCCTCGGCCGCGGCTGTGACCTTCTCCGGACCGTTGTCCATCTGGTTGTCGACCAGGTCGTAGAAGGCGGTGTTGACCGACTCCTCCGTCGCCTTCAGCAGCGTGACGTCGCCGTAGTCGGTGCTGAGCTCGTTGCCGAACTTCTGGCCCTGGACCGTGATCGGGCTGTCGCCCTGGAAGATGTCGTAGATCGACTTCTCGTCCTCGAGCGCCGCGGCCAGCGCGAACGGCTTGAACGACGAACCCGGCCTGGCCTTGGTCGTCGCCCAGTTGATCTGGCTCTTGAGGAAGTCCGGCCCGCCGTACATCGCCAGCAGTTGACCGGTGCCGGGCTGGACCGCGGCCATCCCGACGTGCAACCCGTCGCTCTTCTTCGGCTTCTCATTCTTGGCCGCAACCAGCATCTTGTTCTGCTGCGTGTAGTTGAAGGTGGTGGTGACCTTCAGTCCGCCGCCGGTGATCGCGTCCTCGTCGAAACCGAGTCTGCCCAGCTCTTTGCGAGCCATGTCGAGCAGGAAGCCCTTCGGGCCGCCGTAGCGACTGCTCTTCTCCTTCATGTGCAGCGCCGGCAGCCGATTGGCGTACTGCTTCTCCAAGGCCGGGGAGATCGTGCCCATCTGCTGCATACCGTCGAGCACGTACTGGTAGCGGTCGATGATCCGCTGCTTCGTCCGCGGGTCCGGGTCAGTGACGTCGAACACCGTCGGGTTGTTCAGCACGGTGGCGAGCAGCGCCGACTCCGGGACAGACAGTGTGCTCGGGTCGGGCTTCTTGAAGTAGGCGTCACCCGCGGCGGAGATGCCGTACGCACCCTCGCCGAAGTAGACCGTGTTCAGGTAGCCCTCGAGCGTCTTGCTCTTGTCCTGCTGCCGGCCGAGTTTGGTCGCGATGAACAGTTCCTTGAGCTTGCGGCCTACCGTCCGCTCCTGGGTCAGGTACATGACCTTCACATACTGCTGGGTGATCGTCGAACCACCCTGCAACTGCTCACCGCGGGCGATGTTCACCCCTGCCCGGACCATGCCTTGCGGCGAGATGCCGGGGTTGGTCCAGAAGGTCCGGTCCTCGGCCGCGATCACCGAGTCCTGAACGCGCTTCGGAATCTGCGACAACGGCACCGAGTGCCGGTTCTGCTCGAAGAACGTGCCCAGGGGGTTCCGCTGGTCGGCGTACGTCACTGTGGTCGTGTTGGTGGCGAACTCTTTGTTCGGGTCGGGGATCTTCGTCGTCTGGTACACGATGAAGAAGGTCGCGACCGCGCCGATGATGCCGAGGAACATGAGCGCGGCCAGCCAGCCGAGAACGCGAAGCGCCCAATGCCTCTTCTGCCGACGGCGGGCCGGGGCGGCCTTCCTACGAGCTTCACTCACTCTGCAATCCTCGACGATCTGGCTGGAGTCATTGCCCCACAGACTACGGTGGGTGTGGTAACGCGCCCGAATCCGCTCCGGATGCTAGCAACCACAATGCGTCCAAGTGAAAACGGTCCACCGGGACTCTTCCGATGACGTCTTACATCGTTGGAAGGTTTGCATCCCGCTGCATGGTGTGATGCGCCTCTCACGAGGTCACGTGGGGTGCCAGCAGCGTCACGGCGATCAGGGCGGCCGGGAAGCAGGCCAGGAACATCGTGAACGTGTAGCCCATGATGTCGCGCGCCTTCAGGCCGAGGATGGCGAGGGTCGGCAGCATCCAGAACGGTTGCAGCAGGTTCGCGCTTGCCTCGCCGAGGTCGTACACAACGACCATCCAGCCTGCGTCGACCTTGAGTTCGTTGGCGGCCTGCAGGACGTACGGCGCCTCGATCACCCACTTGCTGCCACCACTCGGTACGAAGATGCCGAGGATGCACGAGTAGATCGCGACCAGCGGCGGGAACAGGAACTGGTTGCTCGCCTGCACCAACCAGCCGGCCAGCCGTCCGGAGATGCCCGTGTACGCGATCATGCCGAAGATCCCGCCGTACAAGGGGAACTGGAGCAGTACGCCGGCCGCAGCCGGGGCACCGTCGTGGACGGCGCGAGCCATCCGCCACGGTCGCCAGTGGAGGAGCAGCGCGAGCAGGAACAGGATGAGGTTGACCGTATTCAGGTCGAGTGCGTTGAAGAAACTCTTGCCGCTGAAGTAGCGGACCAGATAGACCGCACCGAGCAACACGATCAGCAGACTGAACAGTGGTGAATGCTCAAGCCAGTCACCCGGCCTACGTGCCTCCTGGCGCTGACCGTTGTACGCCGACCCTCGGCCGATGAGCGGTTTCAGCTCGATCCCGATCTGCTCAGCGGTCCGCGCGTTGCCTTCGCCCGGTGCGATGAACCACGCCATCCCGACGCCGACGCCGTACACGATCAGCGTCGCCACGACCGCTTGCCACGTGAAGATGGTGTCGCTGAGCGGGATCAGACCGCTGGCATGTCCACTGGCCTTGATGACTTCCTGCACCGGCGGCGGACTGCTGCTCGCACTAGCCACCTGTAGCGCGGCCGACCCGGACAGCCCCTGCGCCCACACGGTGCCGAGCCCGAGGAACGCCATCGCTCCGAGCGCGCGGTAGTCCGCCTTCGGCACGTTGCGCGCCACCTCTCGAGCGAGGATCGCCGCGAAGATCAGACTGAACGCCCAGTTCAGGTACGACGCCAGCATCGCGACCGCGGCGACGAACGCGACCGCGCTGCGCGGGTTCTTCGGGATCCGCGCCAGCCGGGTGATCAGTCGGGCGATCGGTCCGCTGGTCGCGACGGCGTACCCGCCGATGATGATCATCGCCATCTGCAGGGTGAACGTGATCAGCGACCAGAACCCGATGCCCCAGGCATCGACCATCCCGAAGCCCTTGGTCGCGGCCGGGTCGTCCGGGCGCTTCAGCAGCGGTTCACCGGTGACGAGCCCGAACAGCAGCACCACGAAGGTGCCGACCAGGACGAACCCGAACGCGTCCGGCAGCCATTTCTCCGTGAACGCGGTGAACCGCAGCGCCAGCCGCGCAAGCGCGCCGTCGGCTTCGACCTCGGACCTGGCGTGCTTCCCATGGCTGTCGGCCATGACTCTCCGCTCTTTGGGCGCGACTCTGCGTGTTACTCGAATAACGCCGATCTGCGCCTGACGTAACAGGTTTCCCGGCATGCCGGGTGACGAAGGTGACAAAGGCTGGGTTTGTCAAGAGTTGTCCACAGGGTCGAGGCCTGCTTACAGTGGCGGTGCGATGTATCGAACCGATACATCAGGTCATGACAAACTAGACCGAGGGAGGTAGCTCATGGGAAACCGCAGTGGGGTCCTGGAGCTCGCCGTACTCGGTCTGCTGCACGAAGCGCCGATGCACGGTTACGAGCTCCGCAAGCGCGTCAACGCCCAGTTCGGCTGGGGACGTGTGCTGTCGTTCGGTTCGCTCTACCCGTGTCTGAAGGCGATGCTCCGCAACGGGCTGATCACGGCCGACCCCGGGACGCCGGAGTCGGGTCGCCGGCCCAAGATCGTCTACACGATCACCGCCGACGGCAAGGACCACTTCGCGCACGCGATGCACGAAGCCGGTCCGTCGGCCTGGGAGGACGACACGTTCGGCGTCCGCTTCTCGTTCTTCGGCCGGACCGATCCGGCCACCCGGTTGCGCATCCTCGAGGGCCGCAGGGCCCGGATGGAGGAGCGGCTGGCCAACTTCCGGGCGGCGATGAGCCGGACGGCGGAGCGGGTCGACGCCTACACCCTCGAGCTGCAACGGCACGGCCTGGAGTCGGCCGAGCGCGAGGTCCGCTGGCTGAACGAGCTGATCGACGGCGAGCGGCGGCAACAGCGGCCCCCTGAACAGCACCAACCGCCTATCCAAGGAGATTCCAGATGACCTCGATCCGCGTAGCGATCGTCGGTGTCGGCAACTGCGCAAGCTCGCTCGTCCAGGGCGTGCACTACTACCGTGACGCGAAGCCCGACGAGCGCGTCCCCGGTCTGATGCACGTCCAGTTCGGCGACTACCACGTCCGCGATGTGGAGTTCGTCGCCGCCTTCGACGTCGACGGCAAGAAGGTCGGCCTGGACCTCGCCGACGCGATCGGCGCCAGCGAGAACAACACGATCAAGATCTGCGACGTGGCGCCGACCGGCGTCACCGTCCAGCGCGGTCACACCCTCGACGGCCTCGGCAAGTACTACCGCGAGACCATCACCGAATCCGACGCCGACCCGGTCGACGTCGTGGCGACCCTGCGTGAGGCTCAGGTCGACGTGCTGGTCTGCTACCTGCCGGTGGGTTCGGAGCAGGCGGCGAAGTTCTACGCCCAGTGTGCGATCGACGCGAAGGTCGCGTTCGTCAACGCGCTGCCGGTGTTCATCGCGGGCACCAAGGAGTGGGCCGACAAGTTCACCGCGGCCGGCGTGCCGATCGTCGGCGACGACATCAAGTCGCAGATCGGCGCGACCATCACGCACCGGGTGCTGACCAAGCTGTTCGAGGACCGCGGCGTCACCGTGGACCGGACGTACCAGCTGAACGTCGGCGGCAACATGGACTTCAAGAACATGCTCGAGCGCGAGCGGCTGGAGTCCAAGAAGATCAGCAAGACCCAGTCCGTCACCTCGCAGCTGCGCGACGAGATCGACCCGCGCAACGTGCACATCGGCCCGTCGGACTACGTGGCCTGGCTGGACGACCGCAAGTGGGCGTTCATCCGGCTCGAGGGCCGCAACTTCGGCGACGTCCCGCTGTCGCTGGAGTACAAGCTCGAGGTCTGGGACTCGCCGAACTCGGCCGGCATCATCATCGACGCGATCCGCGCGGTGAAGATCGCCAAGGACCGCGGCATCGGCGGCCCGATCCTGTCCGCCTCGTCGTACTTCATGAAGTCCCCGCCGGAGCAGTACGCCGACGACGTCTGCCGCGACCTGGTGGAGAAGTTCATCCGCGGCGAGGTCGACCGCTGATCCGGTCGCTCTGACCTGGTCACTCCGACCTGGTCGCCTTGACCGATGCGCCGCCCGGCAAACCCCCTGGAGGGTTGCCGGGCGGCGTGCCATCATGGCGCCGGATGACCGAGATCCGCGAGTACCGCGACACCGACGCCCCTAGCTGGCTTCGCTGCCGCCTGCTCAGCTTCTTCGGCACCGAGTACTACGACGACATCGTGGTGGACCGCCCGGTCTTCGAGAACCCGGCGCACCGCCTGGTGGCCGTCGAGAACGAGACAGTGGTCGGCCTGATGGACGTCGAGATCTTCACCGACCGCGCCACGATCGACGTGCTGGCCATTCATCCAGACCACCAACGTCACGGGTTGGCCACCCGGTTGCTCGAGGCGGTCGTTCCGCGCCTTCGCGGCGGCGTGCTCGACGCCTGGACGCGCGGGGATGCGTCGGCGAACTCCTGGTACCAGCGGTCGGGGTTCACGGAGAACTTCCGCTATCTCCATGTCTACAAGTCGGGGCAGGACGATGCCGCCGGCTTCGAGACGCCGGACGGTTTGGGCAAGCCGGTGACTGCGTTCATGCATGCGCCGATCTCGCTCGAGGCTTCCCTGCGTGAGCGTTTCTCCCGGATCCATGTCTGCCGGCAGTACGTGCGGTCGCTATGAGGCTGCATGTCGGTTGTGCGCAATGGACGCATGCCGCCTGGCCGCAGCCGTCGCGGGACAAGCTGCGCGCGTACGCGTCCTGGTGCAACGCGGTCGAGAGCAACACCACGTTCTACGCGACACCGTCCCGCGGGTCTGTGGAGAACTGGGCCGCGCAGACTCCGCCTGACTTTCGCTTCGTGGTGAAGCTGCCGCAGGTGATCACGCACGAGCGCCGGCTGACGAACGTCGAGGCCGAGTTCCGCAGCTTCCTGAGCGCGATCGAGCCGCTCGGCCCGCGCAACCACGCCGTGTGGATCCAACTGCCGGCCGCGTTCTCCCCCACCGACCTGGGCGCCCTCGCCGCGTTCCTGCACCAGGCACCCCGCGACTACCGGTACGCCGTGGAAGTGCGCCACCGCGCCTTCTTCGATGACCCTGCCGCCGCTGCGAATCTCGAGCGTGTGCTCGCCCGCGTTGACGCCGAGTGGATCCCGTTCGACACTGGCACACTGTTCGCTCGCCGCCCGACCAGCTTCGCCGAGCGTGACGCCTGGATGAAGAAGCCGCGCGTGGCCCGCCGGACCCGGGCGCTCACCGCGTTTCCGATCGTCCGGTACATCGGCCGCGACTCCGTGGCCGAGACCGTCGACGGCTGGACCTACCTGGTCGAACTGGTCGTGCAGTGGCTCTCCGACGGCCGTTCGCCGACGATCTTACTGCACACGCCCGACAACGCCGAGGCCCTCAATCTGGCCCGCCGCTTCCACGCGACCGTCGCGGCAGCCGTCCCCACCCTGGCCCCGCTCCCGGAGCCGATCGCGGCCGAACCGCCGACGCTCTTCTAGTTATCCACAGCTTCGAACTTGGCCGCTGAATTCGTGGCCGATCTCCATATGTTCTCCGCCGACTTCACAACTCGGGAGGACACCTCATGGAGCACCTCAGCGGTACGACGCCACACCCAGCGCTGATCGCAGAACGGCAGGCGAGGGCCGACTGGCTGATCACCGAACTCGGCCGCCTCGCGGCGCATGCAGAGGACCCAGGCGAGCAGGCCCGGTTCCGACGTACGGCCGACTCCCTGGTTCGGCTCGCGATTGCCTTCCGCTCATGACCCGCACAGCGGTCGCACCTGCCCCAACCGATCGCGCAGCCCCGGAGCCTGCCTTCCCGGGCTCACTCGACGAGCTGCTGGCGGCGAGCGGGGAGACGGCCCGAAGGCTCGCCGGTGCCGACCAGTCCGCGTGGAACGGGCGCGTCGTCGAGTCGACCGGCCCGATCCTCGGTCTTGCTCATTGGGACGGCACGCTCTACCTCGACGATGACGAGATCCTCGCCCCGCTGCGCCACCTGTACGAGCACGCCGGCGAGAAGCAGCCGCCCGCCACCCTCGTCCGGTACCGCGAATCCCTGGCCACGCTGCTCCACGAACACGCCCACTTCCTCGGCCCGTCGGGCTCGACCCAGGAAGCCGCCCGCGAGGGCTTCGTCAAACCCGGCAGCCGCGAACTGGAGGAGGGTGTCACCGAAGCCTGGGCGCAGGACCACCTGGACGAGTACATCCACCGGCTAGGCGTCGACAAAGTTGCCCCGGGCATCGAATCGGTCAAGGCAGGCGGGTACTACGCCGCGTTCGTCCCTGCCGTCCGCAAGCTCACCACCGACCTGGACTCCCGCAATGACCTCCGCCGTGGTGAGGTCCTCGACCAGCTCAACCGCCAGACCGCAGCCGGCCAACTCCCACTGCTCGTCACGCTCGTTTACAACTCCACCCGCCTTCCCGAGCTGGAGCCGCCCGGCGCCGACACCCGATCCCGCGTCGAGTCCATCCTCCGCTCAGGCCTCGACCACCTGGACACCTACGAACTCACCGCCCCCAGCTTCGCCACCGCCAAGTCCCTCGCCACCGCCGACCAGCTCCTCGACTACCTGCACCAAGAAATCCAGTCCGCCGAATCCGCCTATACCTTCGCCCCACCCCACGGCAACGCCTGCACCCTCCCGCCACCGGGCGCCAGTCGCCACGTCCCGTCGCCCCACCAAGCAGCCTTGTCCGGCATCACGCCACCGACAACGGCCTCCCCACCGTCCGCCACCCATTCGTGTTCCGCTCGCCCCAGCCACGCGGCCGGCTCGAGGGCCCTGGCCCGCAACGCCTGACAGGTTCGCCGACGGCGGTTCGACCGACACCCGGGAATACTGGGCCCATGGATTACGCAGCGTACGACGAAGCGGAGCAACGGCTTGTCGATGCGGTGATGGCCAAGACGATCGACGAGGGCAGCTTGTGGATCGAGTTCGACCGGTTGCGGAGCCTCGTCCCGATGGTCGAGCCGGCGGCGGATCGAGAGCGTGCCGAGCGCAGCCTCGCCTCGCTGGAGTCCGCCCTGAACTACAAGGCTCCACCGATGTCGGACGAGCTGGCAGCCGCGATCCGGGTTCAGTCGCAGGCTTTGCTCAGCGACGCCGCCCCGGCCGAACGCGTCGAACTCCTGGAGACCGCAATCGCGGAGATCGGCCGGATCGCCGGGACGGCGTCAGGGGCCGAAGCCAGCCGCATCCGCCATCTCAGCGAACCACTCGCATCGGACCTCGAAGCCATCCGCATCACCAGCGATCCCAACTATCACGGAGGTAATCCAGGCAGCGCTGACTAGCAAGGACCGCGCAGATGGTCTCCAGCTTCGACGAACTCATGCAGGTCCAGGCCGCCGTCACCATCGCGGTCCTGGAAGCGCACCACTCGTCCTGGAACAACAAATACGAAGTTCTTCCGCACGACACCAAGCAAGTGTCCGGCGTGTCGTGGGACGGCTCCATCAGGTACCACCCGCGGGATGTCATCGAGCCTCTGCGGGAGATGTTCGAGCGCGCAGGGCAGCACCACGACAGCGCCACCCTGGACAGGTACCGCGAAGCTCTGCGCACGGTCTTCCACGAGAACATCCACCTGCTGGCCGGCCCGGGTACGTCGCTGGCCTTCCCGCTCGATGCGCATGACGGTAATGCTCATAGGACCTTCGAGGAGGCTGTCACCGAGCGCGCGACGCAGAACGAACTCAACAACTTCATCGCCCGGCTCGGTCTCGAGCGGATCGCTCCCGGTATCAGCACGGCGCAGGCTCCGGACGCCTATGGGGCTTACGTTCCTGCCGTCGACACACTCAGTGCGGCCGTCGGCGCGGACGTCGGCCTGGATGCCGAGGGTGTCATCCGGCGGATGGCAGTGGTGAATGCCGCGGAAAAGTTCCCGGTCGCCGCGGAGCTCCTGTACTCGAAGCATTTGAGCGAACTGGTTCCGGAGACTGCGAAGGCGGACGCCATCCGGCGGATCGCGGAGGCCATGCATGCACCGCTCGCCGCTATCCACGACTACGACTCGAAGGACCCCTCTGACGTTCGCATGGCCGCCCTGGCGGGACGAAGCGCTTTCCGGAATGCGAGCGAGGAAGTCGGGAAGATCGCCGGGGAGTGGTCCGCGAACCAGGATCTGCGCCGAACGCTTGACGCCGGCCTCGGCGCTACGACACCACTCCACAAGCCACAGCGCGACGGCCGCGCCGCTGAAGGTCCGCACGCCGACGGTGGAGACTCACCTACGCCTCCGAGCTGGAGCGCCAAGCCCACCGACCGCAGGCGCCCGACACCCGGGCCGGCCAGATAGTCCCAGGACTGATGGCAGCGGGCAGCGGTTTGGGTCGGGGTGGGTGAGGGCGGGTTGGGTGTGGGTACGGTGGCGGGCGGGTTGGTGTGGATGGAACTGGAGGTTGGTTGTGGAGTTTGTGGCTGAGGGCGCTGGGATTGCTGCGGGTTTGGCGGAGCTCAGGCGGGTGTTGCATCGGGAGCCTGAGGTCGGGCTGGAGTTGCCCCGGACGCAGCAAGTGGTGATGGATGCGCTGGCGGGGCTGCCGTTGGAGATCAACACCGGCCGTGAGGTGACCTCCGTGGTGGCTGTACTGCGAGGCGGGGCGCCGGGGCCGACGGTGTTGCTCCGGGGTGACATGGATGCGTTGCCGGTGGTCGAGGAGACAGGACTCGAGTACGCGGCGGAGAACGGGAACATGCATGCCTGCGGCCACGACCTGCACACCGCGGGCCTCGTCGGAGCGGCCCAGCTGTTGAGCGCTCATCGCGAGGAGCTGCGGGGGAACGTGATCTTCATGTTCCAGCCTGGCGAGGAAGGGCTCGCTGGAGCGGGATACATGCTGCGGGAGGGCCTGCTGCAGGCGACAGGTGACAAGCCGATCGCGGCGTACGCGCTGCACGTCTGGGCGCAGGCCGGAAAGGGCGTCTTCCAGATGCGGCCGGGCACGATGATGGCCAGCTCGAACCAGCTGCACATCACGGTGCGCGGGAAGGGCGGGCACGGTTCGATGCCGGACCGGACGATCGACCCGGTGCCGGTGGTGGCGGAGCTGGTCCTGGCGCTGCAGACGTATGCGACGCGGCGGGTGAACGTGTTCGATCCGGTCGTCATCACCGTCACTCAGCTCGAGGCCGGAGTCGCGATCAACGTCATCCCGAACACGGCCCGCCTCGGTGCGACCGTGCGGACGTTGTCGGATGCAACCCTCGCGCAGCTGACGCGGGAGCTGCCGGCGCTGGCGGAGCGGATCGCAGCAGCGCACGGATGCACCGTGGACGCGCGGCTGAACCCGCAGTACCCGGTGACGCTGAACGATGCCGCCCGTACGGCGGAGACCGCTGAGATCCTGACCGGCCTGTTCGGCGCGGACCGGGTGCAGGGGCTGGAGAACCCGTTGATGGGGGCCGAGGACTTCTCGATGGTCCTGAAGGAGGTGCCCGGGACGTTCGCGATGGTCGGCGCGCGGCCGGACGACGTCTCCGCGGAGGAAGCGCCGTCGAACCATTCGAGCATCGTTCGGTTCGACGACGCCGTCCTCGGCGACCAGGCGGCCGCGTTGGCGCAGCTCGCCGCACATCATCTGATTCCGGCGTAGGCGGACAAGCGAAGCCTGGGGCTGGTCAGTCCGCCAGAGGCCGACCAGCCCCAGGGATCAGGAGGGCGAAACGCTCAGGGTGTAGGCGCCACGGCTGCCGTACGTCGAGTAGCCGGTGTTCAGCGGGTCGCCGTAGCCGACGTTGTCGATCCGCAGATAGTAGATACCCGGCTGGAGGGTGCCGCTAACACTGGCACCCAGACCGGTCGGCGTGCCGGCGTCGCTCTGACCGGAGGCCGGGTCGTTCGACGCGACGACCGCGCCGGAGCCGTCCAGCAGATCCAGCTTGATGTCGAGGTTGCCACCGGTCGGAGCCGGGCTCGCCGTCGCGGTGTAGTTGCCAGCGGCACTCACGTCGACGCGGTACACGTCGGTGTCGTCCTCCGCCGCGATGATCCCGGACACCGGCGTACCCACCGTCAGCGCTGTGGCGTCGGCAGTCGTGTCGCCGGCCTCGTCGGCGCGCAGAGCCAGACCGTGCGTTCCGACAACGGCGTAGTCGTCTTCCGTGTTGTTCGCGTCGGCGTACTCGCCTTTGCTCCACTGGCTGATGCCGCGGTAGTACCCGACGCCCATGATCGGGGCCCACGCGCCGTGACCCTGGTAGTACCCGACCGTCGAGGTGCCGTCGTGCGAGAGCCCGACGTTGTGCCCGGCCTCGTGCGACGCGGCCTCGGCGAGGTTCTTCGCGCCGGTGCCGACACCCTTCGTGAACACCAACGCCGGCTGGTAGTAGTCGTGCTGGCTCGTGCTGTCGTACACGCCGACATACGCGACACCGCCGCAACCGCAGCCCGACTGGTACCAGGTGTCCGGATCGATCAGTACCCGCGTGCCGTACTGCTCGTCCGACGCACCGGAGCGGTCGATGGCGGACTGCGGCGGCTCCTGCGTCGTCACGTCCACATCGAAGGTCGAGTAGTCCTCGGCGACCCGGGCCCACACCTCGTGGACCACATCCTGCTCGGCGCTGCTGTAGCTCGCCGGATCACCGTCGGTGTCGTACGCCGAGACGTTCACCGGGTCGATGCCCTTCGACGCGTTCCACGCCGTGCCGGTGATGGTGTGGCCGTCGAAGTCCAGGTAGAGCACCCGGTTCGAGCCCGGCTTGCTGTGCAGCTCGAACGCCGGACCGGTCGCGCCCTCGACGGCGGTACGCGCCCAGCGGGGTGACGCCTCGGGAGCCCTCTGCGCGCTGGTCAGACCCGGCTCGCGGAAGAACAGTTTGCTGTCGGCATCGAGCCACGCGGTCTTGTCGGTGGCAAGGATCTGCCGCAGCTGGTCCGCGGGCAGCCGGTTGTGGTCGGCAACCTCGGCGAGTCTCGACTGGATCTTGCCGAGAGCGGCGCCACCCGCCAACGGCTGCGACAACAGCTGGTCGACGGGTGTCTGCTGCGCATCGGCCTGGGTGCCGGCAGCGACCGCCAGACCTCCAAGAACGACAGCACCGGCGCACGCGAGTGCACCGGTACGGCGGAATTTAGTCACTCGGAATCCTCCTCACAGGATTCCCCCCGGTTTGGGCGGTTCCCCCCAAGAACCTGGGGCCGTCGATCTCGGTGGGATCGACGGCCCCAGGTGGCTCGATATCAGCTCGCGGTGACGCGAACCGTGTACGCGCCGCGACTGCCGTACGTCGAGTAGCCCGTGTTCAGCGGGCTGCCGTAGCCGGTGTTCTCGATCCGCAGGTAGTAGCGCCCCGCGGCGACCTGGCGACTGAGGCTCGCGCTCAGGCCGGTCGGCGTGGCCGCGCTGGACTGCCCGGCTGCTGGGTCGACGGTCGTGACGACCGCGCCGGACGAGTTGAGCAGCTGGAGCTTGATGTCCAGGTCTGCACCGGAAGCGGCTGCGTTGGCCGCGAAGGTGAAGGTGCCGGCCGCGAGATCGATCCGGAAGGTGTCCACATCCGAGTCGTTCGCGTAGATGCCCTTCACGCTGGTCCCGAGCGTCAGAGCAGTGGCATCCGACGTACCGTTGCCGTGGTCGTCGGCCCGTAGCGCCAGCCCGTTCTGGCCGATCACCGCGAAGTCGTCTTCCTTGTTGTTCGCGCCGGTGTACTCGCCCTTGCTCCACTGGCTGATCGCCTTGGAGTAGCCGACACCCATGATCGGCGCCCAGGCGCCGTGACCCGCGTAGTACCCGACGGACGCCGTGCCGTCGTGCGAGAGCCCGACGTTATGGCCGGCCTCGTGCGACGCGGCCTCCGCGATGTTCTTCGCACCGGTGCCGACGCCCTTCGTGAACACCAACGCCGGCTGGTAGTACGAGTGCTGGCTGGTGTTGTCGTACACGCCGACGTACGCGACGCCGCCGCATCCGCAGCCGGACTGGTACCAGGTGGTCGGGTCGATCAGCACCCGCGTGCCGTACTGCTGATCAGAGGCGCCGGTCCGGTCGATCGCCGCAGCGGTCGGCTGCTGTGTGGTCACGTCCACGTCGAACGGCGCGTAGTCCTCGGCGACCCGGGCCCAGACGTCACGGACGACATCCTGCTCGGCGGTGCTCCAGCTGTTCGGGTTCCCGTCGGTGTCGTACGGCGTGACGTTGACCGTGGCCGGCTTGCCGCCGGTGTTCCAGGCTGTACCGGTGATCGTCTGGCCGTCGAAGTCCAGGTAGATGACCCGGTTCGAGCCCGCCTGGCTGTGCAACTCGAAGGCGGGACCGGTCGCGGCGGCGACTGCCGCGCGGGCCCAGCGTGGGGACGGCGCGGCCGCGGACTTCCGCTCTGCCGCGGTGGCGACGGGCTCGCGGTAGAACAGCTTGCCGCCGCGGTCCAGCCAGGCGGTCTTGTCGGTCGCGAGAATCTGCCGCAGGTGATCGGTGGACAGCCTGTTCTGGGAGGCGACCTCGGTGAGTCGGGACTGGACGCGGCCGAGCGCGGACTTGCCCTGCAGGTCCTGGCCGAGCAACTGGTCGATGGGGAGCGGAGCGGGCTGCTTGGCGTCGGCCTGATTGCTGACGACGACGGCCAAGGCTCCGAAGACAACTGCACCGGCGACGGCGAGGGCACCGATCCGGCGGGGGCGGGTGTGCATGCTTGGGGTCCTCCTCAAGGACTCCGGGGCGGCCTCACATCTCGTGCGTGGGCACGCACTGTGCGTAGCCTGCCCGAAGGTCCCCACCCCTGTATAGATTCGTCTCGGTATTTAACGCCGACTTGGGAGGGGTCTCCGATGCGCTACATGATGATCTTCAAGGCCAGCGAGGAGTCCGAGGCAGGAGGGCTGCCGAGCGAGGAGAGCCTGACCGCGATGGGCTTGGTGATGGCCGAGATGGCGGACAAGGGCGTCCTGCTGGCGGGCGACGGTCTGCTGTCGAGCTCGAAGGGGTTCCGGCTCGCGTTCGACGACGACAAGCAGCGTCGGGTGATCGACGGCCCGTTCGCCGAGACCAAGGAACTGATCGCAGGGTTCTGCCTGATCGAGGTCGCGTCCCGCGAGGAAGCGATCGAGTGGGGCTGGCGCTGCGTGGCGGCGGACGGCCGCACCGACGGCCAGCTGGAGATCCGGAAGGTCGCGAGCGCCGAGGACTTCGGCGACAACTTCACCCCCGAGGCGCGGGCCCGCGAGGAGGCGGCGTTCCTGAAGGCCGCCGAGAACCTTCAGAAGAGCAACACCTGACGGATCGACGTACCCGCGGCCAGGTCGTCGAAGGCCTGGTTGAGGTCGTCGAGCCCGACGGTCGCGGTCAGCAGCCGGTCGACCGGGAGTCGGCCGGCTCGGTACAGGGCGACGTACCGCGGGATGTCGCGGGACGGCACCGACGAGCCGAGGTACGAGCCCTTCACCGTGCGCTCCTCCGCGACCAGGCTGACCGCGGGCACGCTGAACGACTGCGACGGATGCGGGAGCCCGACCGTGACCGTGGTCCCGCCGCGGCGCGTCGCGGCGTACGCCTGCTCGAGCACCTTCGCGCTGCCGACGGTCTCGAACGCGTAGTCCGCCCCGCCCGCGGTCGCCGCCCGCACCTGCTCCACCGCGTCGGCGTCGCGAGCGTCGACGACGGCAGTTGCGCCGAGGTCGAGCGCCAACGAGAGCTTGGACGGTACGACGTCCACCGCGACGATCGGATGTGCTCCGACGAGGACAGCGCCGAGCAATGCGGACAGGCCGACGCCGCCCAGTCCGAAGACGACCGCACTGCGGCCGGCGCGGACCTGCGCTGTGTTCACCACTGCACCTACGCCGGTCATGACCGCGCAGCCGAAGAGTGCGGCGATCTCGGGTGGGAGCGACGGATCGATCTTCACTGCCGACTGCGCGGAGATCACGGCATGATCCGCAAACCCGGAAACGCCCAGATGGTGATGCAGGTCGGCGAGGCGGCGAGTGCCGTTGAGCAGTGTGCCGGCTGTGTTGGCAAGCGCGCCGGGCTCGCACAGCGCGGCGTGGCCCTCGGCGCACGGGGCGCAGGTGCCGCAGGACGGTACGAAGGCGCACACCACCGCGTCGCCCGGCGCGAAGCCGGGAGCCTCGGACGCCACTACCTCACCGGTGGCCTCGTGGCCGAGCAGCATCGGCATGACCCGTGGGCGCGAGCCGTCGATCACCGAGAGGTCCGAATGGCACAGGCCGGCCGCACGGATCCGGACCAGCAGCTCTCCCGGTCCGGGCGGCGCCAGCTCGACCTCCTCCACGCGCAGCGGCAGCGAGTCGGCGTACGGCGCCGGCAAACCCATCTCCCGCAGTACGGCGCCGCGCACGATCATCCCGTGATCCCTTCGAGTGCCTCCCGGATGCGGTCCGGGACCGGCACCGGGCGGCGATCCTCCCGAGTGACGAAGACGTGCACGAACCGCCCGGTCGCGGCCGGCTCGTCCGATCCCTCGCGGAACAGGGCGATCTCGTACCGCACGCTGGAGTTGCCCAGCTGACCGCACCGCAACCCGGCATCCACGACGCCGGGGAACTCGAGCGATTGCTTGAACGTGCACTGCGAATCCACGCACAGCCCGATCACGTCACCGCCGTGAATGTCGAGGCCACCCGAGCGGATCAGGAAGTCGTTGATCACGGTGTCGAAGAAGCTGTAGTACTCGACGTTGTTGACGTGCCCGTAGACGTCGTTGTCCTTCCACCGCAGCGTGATCGCGAGGTGGTGCGGATACGCGCTGCGGTCCATCCGGACAGCTTAGGACTAGGACTTGCGGCCCACGCCGACCCACAGGCTGCACATGATGTCGGTGAACTCGCCCTTGTCGACCAGGCGCTGGGTCTCCTCGTCCGGGAACCAGCGGAACGGCGACACGACGCCGGGCTCGACCAGCTCGGTGCCCTCGAAGAACTGGGTGACCTCTTCCTTCGAGCGGACCTGCGCGTCGCCACCGTCGGCCTTGTAGACCACCATCGCCCGCTCCCACAGCTCCGGCGCGAAGTCCGGGGTGCAGTGCGAGAAGATCAGCAGCGATCCGGGCGCCAGCGGCTCGACGAGCTGGCGGACCAGGTCGTACGGCTTGAGGGCGTCGGGCAGGTAGTGGAAGACGCCGACGATGCTGAGCGCGACCGGCTTGTCGAAGTCGATCAGCTCCTTGACCTCTTCCGACTTCAGGATCGCCTGCGGGTCGGTGACATCGCCCTCGAGGTAGGCGGTCCTGCCTTCGGGCTTGCTCACCAGCAGCGCGCGGGAGTGCGCGAGCACGATCGGGTCGTTGTCGGCGTACACCACGTGCGCCGCCGGGGTGATCTGCTGGACCACCTCGTGCAGGTTCGGGCTGGTGGGGATACCGGTACCGACGTCGAGGAACTGGGTGATGCCCTGCTCGGCGGCGTACTTCGCCGCGCGGTGCATCCACATCCGGTTCGACAGGGCGGCGGTGCGGAAGCCGGGGAACGCCTGGAGCAGGTGCTCGGCGGCCTGCCGGTCGATCGCGAAGTTGTCCTTACCACCCAGGAAGTAGTCGTACACCCGCGCGCCGTGCGGCCGGTCGAGCTTCAGCTGCTCGTACATCCGGGGGTCGACGTCTGCATCCTGCGATTCAGTCATGAAAATCCCATCCGCGCTGCGGCTCAGAACTGAAGAGCCATCGTAACCGGTACACAACGGACTGTGACACCGGCAGGACGACACTATCGCTTAAGGGTTTCCTTGCCAGCAGCTCCGGCGCGTCCCCGGACGGGCTTTACACAGGATTGAATTCCGGTCCGCGGTTTCGCCGTGGTGGACTGTCTCATCGACGTGAGGGGACACGACATGGGTGACGTGATCGCGGGGCGGCAGACGGCGGCGTACGACGGTGAGGTGGTCGTGTTCCTGATCGGGATGCGGGTCAACTCGGTGTTGAAGGTGCGCGAGTGGATGCCGGTGGCGAAGGCGATGGGGCCGATGCTGCGGGAGTTGTCGAAGGACAAGGACAGCGGGCTGCTCGGGTTCCGGACGCTGCCGACGTGGCGCGGCGTCACATTGATCCAGTACTGGGAGTCGGTGGAGAAGCTCCAGGCGTTCGCGAGCGACACCGGCCGGACGCACCGGCCCGCGTGGGTCGAGTACTTCCGCAACTCGTTCAAGGGCGGTGCGGTCGGCATCTGGCACGAGACGTACGTCGTACCCGCCGGCCACACCGAAACCATCTACGGCAACATGCCTCTCCTCGGCCTGGGCCGCGTCAAGGGCGTCGAGCCGGTCGGCAAACGCGGCGACTCCGCAGCTGAGCGCTTGAACCACTAGACATATCCGCCGGTTACAGTGCAGGCGTGCGGTTCATCCGGGATTTGTGGACGTTGTTGCAGCGTCGCGATTTCCGGCGGCTGTTCGCGGTGCGACTGACTTCGCAGTTCGGGGACGGCGTGTTCCAGGTGGCGCTGGCGTCGTACGTCCTGTTCTCGCCGGAGCGGGCGCCGGACGCGGCCGCGATCGCGGGGCTGTTCGCGGTCGCCCTGCTGCCGTACTCGATCCTCGGCCCGTTCACCGGCGTACTCCTGGACCGCTGGTCACGCCGCCAGATCCTGTTCGCCGCGAACCTGACCCGCGCCGTGCTCGTCATCGGCGTCGGTGCGATCGTCGCGGCCGACAACGCCGGCCCGCTGTTCTACGTCGCCGTACTGCTCACCCTCGGCGTCAACCGCTTCCTCCTGTCCGGGTTGTCGGCCGGCCTCCCGCACGTGGTCGAGCGCGACGAGCTGGTGATGGCCAACGCGGTCACGCCGACGAGCGGTACGGCGTTCTTCCTGATCGGCGGCGGTGTCGGCGCCGGGGTGAAGCTGATCGTCGACTCGGATCTGACCGTGCTCGGGCTGACGGTGGTCATCTACACGGCCGCCGCGCTGCTCGCCCTCCGGCTGCGGCGCGACCAGCTCGGCCCGGACCTGAACGGCGACGAGCCCGGCATCGGCGAAGCGCTCCGGACCATCGCCGCCGGCCTGATCGACGGCGGCCGGCACCTCAAGGCACGACCGCAGGCCGCGCTGGGCCTGGCCGCGATCGGCTCGCTCCGGTTCTTCTTCGGCCTGCTGACGGTCGTCATGATCCTGCTGTACCGCAACTACTTCTACGGACCCGGCCAGCTCGATCAAGCGTTCGGCGCACTGGCGATCGCGACCGGCGCCGTAGGAGCCGGGCTGTTCGTCGCCGCACTGGTCACGCCGTGGGGCACTCGCGTGATGGCGTTGCGGCAGTGGATCACGTGGCTGTTCGTGGCCGCGGCGGTGGTGTGCGCCGTACCGATCGGGTTCTACACCAAGCCCGCGCTGGTGGTCGGCGGGTTCCTCACCGGGTTCTGCGCGCAGGGCATCAAGATCAGCGTCGACACCCTCGTGCAGACGGGTGTCGACGACGTGTACCGCGGTCGGGTGTTCTCGCTGTACGACATGATCTTCAACGTCGGGCAGGTCTCCGCGGCCGCACTCGGCGCGGCGATCCTGCCCGACAACGGGAAGTCCTACCCGGTGCTCGCCCTGATCGTGGTCGGCTTCGCCGTCACCGCTGTCGTGTACGGGCGGCTCAGCTCACGTGCCGCGCAGCGCGGTGATCGGCTGGATGGCGGAGGCCTTCCAGGCGGGGTACGTGCCGGCGACCAGACCGATGAACGCACCCAGCAGGGGTGAACCGAACGCCAGCCGGTTGTCGAGGATCGGGGTCCAGTCGCGGATCCAGGACACGCTCACGGTGAGGATCACGCCGACCGCCGTACCGAGCAGTCCGCCGAGGAACCCGACGATCACGCTCTCGACCAGGAACTGAACGGCGATGTGTCTTCGCGCCGCGCCCAAGGCTCTTCGCAGGCCGATCTCCGAGATCCGTTCCAGCACCGACAGCAGCGTGACGTTCGCGATGCCGAGACCGCCGACCAGGAGTGCGACCGCTCCGAGCAGCAGGAACAGTGCGTTCAGGTCGGACTCGACACCCTTGCGTACGGCGCCCTGCTTCGGCGGAGCGTCGACGCGGAGGGTGCTCGGGTTGTTCGGCTCGATCGCGATCGGGGCCTGCTCGGCGATCAGTTGCGCCGCGCCGACCGCCGTACGGATCTCGACGGCGTCCGGGGACTCCAGGTCGTAGGCGTGGCGGGCCGCGCCGTTCGGCATGATCACGGCGTCGTTGAGTTCGGCCCGGCCGCTGACGGACTCGAGGATGCCGATCACGGTGTACGGCTCGTCGCCGATGAAGACCGCGGGCTGCGAGTCGACCCGGTTGATGCCGAGCCGCTCGGCCGCATGCTTGCCGAGGACAACCACTTTGTCGGCGCGCTGGTCGTGGCCGGCGTCGAAGAACCGGCCGGTCTCGAGCGTCGCGCGGACGGCGTCCCAGAGGCCGGCTGATCCGGCCATCACCTGCAGGGCCTTGCCGGCGCCGTTGTCCAGGCCGGTGACGTTCTGGACCAGGTCGTCGCCGATCTCCAGGTTGCTGACGGTGCCGACGGCTTCGACACCGTTCAGCCGCTTGATCCGGTCGGGCGCGTCCCACGGGAGCTGCGTCGCGGCTTCACCTTCCTGTCCGCCTTTGTCGTCCGGCTGCACGACCACACGAGTAGCCGCCGCCAGGTCGAACCGCTGCGTGATCTGCCCGGCGGCCGTCTGGCCCAGCCCGACAGTCCCCACCAGGGCGGCGACTCCGAGCACTGTTCCCAGAGTCGTCAGGATCAGCCGAGTAGGACGAGCGGCGACGCCGGCCAAGGCCTCGTCCAGCAGGTCCCGAACGGCGGGACGAGATCTCAGTCGGCGACGCCGCGATCGTGCCGACCCGGGGCCGGGTTGGGTGGACGGCCCGCCGGCGGGATCCGGGGGGCCTGCTTGGGTTACCACTGGAGGGTTCCGTCGACGATGCGGACCTGGCGCTGGGCGCGGCGGCTGACGTGGGCGTCGTGGGTGATGACAGCCAGCGTCATGCCCTCGGAATGCAGTTCGTCGAACACTTGCAGGATCGCCTCCGCGTTGGCACTGTCCAGGTTTCCGGTCGGTTCGTCCGCGAGCAGCAGGCTCGGCTCCGCGACCAGGGCCCGCGCGATCGCGACTCGCTGCCGCTCACCACCGGAGAGCGTGGTCGGCGCGAACTCCATCCGGTGCGCCAGCCCCACCCGCTCCAAAGCGACCCTGGCGCGGGCGAGCCGCTCCCGGCGCGGCACCCCGACGTACACCATCGACAGCGCCACGTTCTCCAGCACGGTCCGGTGGTCGAGCAGATGGAACGACTGGAACACGAACCCGATCCGCTCCCCCCGCAGTACGGCGCGACGCCGCTCCCGCAGGCTCATCGTGTCCACGCCGTCGAGCCGATAGACCCCACCCGTCGGGTTGTCCAGCAGCCCGAGCAGATGCAGCAACGTCGACTTCCCCGACCCCGACGGCCCGACGATCGACAGGTACTCCCCCGGCCCGATGGTCAGATCGACCCCGTTGATCGCCCGTACTTCGGGCGGCCCCTCGAAGAACCGCCGTACGCCGATCATCTCCACCACCGGCGCCGGCAGGGCAACCGCAGTCGCGCTCACTTGCCCACCACCACCTGATCGCCGTCGGACAGCTTCGCGTCGCCCTTCGGCGTGACCTGCGCGAACCCGTCCGCGGACAGCCCGACCGTGACCGGGACCAGTTCCACCTGACCGTTCCGCAGTACTTCGACCCGCGAGCCGCCGTCCGACCCGGACGACAACGCCGCCAGCGGTACGGCGAGAACCTTGCCGCTCGTGCTCTTCACCGGGATCGTCACCCGCACGTTCGCGTCCCGCAGCAGCGCCAACTGGCTCGCGGTCACCGCGTTCGGCGCGACCACGACGTCGTACGTGCTGCCGTTCTTCGCGACCCGGCGGACCTTCGCCGCGATCGCCGTTCCGTCGAGGTCGAGCGACGCGACCATGCCGGCCTTCAACCGCTGCGCCGTCTCGGCGTCGACCTTCAACGTGACGACCAGCGACGAACCGCTGGCCGACATCACCACGCCGTTCACCGTCCCGCCGCGCTCGACCTTCACGTCGTCGACCCGGCGCGGCAGGGTCTTCACGTAGACCACCTCGGACACCGGCAGCGGCGTACCGGCCTTGAACTCGGCCTCGCTCCGCGCGTCCTGGGCGTCGGCGAGGTTTGCCTCGGCGTCGTCGACGGCGCCCTGCTGCACCGACGTGTCCTTCGCCTTCGCGTCCTTGGCCGCCTTGAGCTGGGCCTGCGCCTGCCGGAGCTGCTTCTTCGCGGCGTCCACCTGCTTCCTCGTGGCGTCGACTTCCTGGGTCAGCTGCTTGTCGGCCTCAGGTGCGTCGTACCCGGCCTCGTCGTACAGCCGCTCCACGGCGGCCGACGTGTCGAGGTCGTACTCGTCGTCGACCGTCCCCGGGTCCAGCCCGAGCCGGTCCAGGGTCTGTTCCAGCTGCAGCACGTCGGGTCCCTTGCTCCCCGGCGACAAGGACCGGTACATCGGCAGTACGCCGGCCAGCCCGATCACCGGCCGCCCGGTGATCTCCAGCAGCGCCTTGCCCTCGGTGATCGTCGAACCGACGGCAGGCACCTTCCCGGTCACGATCGGCGGTGTGGTGAGTCCACTGGTCTCGACCCGGACGTTCACCGCGCCGTCGAACGAGGCGTCGCCCCGGCCGACGACCTTGCTGGACAGCGCCTTCTTCGCCACCGGCACGGTGATCTGGGACGCCTTCGGCGGCGCGGTCTTCGCGGCCGCGTCCTCCGGCGAGCTGATCCGGCTGCCCGCGGCCACGCCGACGCCGAGCGAGACCACGGCGATCCCGGCCACGCTGACGAGGACCCGGCGCCGGGACTTGGGCGAAGCGGTCACCGGTTCGCCATCTCGTCGCGGTACGCCTCGAGCTCGGCCTTGTGCTGGTCGACGAACTCCTTCTCGGCGTCGTACTGCACCTTCTTGTACGCGTCGTCGTACCCGTTGGCCTTGCACTTCTGGTCCGCCACCGCGAGGTCGATCTCGAACTTGCGCAGCTCGGACAGCTTGGCCGAGTCGACCTTGTCGAACGACGGCGGCCCGGTGATCGTCTTGGCCGGTCCACTGCCCTTGGCCGGCGGCTTGTTGCCGGTCAGGGCGTCCAGCTTCTGCTGGACCTGGGTGCGCGGATCGTCGACCTTCTTGAAACCGGTGTGCCCGGCGTCGGCCAGGCAGTCGGACCAGGCGCTGGTCGCGTCCACGACCCGCTGGTCGGTCTCGATCCGCTTCTGCAACGCCTGGATGTCCTTGAACAGGCTGTCGAACTTCTTGAAGTCCGCGGCCCGGTCCTCGCCCTTGCCGTAGACCTGCTCGACCGCTTTGCCCCGGCAGCCCAGGTCCTGCTGGCCGGTGTTCGACGGGCCACCGCCGCTGCCCTGGATCACGACCGCTCCGCTCCCGTTCGCGTTCGGTCCGTTGAGCGCCTTGTCGTACGCCTTCTGCGCCGAGGGTGACAAGGCGGCGCGGATCTTCGTGTTCGGGTTGGTGTCGTCGTCGCCGGCCTTGGACCAGTCGATCGTGCTGATGCCGTACCCGTACTGCTCGGCGAACTTGTCCGGCGGCAGATTGAACGCGTCGGTGAACTTGCTCTTCGCGTTCTGCTCCGGCGGTACGGCGACGTAGTCGAAGCCGGCCGTCTTCATGCAGGCCGCGGTGGCGTCCTCGACCTTGCGCTGCTTGGCCAGCTCCTCCTCGCTCGGCTGCTGCGCCCCACCGGCCCGGATCGCGACCTTGAACCCGCCGCCACCCGACGAACTCGTGAACCCGTCACCCATGTACGCCGCGAGCGGGCTCTTGTCGCTGTTCTGGTCGCCGGACGCGACCGGCGCCTTGTCGTTCCCGCAGCCGGCCACCGCGAGCACGGCCAGGATGGCGAGGGCGGATGCAGTTCGTGAGGTCTTCATGGCAGTGGAGCGTGCCGCCGGGACGGTGAAGAACCTGTGAAGGACCGGTTTGCACCCGATGCTCTCAGCCGATCTTCATCGGATTCTCATCAAGCTCGGGGACATTGAGGTAGTGCCCCGAGCCGGGTGCTGGT
The DNA here is from genome assembly GCF_036226565.1 of Kribbella sp. NBC_00709. GTDB lineage: Bacteria > Actinomycetota > Actinomycetes > Propionibacteriales > Kribbellaceae > Kribbella. The sequence goes on from NZ_CP108996.1 coordinate 2,882,877, forward strand.
CGAGTGCTGGAGGTGTCCAGGTGAGTGCATCGCAAGGCGGAAGAGCTGACTCGATGTTGTCTTATCGTGTCTGCTCTTCCAACGCAGCGAGGCGCTCACCTGGGCGCCTCCAGTGCCGACCAGCACCCGGCTCGGGGCACTAAATGCCAGCGCGGATCCTGGTCGCCGAAGACGACCTGAAGCAGGCGGAGCTGATCCGGCGGTACCTCGAACGGGAGGGGCACCTCACCGTCGTCGTGCACGACGGGCGGGCCGCGATCGACGAGGCCCGCCGGCGCAGCCCGGACCTGCTGGTGCTCGACGTGATGATGCCGAAGGTCGACGGTCTGGATGTCTGCCGGGTACTGCGTGCCGACGGGCAGGTGCCGATCATCATGCTGACCGCCCGCTCGACCGACGACGATCTGCTGCTCGGGCTCGACCTGGGGGCCGACGACTACCTGACCAAGCCGTACAACCCGCGCGAACTCGTGGCCCGGGTGCGGACCGTGCTGCGGCGGACCCGCGTGCGCGCCGAGGGCGAGGTGTACCGCGTCGGCGAACTGGAGATCGACCCGGGCCGGCATGAGGTCCGGCTGGCCGGGCAGTTGATCGAGCTGACGCCGGCGGAGTTCAAGATCCTCGCCTGCCTGGCCGCGTCGCCGGGGCGGGCGTTCTCCCGGCAGCAGTTGCTCGAGCACGCGTTCGGGTTCGACCACTACGTGTTCGACCGCACCGTCGACGTCCACGTGATGAATCTGCGCAAGAAGATCGAGCCGTCCACCGTTCCGGCGTACCTGAAGACGGTGTACGGCGTGGGGTACAAGCTGGCCGACAAGGTGGTCAGCCATGCGTCGTAGCGTGCTCGTCCGGTTCCTCGCGCTGTCGCTCGCGGTCGCACTCGGCGCGGTGATCGCGACCGCGCTGATCGCGACGTACAGCACGTCGGAGAAGCTGCAGGGCGAGATCGACGCGAACACCGGCCAGCTGCAGGTCGACGGCGAGATCTACAGCGAGCTGTCGAGGTACGCCGCGGACCATCCGACCTGGTCGGGTGTGGACAAGCTGGTGCACGAGCTGGCCGACAAGCTCGGTCGCCGGGTCGCGGTGACCACCGACGACGGCTCGGTGATCGCGGACTCGGCCCGGATGCTCGGCGCGGCCCCCGAGCTCCCATCGGTGCCGGCGGCAACCATTGACGTGCGGAACGCCGGTGTCTCGAAGCTGTCCGCGATCTCGAGCGCGGCCGTCTACTCCGAGCGCAAGACCGTCGCCGCCGGGGCGGCGGGCGGCTTCGTGGCAACGGCGGCGGTCGCCCCGCCGTTCGTGGCCTATCCCGATTGGGGCATGACCGACCAGGAGCAGCGGCAACGCGAACAACTGGCCAAGGTGGCCGTCGACTGCTGGGCCAAGCAGGGCAAGTCCGCGAGCGTTGCGAAAGCGGGCAACGTCCCGCAGGTGATGATCGAGTCGTCGCAGTCGGTCGCCGGGGTCCGCGTGATGGAGAAGGCGGGCACCGCGGCGAAGGACGACGCGTGCACACCGCCCGGGTTGTATGCGCCGAGCGCCAAAGCCAAGGTGGTGAACGACGACGAGATCCGCCGGGCGACCGCCTGCCTCGATGCCGCGGGCATCAACTACCAGGTCAATGACTTCGGGGGGCTGAAGTCGGTCGAGCCCAAGGACGAGGGCGACGTCACCGACAAGTTCGTCGACTGCGCCACGCAGGCGCGCGTGCAGGCGTTGACGCCGTACGTCGCTCCGCCGGCGAAGCTGTACCTCGGAGCGGAGAGCACGTTCAACGTGTTCTCCGGCGAAGGCCTGCTGCGGACCGCGGCGACCGCGCTCGGCGTACTGCTGATCGCGGCGCTGGTGATGCTGTTCGCGGGTCGCCGGCTGGTGCGGCCGATCGTGGCGCTGACCGGCGCGGCGCAGCGGATGCGGAACGGCGACCATGCGGCGCGCGTACCGGTGAGCGGGAAGGACGAGGTCGCGCGGCTCGGCCATGCGTTCAACGACATGGCCGAATCCATCCAGCGGCACGACTTCCAGCGGAAGGCGATGGTCAGCGACGTGGCGCACGAACTGCGTACGCCGCTCGCCAACATCAAGGGGTATCTGGTCGCGTCCGAGGACGGCGTGGTGCCGCTGGACAGCGAGCTCGTCACGTCGTTGCTGGAAGAGACAGACCTACTCGAGCACCTGGTCGCGGACCTCCAGGACCTCGCGCTGGCCGACGCCGGCATGCTCCGCCTGCACCCCGCTCCCCGCGACCTCACCGAACTCGCCCAACAAATCGTCGCGGCCCACCGCCCCGCCGCCGACAGTGCCGACGTCACCCTCAGCGCTACTGGCCCAGGGCCCTCACCAGCGGTCGTCGACAGCGCCCGCATTCGTCAGGCATTGGGCAACCTGGTCTCGAACGCCATCCGGTACACACCACCAGGCGGCAGTGTCGTCGTCGGCGTACGACCTGTGAACAACGGCTACAACCTGACCGTCACCGACAGCGGCACCGGGATCGCGGACGAGCACCTGCCTCATCTGTTCGACCGTTTCTACCGTGCCGAACACTCCCGCAGCCGCACCACCGGCGGCAGCGGCCTCGGCCTCGCGATCACCAAGCACCTGGCCGAGGCACACGGCGGCAAGATCACAGTCACCAGCCGCCTGGGATCCGGGTCCACCTTCACGATCTGGCTCCCTGCTACTGCAACACTGTCCGGGTGACACAGCCCCCGTACTCGCAAGGCCCTCAGAACAACGGCTGGCAGCAACAGCCCCCACCCGGACCGACGTACAGCGGCCCCGGCGGACCGGGTGGCCCGGGCGGACCGACGTACGGCGGGCCTGGTGGGCCAGGCGGACCCGCGTGGGACGGGCGGGGGTACGCACCTGGTTTCGGGCCGCGTCGGAAGCGTCCGCGGACGATGTTGTACGTCGTGATCGCGGCCGCCGGCATCATCGTGTTCCTTGGGGTGTTCGCGCTGCTCCTCCCGGGCCTGATGGGTGGTGATGACGACCAGGGCAGTGGCCCGACCGCGCCGTCCCCCGCGGCAGCCCGGCCGACCGGCTCGCCGCAGGCGACCGCGCAACCGTCGGAGACGCCCGGCGGACCGCGCCTCGCCGAAGCCACGACGCTCGCCACCAGGTTCATCGCCTACCTCAACGCGAACGACCAGAAGCACGCGACCGCACTCGGCTGCGCGGACAGCAAGAACCTGCTGGCCGGCCAGCTCATCGTCACGATCGACCCGCCGACCAAGTTGGCGGTCAGCGGACCCGCCGCCTCGGTGAGCAGCTACTACCCGCGGATCTCGGTCCCGTTCTCCGGCACCACGAAGGGCGGCGCGCCGCTGGCCGGTACGGTCGACATCATGGATCAGCCGACCCGTCCGCTCTGCGTTCGCCTGACCTCGCTCGCGCACTGATCGGCCGCTTCGCATGGCGCCGAGGAAGGCCCGCGTGACCGACGTCCACGAGATCGCGTCGGGCCTGCCGCACGTCACGAAGTGGGAGCGCGACGACGGCACCGATCGCCCGGTCTACCAGGTCGGCGGGAAGTCGTTCGTGTTCTTCCGTACGCCGCGGCCGGACGCGGTCGATCCGGTCAGCGGCGAGAAGTACGACGACGTGATCATGATCTGGGTCGAGTCCGAGGACGAGAAGCTCGCACTGGTCGCGGACGAGTCGAACCCGTTCTTCACCACACCCCACTTCGACGGCCACCCGTCGGTCCTGATCCGCGGCAGCCACCTCGGCGAGGTCTCGAAGCAGGAGCTGGCCGAGATCATCCAGGACGCCTGGCTCTCGCGAGCGTCCAACCGCCGGGCAACGACCTGGCTCAAAGAGCACCGACTGAGCTGATCCCGCTGCCACACTATGCGTGTGAGCTCACCGCCGCCCGGGCCGAACTACAGCTGGCAGCCGCAGCCGGGCAACTACAACTCCGCCCCCAGCTACGGCCAGCCGCCCAAGAAGAGCCGAGCCGGCCTGATCATCGCGCTGATCGTGATCCTCATCCTCGTGGCCCTCGGAGCGGTCGGCGTACTCGTGCAGCGCCTCGTCTCCAACCACCAGGACACCAAGTCCAACCCCGGCCCAGGCACCTCGGCCGTACCCCCACCGGCGACGACGACCACCCGCCCCACCGCACCCAAGACCACGGCCCCGAAGCCCACGCCGTCCCCGAAGCCCAACGCCCCGGCGAAGACCACGCCGGCAACGACAGCTGCGGACCTGGGTCAACGATTCGTAGCCCAACTCAACGCCAACAACTCCAAGGGCGCAGCCGCCTTCGCCTGCGACGGCTCAGAACAACTCATCCCCCTCCTGATGCGCGCCCTGGTCGGCCCCCCAACCAAACTCACCACTGGCGCCCCCTTGGGTCAGGCCCCAACCTTCGTAATCCCCCTGTCAGGCACCTCCAAGGGCGCCACCGTCACCGGCAACCTCATCATCAACGAACTCCCCCCAGACCCCATCTGCGTCCGAGCCTTCACCATCACCACCAAATCAACCACCGGCTGAACCTGGGTTCGGTTTGCGGATGTTTTAGCCGGGGGCCAGGGCGCGGGCGGTTTCGAGGAGGTTGGTGCCGGTGGGGAGGGTGGCGATGATGGGGGTGTCGAGGCCGTTGTCGAGGTAGCGGTTGATGTGGGTGCGGCATTGGTCGGGGGTGCCGTGGACTATCAGCGCGTCCAGGATCTCGACGGGTACGGCGGCCATTGCGGCGTTGCGGTCGCCGGCGGCCCAGGCGTCGCGCATCGGTTTCATCGCGGTACCGCGGCCGAGCCAGTCGTGGAAGGCGGCGTACCCGGGGACCGTCAAGTACGTCGCGATCAGGAAGCGGCCGATGTTCCGGGCCATCTCGGCGTCCTCGGTCACGCAGACGAAGATCCGCGCGGCCAGCTCCTTGTCCGGGCCGAGCTCCGCGCGGACCTGTCGTACGTCGTCGGCGGACAGCCAGTTCGTGATCGCGCCGTCGGCCTCCCGCGCCGCCAGCCGCAGCATCTGCGGGCGGAGCGCGGCGAGCATGATCGCCGGCGGTACGTCGGGTGCCTTCTCCAACCGGAAGCGGTTGATCGTGAAGCTGTCGAACTCCCCGTCCACCCGCTCCCCGGCGAACGCCTGCCGCAGGAACCGCAGTACGTCGCGGGTCCGCGCCAGCGGCGGGTCGTACGCGATCCCGTTCCACCCGGTCACGATGGTCTCCGACGACGCCCCGATCCCGAGCACGAACCGCCCCGGCGCGAGGTCCGCCAGCGCCGCCGCGCTCATCGCGAGCGCAGCCGGCCCGCGAGTGTGCACCGGTACGACGGCCGTCCCCAACCGCAGCTGAGCGTCCCACTCGGACGCGAGCACCAGCGGCGTGAACGCATCCGCTCCGGCCACCTCCGCCGACCACAGATCGGTGTAGCCCAGCTCGAACAGCTCGGAGATCAGCGAACGGTGGTCCCGCAGCGGCACCCCGGTCAGCGGAACGGTCAGACCCCAGCGCATCACAGCATCCTCTTCAGTACGGCGAGCGGCGCGAACCGCATCACCTGAGCCAGCGGCGCCCACGGCCACGACGGCACGTACGCCTTCGACTTCTCCGATTCGATCGCGGCGACGATCGCCCGCACACCGGGCTCGGTGTCGACGATCAGCGGTGTGTTCGACACATGCTCGTTCATCTCGGACCGGATGTACCCGGGGTAGATCGTGCTGACCTGGATCGGCTTACCGAGCAGCTCCATCCGCAGCCCTTCGGCGAGCGAGGCGATCCCCGCCTTCGTCGCGGCGTACGTCGTGACTGTCTTCGGCAGCCCGCGGAGCCCGGAGATCGACGAGATGAAGACGAGATGGCCGGCGTTCCGGGCGCGGAACAGGTCGAGGGCCGCCTCCGCCTGGGCGAGCGCACCGACGAAGTTGGTCAGCGCGGTGTCGCGGTTCGCGTCGAAGCGCCCGGTGCCGAGCGGCGCGCCCTTGCCGAGACCGGCGTTCACCACGATCCGGTCCAGCGGCAGCTCGGCGTCGATCTTGCGGAACACCTCGAACACCTGGTCGTGATCAGTCACATCCAGGCTGTGGATAACTACCTGAACCTGTGGATAATGTTCGGCCAGTTCAGCCTGCAGCGCCTCGAGCCGCTCGGTCCGGCGTGCGGTCAGCGCCAGGTTGTGGCCCTTCGCGGCGAACTGCCGGGCCATCTCCGCACCGAGCCCGGCGCTGGCGCCCGTGATCAGGATGTTGCGTCGCATCGCAGCCCTATCTGTAGGAAATCATCCCGGTGCCGTCGAGATGTCCGTGCTCGTTGTGGCTGACCATCGTCAGTCCGCTCAGCCCGGACAGCACCTTGGTGATCGCGGTGTTGATCGTCAACGGATTGAGTGTGAGCCACAGCCCGTCGCCGCCGGTCAGCAGCCGGCTCACCACCGACGTGATCGGCCCACCCGACGTGAACACGACAGCGGTTCCACCCTTCGCAAGGCTCCCCGCGGTCCGTCGTACGGCGGCCTCGACGCGGTCCGCGAACGCCGTGAAGCTCTCCGTGTACCCGTCCTCCTGGTGCACCCAGCGTTCGGTCGCGGCACTGAACATCTGCTGGAACGCGCGCTGCGGATTCCCGGTCCGGGCCAGATCCGCGAGCATCACCGTGCGCCGCCGGTACGCCGGTTTGTGCGCAAGGATCACCTGCTCATGGTCGAACTCGTCGAAGCCCCCGTCCACCTCGGCCCGGTCCGGAAGGCCGGCCGCCTCCAGCGCGAGGTGCGCCGTTCGGAGGTGCCGCGACATCGACCCCGTCACCACGAGGTCGGGGCGCACGCCCCGCGCGGCCAGCGCTTGACCGAGCAGCACGGCTTGGCGCTCACCTTGCTCGGAAAGCTTGTCGTAGTCGCGGGCGCCGAAGGATGCCTGGGCGTGCCGGATCAGGTAGATGACCGCCATCTACGCCTGCCGGATGATGCGGCGACAGCGCCGCTCGAGCAGGTTGACCGGGAGCCAGAAGTTCTTGAACCGCGGATTCCGGGTCTGCTTGTGGTGGTAGCGGTAGTAGATCTGCTGCGCGATCACCGCCAGCCGGAACAACCCGAACACCTCGTAGAACGCCCAGTTGTCCGCGACGAGCCCCGACCGCTTGGCGTAGTACTCCACGATCTCGTCGCGCGTCAGCATCCCCGGCACGTCGGACGGCTGCAGCCTGAACCGGCGGAACGCCCAGTCGTCGTCGGCCTGCACCCAGTACGCCAGCGCGCTGCCGAGATCCATCAGCGGATCACCGAGCGTGGCCAGCTCCCAGTCCAGGACGCCGACCACGTGGAGCGGATCGTCCGGCGCGAGTACGACGTTGTCGAGGCGGAAGTCGTTGTGGATAACGCACGTACGGACATCGGCCGGCTGGTTCGCCGCGAGCCAGGCCATCACGCGCTCGTAGCTGGGCACGTTCCACGTCTTCGCCTTGCGGTACCGGTCGGACCAGCCGGTGACCTGGCGCTCGACGTACCCCGCGCCGCGGCCCAGGTCGGACAGACCTGCCGCTGAAGGGTCCACCGCGTGCAGCTCGGCGAGCGTGTCGATCAACGTGAAGCCGAGCTGCCTGGCCTGCTCCGGGGTCAGGTCGACGCCTAGCTCGTGGTGCCCGGGAATCGTGCCGGCGACCCGCTCCATCACATAGAACTCGGAACCGATCACCGTGTCGTCGTTGCAGTGGGCAACCATCTCCGGGACGTACCGGAACACCGGCTTGAGACCCGCCTGGATGCGGTACTCGCGGCCCATGTCGTGCGCGCTCTTAGCCTTCGTCCCGGCCGGCGGACGGCGCAGGATCAGATCGTGGCCTGGATACCTCAGCAAATAGGTCAGGTTGGACGCGCCGCCGGTGAACTGCTTGACCTCGGGCAGGCCGTCCGGCAGGTCCGTCCGCTGCCGCAACCAGGCGTCGACCACCGGCACGTCGAAGGCATCCTCACTGCGGACCGCCCGCGCGCCATCACCCATTCGAGCCCTCGGCCCGCTGCCGTGCCCGCTCCGCGATCTTGCGCATCTGCCGGTTGTACAGCGGACGCGCGAACCGCTTGGTACGCCACGCCATCGCGGCCGGCCGGTCCGGGATGATGAGGAACTGTTTCTTCTTGATTCCAGCGAGTACGGCGGCCGCGATGTCGTCCGCGGACCGCGGTGACTTCTCGATCAGCTGCCGCGCGGTCGCCCCCATCGCGCTGTCCGCGCCCCGGATCGAGTCGGCGAGGTTGGTCCGGAAGAACGACGGGCAGACCACCGACACGGTCACGCCGTACGGATGGAGCTCGTGCGACAACGTCTCCGAAAGCGCGACCACGCCGGCCTTGACCGTGTTGTACGAACTCATCATCGGGGGATGCACCAGCCCGGCCGCGGACGCGGTGTTGACGATGTGACCAGATCGCTGGCGCTTGAACAGCGGTGCGAACGCGCGGCAGCCGCGGACCACGCCCATCAGGTTGATGTCGATGACCCGGTCCCACTCGTCCAGCGTCTCGACGTCGATCCGGCCGCCGGTCGCGATGCCGGCGTTGTTCACCAGGATGTCCAGCCCGCCCCAGTTCTGCTCGCACCACGCGACCGCTGCATCCCAGTCCGCTGCGCGGCGCACGTCCAGCTTCAGGTACGGCGTGCCCTCGCCTTCTTCGCCGATATCCGTGGTCAGGACTTGGTGGCCTTCAGCAACAAACTGGGCGACCAGCGCGGCGCCCAGCCCACTCGCGCCACCGGTGACGAGGACCCGGCTCACTTGCCCTCCTGAACAGCAGACAGGTACGACGCGAGCTCGATCCTCGCGATCACCCCACGATGCACCTCGTCGGGCCCGTCGGCCAGTCGCAACGCGCGCGCACTCGTCCACGCTGCCGCCAGCGGGAAGTCGTCGGACAGCCCACCGCCACCGTGCAGCTGGATCGCCATGTCGATGACGTCCTGCGCCATCCGCGGTACGGCGACCTTGATCTGGCTCACCTCGCTCAACGCACCCGCGAGCCCTTCGGTGTCCAGCAGGTACGCCGTCTGCAGCACGAGCAACCGCGCTTGGTTGATCGCGATCCGCGCGTCGGCGATCCGCTCCCGGTTGCCGCCGAGGTTCACCAGCGGCTTGCCGAACGCAGTTCGGCTGGTGCCCCGCTTCAGCGCGAGCTCGAGCGCCTTCTCCGCCAGGCCGACGAGCCGCATGCAGTGATGCACGCGCCCCGGACCGAGGCGGCCTTGCGCGATCTCGAACGCCCGGCCCGGTCCGACCAGGATGTTCGACGCCGGCACGCGGACCTCGGTGAACGAGACCTCGCCGTGTCCGTGCGGTTCGTCGTACCTGCTCATCGCCGGCAGCAGGCGCTCGACCTTGACGCCCGGGGTGTCGCGCGGGACGAGGACCATCGTGTGGCGCGCGTACCGGTGGGCGTCGGGATCGGTCAGACCCATGAAGATGAGGAGCTGGCAGTCCGGGTGGCCGACGCCCGTACTCCACCATTTGCGGCCGTTGATCACGACCTCGTCGCCGTCGAGGACCGCGGTCGCCTCCATGTTGGTGGCGTCGGAGGACGCGACATCCGGCTCGGTCATGCAGAACGCGGACCGGATCGTGCCGTCCAGCAACGGCTCCAGCCACTGCTTCTTCTGCTCGTCGGTGCCGTAGCGGAGCAGGACCTCCATGTTGCCGGTGTCCGGCGCGTTGCAGTTGAAGATGTACGGCGCGATGAACGACCGGCCGGTGAGCTCGGCGATCGGGGCGTAGTCGAGGTTGCTCAAGCCTTCGCCGTACTGCTCGTTGCCGGGCTCGGCGGGTGGCAGGAACAGGTTCCACAGGCCGGCGTCGCGCGCCTTCGCCTGCAGGTCCTTGATCACCGGTTGCGGCTGCCACGGATCACCGGAAGTACGGATCGCGGTGTGCAGCTCCGCCTCGACCGGCTCGATCTCGGTCCGCAGGAAAGCGTCCACCCGCGCGACCAGATCCTGAGCCCGGGCCGAAGGTTCGAACCCCATCAAGACTCCTCTCCTCGCCTTGACCGTAGCTCAGCTTCTAAGCAATGCTCAATAGCATGGATCACCGACTGTCGGCGGAGGACCGCAAGAAGCAACTGGTCAAAGTCGGCCTGATGATGCTGCGGACCCAACCGATTCACGAACTGTCGATCGATGCCATCGCCGGCCAGGCCGGGATCTCCCGCGGCCTGCTGTTCCACTACTTCCCGAGCAAGCGCGACTACTACGTCGCCGTCATCTCCGCCGCCGGACGCCGCCTGCTCCGCGTCACCAAGCCCGACGAGACGCTCCCGCCGGAAGAGCAGCTCCAGGAGATGCTGACCCAGTTCGTCGCCTTCATCGAGCGGCGTCGTACGGCGTACATCTCCTTCGTGCGAGGCGCTGCCGGCGGGGACGACTTCGCCGTCGAGGTGTACGACGAGACGCGCGCCGGCCTGACCAAGCGCATCCTCACGTACCTGGGCACCCCGGACGTGGCCGACGAACCTACGTCCGCCGACTACCTCCGCATCCACGCGTGGCTGTCGTACACCGAAGACCTCGCAATCGAATGGTCCGGCCTCCCCGAAGCCGACCGCCCGTACGCAGCCGACCACCTGGTAACCCACGCCATCGAAGCCCTCCACGTACTCCGCAAGCTCTAATACCAGCACCCCCGACCCACCGCCCACGACCATCTCAGGGGTCAACCCCCGCGTTGGTCGGTTGCGCCAGCAGATTCCGGGTCCGCAACCGACACGAAGCGGGGTTGACCCCTGAGAGTGCCCGGGGCGAGAACCTACGGGAGCAGTTCGGGGGTCAGGTTCGGTGCAGCCATGTCCGCGTCGAAGGGGAACAGCGGGCGCAGTACCCCGTGGTGGCCCAGGCGGAGGAGGTCTTGGTCTACACCGCCTGGGGTCAGAGCCAGGAGCCAGTCGGCGGCCAGGTTGTAGAGCTCCGGTTCCAGGTAGCCGATCTTCACGATGACGAGGTCTGTTGACGCGGGGTCGAGGCCCAGCAGGGTGAAGTCGGCGATGTGGTGGTACGGCTTGCGGCGGCTGGTGAGGATGGAGTGGAGGCCGCCGGCCTTGATCACTGCGACCGTTCCGCCGACCGGGTCCTCGGAGAGGGAGAAGACGGTGCCGGACAGTGGAACCGGGCCGGACGGGATGTTGTCGACCTTGCCACCGGCGGTGACCTCGACCTCGTTGCCGACGCCGGCCGCAACACAGGCGGCGACGGCTTCGGGGTCGGTGATGCTGGCGTGGATCGCGGTCGCCTTGCCGGAGGTCAGCTCCTCGATGGTGAGCAGCTGGCCGAGCGTCCACGAGGTGTCGCCCGCGCCGCCGGCCGTCGGGTTGTCGCCGGAGTCGCTGATCAGGAACGGACGCGCGGTGCTGGCAAGCCCGGCGGACACACACTCCTGCAAGGTCCCGGTCGGCGCAACGAACTCGAACCCGTCTCGCGCATCCCAGTAAGCAGCAGCCAGCTCGGCAGCGCGCGTAGTAATCAAAGAAGAATCATCGCCAGTGACCACCACGGCAGCCCGGCATCGCGGCTCGTCGGCCCACGCGTATCCGACCCACACGGCAGCGTCCAGCACGCCGGGTTCGTCCGCGATCTCGCCGACCCGCCGATAGATCGACTTCGCCGGCTCGAGCCGGGTCGACGTCTTCTCGCCCGGTAGCAGCACCGGCACCTGGACCCACGCCTTCCCCGGCTTCCCGAGCCCGGAACGCATCCGCTCGACCAGGTTGCGCAGCGCCCGCTCACGGCTCTCCATCGCGTCCTCGTGCGGCGCCATCCGGTAACACGTGATCAGATCCACCGCCGTACCGAGTTCGCGCGACACGTTCCCGTGCAGGTCCATCGACGCGGACATCAGTACGTCGGGACCGATCACGGCCCGGATCCGGGTGGCCAGATCTGCCTCCGCGTCCTGCCGCCCGACCACGCTCATCGCGCCGTGGATGTCGAAGAAGAACCCGTCCAGCTGACCGGCTTCTTCGAGGCGGGAGATGATCTCCGCGGACAGGTCGTCGTACACCTCCGGCAGTACGGCGCCACCCGGCAATGACCGTGCGTGCAGCAGCGGGACCCATTCGATCCCCTGCGCCCAGTCCTTCCCGAGGAACTCGTACCGCTCCATCAGGTGGTCCCCACGCCGTACGTCGAAATCCGCCAGCCCGGCCCGATGCGGCGAGAACGTACTGGACTCGATGGCGATCCCGGCAATGCCGATCCGAAGGTTCATGTCTAAAACCTGCCACAACCGAGCCGTTTCGCGCACTGCCCATCGTCCGAATTTGAACATCCCGAACCTGTCGAAACCCGCCGCCCGGCTTCGAGGTAGCAGCACGAGCAGCAACCGATCGAACAGGACAAGGACATGACGAACGAACTGCAGCGGCTCGGCCGCCTCGTCGGCACCTGGCAGGTCACCGGCGGCGCGACCGGTACGACGACCTTCGAATGGATGGACGGCGGCCATTTCCTGGTCCAGCGCGGCCTCCTCGACCACGACGGTCACGAGGTGCGGATGACCGAGATCATCGGCTACGAGCACCCGTTCGGCGGGGAACGCGGGACCGAGGTGAAGTCCCGCGCGTACGACGCCGACGGCAACACCCTCGACTACGTCTACGAGCTGGCCGGCGACGAACTCACGATCTGGGGCGGTTTCAAGGGATCACCCGGCTACTTCAAGGGAGTCTTCACCGAGGACGGCGACCGTCTCACCGGAGACTGGGTGTACCCGGGTGGCGGCTACCACGCCACGATGGCCAGAAGGAGTGATCGATGAAGTACCTGCTTCTCGCGTACGGCGACCAGAGCGGCTGGGACACGGTGGACGTGACGAGCCCCGAGTTCATCGCGATCTGCAAGTTCTACGAGGACCTCGCGGCCGAGCTGACCGCCACCGGCGAGCTACTCGGGACCGAGGGGCTGGCCCACCCGGCGCTCGCTCGGACGGTACGGCGTACCGATGGCGGACCGGTCGCCAGTGAGGGGCCGTTCGCGGAATCCAAGGAGGTACTGGCCAGCTTCGCGATCGTCGACTGCGACAGCCACGACCGGGCGATGGCGATCGCGGCCCGGATCGTCGAGGCGGTCGGCGACACCGTCGAAGTACGGCCCATCATGGCCGGCCCCGAGGACGTCCGGCCGGACTGATGGAGCAGTTGTTGCGCGACCTCACGCCGCAGGTGCTCGGCGCACTGGTACGCCGGTACGGGCACTTCGAGACCTGTGAGGACGCCGTTCAGGAGGCGCTCCTGGCGGCAGCGCAGCAGTGGCCCGAGCAGGGCGTCCCGGATGAGCCGCGCACCTGGCTCATCCGGGTCGCCTCGCGGCGCCTGATCGACCTGCTGCGCAACGAGGAGTCCCGCCGGCACCGGGAAGACATCGTCCGAACGCCTGATGTCGCGCCGGCACCGGTCAGTCCGGCCGACGACTCATTGACTCTTCTGTTCCTCTGCTGCCACCCGGCGCTGCCGATCGCGTCGCAGATCCCTCTGACGCTCCGGGCTGTCGGCGGTCTCACCACCGGCGAGATCGCCACAGCCTTGCTGGCTCCGGAGGCGACGATCGGGCAGCGGATCAGCCGCGCGAAGCAGAAGTTGCGCGGACAGCCGTTCCGGCCGCCCGAGGAGCCCGCGGAGCGACTGGCCGCAGTGCTTCAGGTGCTCTACCTGATCTTCAACGAGGGATACACCAGTACGGCGGGTGACGAGCTCGGCCGGGTCGGACTCGCCCGCGAGGCGATCCGACTGGCCCGGATGCTGCGCGACGTACTGCCCGGCGACGGTGAGGTGGCCGGGCTGCTCGCACTGATGCTGCTGACCGACGCCCGCCGCTCCGCGCGTACGACGGCCGACGGCGCGCTCGTCCCGCTCGACGAGCAGGACCGGTCCCGGTGGGATCGGGCGGCGATCCGCGAGGGCACCGAGTTGATCACCTGGGCTATGCGGACGACGCCGCTCGGGCCGTACCAGTTGCAGGCCGCGATCGCCGCCGTCCACAGCGAGGCGAGGACGGCCGACGACACCGACTGGCGGCAGATCCTTGCCCTGTACAACTTGCTGGAACCGTTGCTGGACGGTCCGGTCGTGCGGCTGAACCGCGCGGTCGCGACCGCGATGGTGCACGGCCCCGACGCCGGACTCCGCCTCCTCGACACCCTGTCGAACGACGAGCGCGCGCTCCGCGGCCACCGCTTCGACGCCGTCCGAGCTCACCTCCTCGAGCTCCGAGGCGATCACCAGCAGGCCGCCGACGCCTACCTGTCGGCAGCCAAACTCACGACGAACACCTCCGAGCAGCGCTATCTCCGCACCCGCGCGACACGCCTCCGCGCGCACTAGCGGGGCGGAGCGGTGGAGGCGCGGGGGATCAACGTAGTGGCCAGTTCTACGTGGAGGGCTTCCAGGGCGTGGCGGTCCAGGAGGCGGATGAGGAGGCTGACGGCCATTCGGCCCATTTCCTGCAGGGGTTGCCGGACTGTCGTGAGTTGGGGGTTGCTTGCGCGGCTGAGGTCGAGGTCGTCGAAGCCTGCGATGGAGAGGTCGCCGGGGACGGAGAGGCCGCGTTCGGTGGCGGCTTGGAGGGCTCCGATTGCGGCCTTGTCGTTGAAGGCGACCAGTGCGGTCGGGCGCGGATCGAGGTCGAGCAGCGAGACGGCGGCCCGGTAGCCGTGCGTGGTGGTCGGCTGGTCGTGGCGGACGAGTGATGGGTCGGGGAGGATCCCGGCGTCGGCGAGGGCAGCGGCGTGGCCGCTCAGGCGGGCGTCGGCGGCGAGCCACTCGCGGGGGCCGGCGATGACGCCGATGCGGCTGTGGCCGAGCGCGGTCAGGTGGGCCGTGAGTTGGCGGGCACCGGAATGGTGAGCCGCCGACACCGATGGGATGTCGCCGGGCAGCGCCGTCCGTGGATCGACCACCACGAACGGGAAACGACGCGAGCTGAGCCGCACCAGGTCCGCGCTCGGTTCCGGTGGAAGGATCAGGATGGCGCCGCCGACGTCCCGGCGGGATGCCAGATGCGGCAGGACGGGATCGTCCTGCGCGGCCTCGCCGGCGTTGAGGATCACCTGCCGGCCGTGCCGATCCAGGGTCTCGGCGATCGACGACACGATCAGGCCGAAGTAGTCGGTGAGCATGTAGGGGCAGCGCACGTAGACGGCGCCGTCGACCGGTTTCGCCGTACCGCCGCGGGGGGTGGGCGCGCGCAGGCCGAGCTCCTCGATCGCCTGCTCCACCAGCCGGCGCGTTTCGGGCGCCACCCCGCCCACCTGGTTGAGGACCCGGGACACGGTCGCGATCGACACTCCGGTCGCGGTCGCGACGTCGCGCACGGTGGCTCTAGCGCGCGGCATTTGTTACATCCCTTTGTTTCACGCTCAGCACTCTAGGGCACCGCTCCCAGGTCTTGACAGTGGTCGATCGCGGGCGTGTTCTGTGGCCGTTTGTTTCATTCCTGAGGAGTGCGATGAGAACACCCGCCTTCGGCGTCGCCCTTGCTCTCACGGTGGCGTCACTCACCGGTCCCGCCCAAGCCCATCCCCCGACGACCCAGGCCCGTGTCTGGGTCACCACTCCCGACCGCGCCGAGCTGCTGCACGAGCGCGCACCCGTCACGTTCCACGACAGAGCGAGTGACCGGACCACTATCACGGTCGACCCGCGGACGTCGTACCAGACGATGGACGGCTTCGGCGCCTCGATCACTGACTCGTCGGCGAGCGTGCTGTACAAGCTCAGCCCGGCCGACCGCGAGCAGACGATGCGCAGTCTGTTCGACCCGAGGCAGGGCATCGGCGTCAGCTTCCTCCGCCAGCCCGTCGGCTCGTCCGACTTCACTGCCGCGGCCGAGCACTACACGTACGACGACGTGCCGGCCGGCCAGACCGACTTCGGCCTGAAGCACTTCACCGTCGCGCACGATCAGCAGCAGGTGCTGCCGCTGCTGCGCCGGGCCAAGCAGCTCAACCCGGCGCTCAAGGTGATGGCGACGCCGTGGAGCCCGCCGGCCTGGATGAAGACCGGCGACACCCTCGTCGGCAGCCGGCTCAAGGACGACCCCAAGGTGTACGACGCGTACGCGCGTTACCTGGTCAAGTTCGTGCAGGCGTACGCCAAGGCCGGCGTACCCGTCGACTTCCTCTCCATCCAGAACGAGCCGCAGAACCGCAAGCCGAGCGCGTACCCGGGCACGGACATGCCGGTTCGCCAGGAAGCCGCGGTCATCGAGGCACTCGGGCCGAAACTGCGAGCTGTGAGCCCGCGGACCAAGATCCTCGGCTACGACCACAACTGGACCACGCATCCCGGCGATGTCGCCTCCACCCCGCCTGGTGAGGACCCGGAGACCGACTATCCGTACAAGCTGCTCCAGACCCCGGCTGCCAAGTGGATCGCGGGTACGGCGTACCACTGCTACTCGGGCGATCCGTCGAAGCAGACCGATCTGCACAACGCGTTCCCGGCGAAGGGCATCTGGTTCACCGAATGCTCCGGTTCGCACTGGCCGACCGACACCCCGCCGCAGATCTTCCGCGGCACGCTGACCTGGCACGCCCGCACGCTGATGCTCGGTACGACGCGCAACTGGGCGAAGTCGGTCGTCAACTGGAACATCGCACTCGACTCGACCGGCGGTCCGCACCTGGGCGGCTGCGACACCTGCACCGGCCTGGTCACGCTGCAGCCGGACGGGACCGTCACGACCGATGCGGAGTACTACACGATCGGCCACCTGTCGAAGTTCGTGAAGCCGGGCGCGGTGCGGATCGGGAGTACGTCGTACGGGACGACCGGATGGAACGGGCAGCTGATGTCCGCAGCGTTCCGCAACCCGGACGGTACGACGGCACTCGTGGTGCACAACGAGAACGACGACCCGCGGAGCTTCACGGTCGCGGTGGGCGACAAGTCGTTCGAGTACGAGCTGCCTGGTGGGGCGATCGCGACGTACACCTGGGGACGGGTGGCGGCCGACGTACCGCAGCAGCTCTCGGTTGCAGGTGCGACGACGAGCGTGAACGGCGCCGACGCTGGTCTGCTGACCGACCAGGACGGATCGACGGTGTGGCAGAGCAAGGAGGCACAGGCACCGGGTCAATGGGTGCAGGCGGATCTGGGCAAGGCGCAGACATTCAGCGAGGTCGCGCTCGACAGCGGCGGGAACACCGGCGACTACGCACGCGGCTATGAGGTTGCTGTCAGCAAAGATGGTGTCAGCTGGCAGACCGTTGCCTCGGGTACGTCCACAGGTCAACTCACCACAGTGAAGGTGCGGCCGGCGCACGCGCGGTACGTGCGGATCACGTCGACCGGGAGCGCCGGCAACTGGTGGAGTCTGGCCGATCTGCGGATCTACCGCTGAGCCTCGATCCAGCACGCGACCGCGGCCGCCTGTTCGTTGCTTGCAGCAATGACCTGGAGGCCGACCGGAAGGCCGTCAGCCGGGATCGGCAGGCTGACGGCCGCGTGCCGGGTCAGGTTCGCCAGGCGGGTGTTGTTCATCAGCTGCTTGCGTACGTCGAGGCCACCGTCGGCCGTGGCCGCTGCAGTGATCAGCGGTGCGGTCGTCAGGACGGTCGGAGTGAGTACGGCGTCGACGCCGGCGAGGACTGCGTCCAGTTCGGCGGTGATGCGGGCCGCATCCTCTTTTGCTCGCTCGTAGTCCGCGGACTCCACCTGCGACGCCTCGAGCAGTCGCAGGCGGACGTCCGGCTGGTACAGGTCCTGTGATCGGCCGCGGTGGTTGGCAACTGCCTCAGGTCCTTGGATGTTCGCCGCGGTCGAGTAGCTGGTGGACCAGTCGGGCAGCTGCACTTCGACGGCTTCGAGCGTCTTCAAGACAGCAGACCATGCAGTGCTGACTCCAGGATTGAGCTGGAGGTACTCCAGGTTGGTCACCACACCCAGGCGGGGCTTGCGCAGCGGTCGGACAGCGACACCCGCCAGCGCGTTGAGTGCATAGGCGGCATCTGCGGCGGTGCGGGTCAGGACGCCCACGTGGTCGAGGGACTGCGACAGCGGGAACACCCGGTCGGTCGGCAGCGTGTCGAACGACGGTTTGAAGCCGACCACCCCGCACAGTGCAGCAGGGATGCGCACCGAGCCCGCAGTGTCCGTACCGATCGCCAACGGCACCACACCGGCCGCCACTGCAGCAGCTGACCCGGAGCTGGACCCACCTGTCATCCGCGACGGGTCATGCGGGTTGTGGCACGGTCCGACGCGGTTCGACGTACCGAAGCAGCCATACGCGAACTCATGCGTGTGCGACAGGCCGATCACGATCGCACCGGTCGCTCGCAACCGCCGTACGACCTCAGCGTCCTGTCGGCCGACCTCATCCATCGACGCGGAGCCGCAGCGGTACGGCAGGCCCTCGACCTCGACGATCTCCTTCACCAGCACCGGCACACCTGCCAACGCGCCGGTCCGGTCATGCGCGACGGCAGCCTTGCGCGCTCCATCCACATCCAGGTGCACAACGGCATTCAGCTCAGCCGCGTCGGCAGCACGCGCCAACGCGTCCTCGACCAGATCCACAGGGTCCAGCGACCCGTCACGTACCCCGGCGGCGATCTCCTCCAGCGTCCTCACCAGCCCATCAGACCATGGAGAGGAAATGGAAACAGGAGCGTCATGCCATCTTGCTACCGTCCCGAGCATGGTGATCGAGGGAGTGGAACTGCGCGCGACGCCCGGGACGGACCCCGCCATCCGGACGTTGATCACCGCGCAACAGGCCGAACTGGCCGCGATGTACGGCGAGGACCAGCCGCTGGTCGCCCTCCACCCCGATATCGCTTTCACCCTGCTGTCTCTGGACGGAACCCCGGTTGGCTGCGTCGGTCTCCAGCCGGTCGCCCCCGGCCTCGGCGAGATCAAGCGGATGTACGTCGTCCCGACCGCCCGCGGGTGGGGCCTCTCCCGCGTACTGCTCGACGCGGTCGAGTCCCACGCCCGCTCGACCGGCCTGACCCGCCTCCGGCTGGAAACGGGCACCAAGCAGGCCGAAGCGATCGCCCTCTACACAAACCACGGCTACCGGCCCACCCCGCCGTACCCACCCTTCGAGCACGAACCGGTCTCACTCTGCTACGCGAAGGACTTATAGAGATCGTCGAGGCCGACGGTCAGGACCTTTGGATCGAGGCCAGGCTCGAACCCGGCTCCGCTGTAGCACGCGAGCACCGTCTCCGAGGTGTCGTAGTTCTTGGACAACAAGTGCCGCGCTCGCTCCAACCGTTCGACGTGCCGTCGCCCCATCACTTCTCCCCACTTGACCTCACCCAGCGACAGAAGCTTCTTGGGTCGACCGGGATACGCCGGTGCCATCACGACCACGTCGACCTCGATCTGGCTGCGCCGACTGTGATCGGGGACCACACCGGCGCCGATCTCACCGGGCAACTCACCGAAAAGCTCAGGCGGCGCCCACAGTGCGAAGTCCCGGCACATCTGCTCGAAGTGCGGTCCGACGACCTGCGACAGAAACCGGGCCTTGGCGGCCCGCCACACCGTCTCGGCACGGCCGCTCTCCAATACACCCCACTGCGCCCGCATCACCACCTGGTAGAAGGTAATCAGCGGTTCCGCGACTCGGTAGACGGACCGGCCGGCGCGAAAGACGTCCGGCTGCGGACGCAGGAGACCACTGTCCGCGAGGACCGTGAGGTGGTGTCCGATGTCGGTCGCCTTCCGGCCGACATAGTTGGCGATTCCACCGCGCGTATTGTTGCCTGCAGCAACAGCCGCGAGGACGGAGTGGTAAAGCGCGCTGTCGCGCACGTTCATCTCTTCTTCGAGGAGATGCCGAGCCTCGCGAAACAGCGGACGGACCGGGTTCAGCACTGTCCGCAGTACCCAGTCGTCGAAGTCATCCAGGGACTGCGGGGTGTCGGAGGCCGCGAACCGCCGGTAGGCCGGAGTACCACCGACGATGGAGTGGACGAGCACAGCCACCCTCGGGTCCTCCACCTCCCAGAATTGCCGGGCCAGCCAGTACTCGAACGGCCGGATCGCCATCTCCAGGGTGGCCCGGCCCCGCAGCGGCGCGGTTCCTGAGAGCAGCCGTCCCATCACCGACGTCACCGATCCGCACAGCAACAGGTTGATTCCCCGCTTCGCCGACGCCGCGCGATCTACCTCGCGCTGCACGATCGAGGGCAGCGCGGGTGAAACCTGGCTCAGGTACGGGAATTCGTCGATCACGAACGGCCCGTGCGCTGGATCGACACTGAAGAGGAACCTGATTGCCTCGTCCCAGCTGTCGAAGCGGGGCGGCGAGGGTTGCCCGAGATGATCGCCCAGGGCGGTCGCGAAGAGAGCCAGCGATTCGGTCTCGGTCGCCTCGGTGGCTCCGAAGTACAGGCCGCCGGTCAATGTCGCGAGCGCCTCGATCAGGAACGTCTTGCCTTGCCGACGACGCCCGCTGACGACTCCGAGTCGCGGGTAGTCCGTGGCTGTGGTCGCGAACTCGGCGAGGTTTGCCCACTCGGCGTCGCGGGCGAAGATGTCCGCCGGCTTCTGCATGTTTGATGACTGTACTTATTATAAATGTACTTATCAAACATGCATTCAGCGTCTAGAGGTTCAGGACCACGTGGTCGCCCTCGCGGTGGAAGCCGAGGTTCTTCAGGTACGGCGTGGAGTCGAGCATCCGGGGTGGGGCCAGGACCTGGTGGAAGCCCTGGTCGGTGAAGACGTCGCTGCGGCGGTAGACGAACTCGCCCGGCGTGAAGTCGCGGTACTTCGGGACCACGTAGTCGAGATCGATCTGGGCCCGTCCGGTGCCGGCGTCGTGGGCCAGGACGACCCCGACGGTGCGGTCGTCGTGCTGGACCAGGAACGCGTACTGGCTCGCCCCGAGCGTGAACCCCGGGTTGAACCGGGTGATGTCCTTCGCGTGCCGATCCAGGACGTAGCCGAGGTACGCGTCCGCCTTGTCGACCTGCAGCACCTGGTACGCCGCCTCGTCGTGCCGGTGCCGGAGCAGCCGCCACAGATGTACGACGTTGATGACCGCCAGCACCGCATTCATGCCGACCATCGGCCAGACGCCGACCGCGGCGTTGAACCCGACCAGGATCACGCAGCCGATCAGGTTCAGGACCCGCAACCGCAGGATCCGCGTCTGCAGCAACGACCACACAACCAGCGCAGATCCGCCCCACCCGATGATGCTCCATACGTCCACAGCGGGAGACTAGGGTATGTCCGGTGGTTCCGCGCCGTAGCGAGCAGGTGCGCGGTGCGGTGCATCGGCGTGCGGGAGCGAAGGTCTCGATGCGGCGCATCGTGGCCTTCGCGCCCGTGCGGCGAGGTGCCGTGCCGCGTGCCGCGCAGTAGGCGTGGGACCACCGGACATACCCTCGGCCGGTGAGCGACATGCTGCTGCTCGACGGCGCACCCTTACCGGCGGTGGATCCGATGTTGCTGCGTGCAACCAGCTTCGGCCACTTCACCTCGATGCAGGTCCGCGACGGCAAGGTCGATGGACTCGACCTGCACTTCGAGCGGCTCGACCGCAGCACCCGCGAAGTCTTCGGCCAGCCGCTCCCGGCCGACCGGGTCCGCGCCGACCTTCAGACAGCCCTCGCCGAGTCCCTCGACCTGTCCGTCCGCATCAACGTCTTCTGGACCGACCGGCTCCGACTGCTCACCCGGATCGGCCCGCCCATCGCCCCTGGCACCCAACCGGTCCGTCTGCTCGCTGTTCAGCACGAACGCGCCGTCCCGCACCTCAAGCACACCGGCACGTTCGACCTCATCTACTACGCCCACAAAGCCGAGCAAGCGGGGTACGACGACGCCGTCTTCCACACCGCCTCCGGCGAGATCTCCGAAGCGTCGATCTGGAACATCTGCTTCGCACGCGGGACCGACATCGTGTTCCCCGCCGCCCCGGTCCTCCCCGGCATCCGCCAGCAGGTCCTCCAACGCGGCCTGGACACCTACGCCACCGCTCCGGTCCCGCTGACCGACCTGTCGACGTACGACGCCGCTTACCTCACCAACTCGATCGACCCCGCGTTGCCGGTCGCGTCGATCGACACCACGACGTACGAACCCCACGCGGAGTCAGCCGAGCTCCTCGCCCAGGCCTACGCGACCCAAGCGGCGCAGGCGATCTAGCCGCGCTCGGCCCACCAGCGCAGCAGCTCCTCGCGGGCGCGGTCCTCGCCGAGCGGCCCCTGGTCGAGGCGCAGCTCCATCAGGAACTTGTACGCCTCGCCGACCTCCCGGCCGGGCGAGATGCCGAGGATCCGCATGATCTGGTTGCCGTCCAGGTCGGGGCGCAGGGCGTCGAGCTCCTCCTGCTCCCGCAACCGCTCGATCCGCGCCTCCAGGTCGTCGTACGCGGCCCGGAGCATCTCGGCCTTGCGGCGGTTGCGGGTCGTGCAGTCGGCCCGGGTCAGCACGTGCAGACGCTCGAGCTGGTCGCCGGCGTCGCGGACATAGCGCCGTACGGCGGAATCCGTCCACTCGCCGTCGCCGTACCCGTGGAAGCGCAGGTGCAGCTCGATCAGCTTGCTGATCTGCTCGATCTGCTCGTTGCTGAACCGCAGCGCCTTCATCCGCTTCCGGGCCAGCTTCGCACCGACCACGTCGTGGTGGTGGAACGTCACCTTCCCGCCGTCCTCGAACTTCCGCGTCTTCGGTTTTCCGATGTCGTGGATCAATGCGGCGAACCGAACGACGAGATCTGGCGTCGGAACAGGCAGGCGGGATTCCAGATCGATGGCCTGGTCGAGGACGGTGAGCGAGTGCTGGTACACATCCTTGTGCCGGTGGTGCTCGTCCCGCTCCAGCTTGAGCGCCGGCAGCTCCGGCAGCACGTAGTCGGCCAGCCCGGTGGAGACGAGCAGGTCGAGCCCGATCCGCGGCTGATCGGCGCAGATCAGCTTCTCCAGCTCGTCGCGGACCCGCTCGGCGGACACGATCGTGATCCGCTCCGCCATCGCCTGCATCGCGGCCACCACCGCCGGGTCGGGCGTGAACCCGAGCTGCGCGGCGAACCGGGCCGCGCGCATCATCCGCAGCGGGTCGTCGGAGAACGAGTCCTCCGGAGTGCCCGGCGTCCGGATCCGCTTGTGCGCGACGTCCTCGATGCCGCCGTACAGGTCGACGAACTGCCGCGACGGCAGCCGGACCGCCATCGCGTTCATCGCGAAGTCGCGGCGGGCCAGGTCGCCCTCCAGGCTGTCGCCGTAGGCCACCTCAGGCTTGCGCGAGGTGGGATCGTAGGTTTCCGACCTGTAGGTCGTGATCTCCAGAACCCACTCGCCCTTACGACAACCGATGGTGCCGAACGCCTTGCCGATGTCCCAGACGTGGTCCGCCCAGCCGGACAGCAACCGCTCGATCACATCGGGGTGCGCTGACGTGGTGAAGTCCAGATCCTTGCTCCCCCGGCCGAGGAGAATGTCCCGGACAGGACCGCCGACCAGGGCGATCTCATGGCCGGCGGCATCGAACCGGGAGCCCAGTTCGTCGACCACCGGAGCTAGTTCCAGCAACGCCTGGACGGCTCGCCGCTGCACTGCGGGCAACGATCCGGCGGAGGCTGACTGGTCGGCAAAGGGTGACACGGGGAACTAGGTTACGGTGACGGCGTGTTCAGACGGCGACTGAGGCCTTCCGCGGTGGTGGGGGCGTGCCTGGTGGTTGCTGCTTCGGCAGCGACTCTGGGCGCTCCGGCCGACGCCGCACCGGCCGATGAGCCGACCGTTCAGGTGACGATCGACTCGTTCGCCCCGGTCGCTGCGAAGCCCGGGCTGCCGGTGGTGATCAAGGGCCGGGTGACGAACACCAGCTCGGTGACGTTCAACGATCCGCAGGCGCTGGCCTGTATCGACCGGACCCGCCTGGCCAGCACGGTCGCGCTGGACAGGATCCCGACCGAGCAGAACGTCCCCCTGAACGACCGGGACAGCTGCAGCAACCTGACCAACGATCCCCAGACGTTCAAGCCGTTCGACGAGCCGCTGGCACCGAAGCAGACGGTCGAGTTCACGCTGACGGTGCCGTGGAAAGAATGGCGGATCAAGGACCAGACCGGCGTCTACGTCGTCGGCGTCACCTTCCGCGGCGAACCACCGAACAGCTCCCGGGTCATGGCCGGTCGCGCGCGCACGCTGATGCCGGTGGCCGGCACGACGCCGTTGAGCCGCACCGTTGACACCGCGCTCGTCATCCCGTTGCAGCACCGCCCGACCCAGCTCGGCGGCAAGAACTTCGCCAACGACTCCCTGGCCCAGTCGCTGGCGCCGACCGGCTCGCTGGGCCGGCTGCTCGCGCTCGGCAAGCAGCGCAAGGTCACCTGGCTGCTCGACCCCTCGACGCTCGACGAGATCCGGCAGATGGCGAAGGGGTACGTCGTCGTCGGTGACAACGGCCAGACGATGACGGGCACCGGCCAGGCCACCGCGACCGCCTGGCTCAAAGACTTCGACGCCACCCGGGCCGCGGGCAACCAGCTCATCCTGCTGCCGTACGGCGACCCCGATGTGGCCGGCCTGCTCGATTCCGGCGACCCGCTGAAGAAGCTGGTGGCCGAGGCCCGCAAGACGACTCAGGGCTACATCTTGCCCGCAACGTCCGTGAACGCGGCACCGTCGTTCACCAACGGTCTGTGGCTCGAGGGAGGCGCCGCGGCGGGCCGCTACCTGGGCGCCGCCTCCGGTGGCTTCGCCGGCGCCAGCACCAGCGACCTGAACCTGGTCAGCAGCTCCTCGTGGTCCGCCGCGACCCGGCCGGTGCTGACCTCCACCCCGGTGTACGACGTGACGACGCCCGGTCCCGACACGTCCGTCCGGACCGTCATCGCCAACTCCTCACTCACCAACGGCGGGCCGGACCCGGACACCGCGACCAGCCCGCTTCAGGTCCGGCAGCGGTTCGCAGCCGAGACCGCGCTGATCGCCGCGAGCGGCAAGGGCACTGCGTCGGTCGTCGTCCTGCCACCCCGCGGCTGGGACAGCGACGGCACCGCGACAGCGGCGCTGGCCTCCGGCCTGTCGCTGCCCTGGATCAAGGCCACCGACGTCAACGCAGTCGTGGCGAGCAACCCGAGGCCGCAGGCAATAGCAGCGCCGAAGGCAGCGCAGTCCAACGGAGTGCTGACCGAGGCCCAGCTCAACAACATCAGGGATCTCGACGCCGCGACCACCACGATGCAGAACCTGCTGATCGACGAGAACGCCCTGCCGGACGTGATGTCGCACGCGCGGCTGCGCTCCACGTCGTCCGGCTGGAACGGGTATCCGGAGGAGGCCCGGCATTTCACCGCGATCGAGCTCGGATCGGCCAACCAGCAGCTCGGCAAGGTGCACCTGGTGAACGCGAGCGTGGACCGGGGGCTGCGCAAGGAGATCAAGGTCAACCTGGCCGGCAGCAAGGGCACGTTCCCGCTGACGATCACCAACGACACCGAGTGGTCGGTCCGGGTCGGCATCGAGGTCACCGCCGCGAACCGGTCGGACCTGAAGATCAAGCCGCCGCAGACCGCCGTCCTCGGCCCCCGGCAGAAGTGGACGCCGCGGATCACCGCGAGCGCGGAGCAGAACGGCCTGATCCGGGCCAACGCCCAGGTGGTCACCGCCGGCGGTGCGCCGGTCGGCAAGTCCCAGGAGCTGCTGATCCAGGCCAGCCAGTACGGCAGCGTCGGCTGGATCCTGGTCGGCGCCGCCTGCGCCCTGCTGTTCGGTACGTCGTTCGTCCGCATCTACCGCCGGGTCCGCACCGAGCGCCGCAACCCGGCCGCCCGCGCCGAGACCACTGACGCCACGGACGCCGAGGCCGCTGATCTCGCCCACGATCGCCCTGCGGCGAACGGCGTACCCGAAGCTGCGGCTCCGGATGCGTCCTTGAAAGAAGGAGTCGGTTCGAAGGATGGCTGACCGCACCCTGCGATCCGCGGGGGTGATGGCAGCCGGAACGGTGCTGTCCCGCCTGCTCGGATTCGTCCGGATCGCCCTGCTCGCCGCCGCCATCGGCACCGCGCTGCGCGGCGACATCTTCACCGCCGCGAACACGATCCCGAACAGCCTGTACATCCTGCTGGCCGGCGGGGTGTTCAACACCGTCCTGGTCCCCCAGTTGGTGCGCGCGATCAAGAACCACGACGACGGCGGTCAGGACTTCACCAACCGGATCCTCACCTTCGGCTTCGTCGTCCTCGCCGTCGTCACGGTGGGGTGTGTGCTGCTGGCGCCGGCGATCGCCGAGCTGTACCTGCCGAAGGAGCTCCACGATCCGTCCCGGGTGACCGAGAAGGCGAACATGGTGATGTTCGTCCGGCTCTGCTTGCCGCAGATCTTCTTCTACGGCGCGTTCGTGCTGGTCGGCCAGGTGCTGAACGCGCGCCGCCGGTTCGGTCCGATGATGTGGGCGCCGATCGCGAACAACATCGTCGCCTGCGCGTCGATCGTGATCTTCCTGTTCATCTACCGGGTCGGCGACACCCCGCCGACGTACAGCCACGGCGAGGAGCTCCTGCTCGGGCTCGGGCACACCATCGGCATCGCCGTACAGCTGCTGGTGCTGCTGCCGTACCTGAAGGCGAGCGGGCACCGGTACCGGCCGAAGCTCGGTCTCCGCGGTACCGGTCTGGGGCACACTGCCCGATTGGGCACCTGGACCGTTCTTTTCGTCGCCGTGAACCAGGTGACGCTGGTCGTGGTCACCCAGCTCGCCATCGCCGGTAGCGCGTCGGACGACCCGGGCGCGAAGGCCGGCCTGTTCGCGTACAGCACGGCGATGCTGATCATCCTGGTGCCGCACGGCATCGTCACGGTCTCGCTCGCCACCGCCGCGCTGCCGCAGATGTCGGCGCTGGCGGCCGACGGTGACACCGCCGCGGTTGCCCAGATGTCGTCCCGGTCGATCCGGCAGACGCTGGCGATCGTCGTACCGGCGGCGGCCGCGATGATCGCGTTCGCGTACCCGATCGTCACGATCATCGCCGGCTACGGCTCGGGCAGGAACAACCTGACGCTGATGTCGTACACGCTGATGACGCTCGCGCTCGGCATCGTGCCGTTCACCGTGCAGTACTTCCAGCTGCGCACGTTCTACGCCTTCGAGGACACCCGGACGCCGTTCTTCCTGCAGTGCGTGATCGCGGCAACCAACATCGCGGCGGCCATCATCGGGGTGCGGGTGCTGCTCGACGCCCAGCACCTGCGGTTCAGCGGCGTGATCCTCGGCGCGGCGTACGCGCTGGCCTACCTGGTCGCCGTACTGATCTCCCGGCCGGTGCTGCGGCGGAGGGTGCCGCGGGTGCCGGGCGCCGGGATCGGGCTCCCGCTGCTGGCGATGGTGATCGCCGCGGTCGCCGGGGCCGGCGCGGCCCGGGTCGTGGTCTGGGTCGTGAGCCTGGCGGTCGACTGGTCCGGACCCCTCGGCGCGATCCTCGAGCTGCTGATCGCGGCGCTCGTGATGCTGCCGGTGTACGCCGCAGTGTCCCGGGTACTCCGTATCCACGAAGTGAACGACGTGGTGTCCATGGTCACATCGAAGTTGCCGGTACGCCGCTGAACCGGAACGCTTGTGCATTCGTGCACCCCCTGTGGTGTCAGCGGGGCACTAGCATGGGGGCTGCGAAAGGGCCGCTGGGGCATCAAGGAGGGCGAGAGACACCGTGTCGAACCAGACCGTGAGTCCTGGTGCCCTGCTGGCTGGGCGGTACCGGATCGCCGAGTTGCTGGCAGAGATCGACGGTGCGCGGGTGTGGCGGGCCGTCGACGAGGTCCTCAGCCGTGCCGTCGTCGTCGACGTACTGCCGGTCGGTGACCCACGGACGAACCTGCTGTTCGACGCCGCGCGCCGGGCCGCCGCCGCGAACGACCCGCGCTTCCTGCGGGTGCTCGACTGCGACATGCACGACGGCGTCACGTACTGCGTGCGCGAGTGGGCCGGCGGGCGGTCGCTGGAGCGGATGCTCGGCACTGGACCGCTGACCGGGCAGCAGGCGGGCTGGCTGGCCCGCGAGGTGTCCGAAGCGCTGGAGAACCTGCACCGCACCGGCTACGCGCACGGAGCGATCAGCCCGGCGACCGTGATCATCACCGACGCCGGTGCGATCAAGGTCGTCGGTGTCGCGACGGAGGCGGCGCTGCGGTCGTCCGGAGCGGGTTCCCCCGAGGAGGACGTCCATTCACTCGGCGAACTGCTGTTCGCGTCGCTGACCGGCCGCTGGCCCGGTCCGGCGCCGGCCTGGGGCCTCCAGCCCGCTCCGGTCGAGCATGGTCGGCTGCTGAGCCCACGCCAGGTGCGAGCCGGCGTTCCGCGCTCGCTCGACGACATCAGCGACCGGCTGCTGGGCGACCCGCCACGGCACCACGCCCCACCGATCACCAGCGCCGCCGGCCTGTCCGCGGCGCTGTCCGGAGTCGTCGGAAGCTCGCACGAGCCGCCGAACCAGATGGACGAGACCGTCCAGGTCGCCCGGCAGAACGGGAGCATCGACGACGCCACGCAGGTGGTCCCGCAGGCCGGGCCGCCCGCGCTCGACCCGACGCCGCAACCGTCGTACGACTCCGAGCCGAACGGGTACCGCCAGCCGCAGCCGGCGTACAACACCGCGGCCGAGACGCGGCCGGTCCGCCGGCAGACTCCCCCGCCGTCGAACGGGAACGGCCGGCGCCGCCACGACGAGCCCAAGCGGAAGGGTTCCTGGGGCGGCCGGATCCTGATCCTGCTGGCCATCCTCGCGCTGCTGTCGGTGATCGCGATGGCGCAGTTCCTGCTCAAGGGCGCGATGAACAACGACCAGGACAGCGGCGGCAGCAAGTCGAGCGCCCCGCCGCAGACCAGCACCACGCCATCGGTGACCAGCGGGCCGGCCAAGATCGTCTCCGCCAAGGACTTCGACCCGGAGGCCGACGGCGGGAACGGCGAAGAGCACAGCGAAGACGTCCCGAACACGTACGACGGCAAGGCCAGCACGACCTGGCAGACGCAGACGTACCACAACAAGCCGAACCTGGGCGGCACGAAGCCCGGCGTGGGCATCGTCTACAACCTCGGCGCGAAGACCTCGATCGCGAGCGTGGCGGTCGCGCTGCAGGGTGACGACACGAGCATCCAGCTGATGGTCCCGAAGGGTGACACCACCAAGTCCCCGACCTCGGTCAGCGGCTGGCAGGCGGTGGACACCAAGGCGGACCAGCCGGAAGGTACGGTCACCTTGACTCCGCAGTCGCCGACCGAGTCGCAGTACGTTCTGGTGTACCTGACCAAGCTGCCTAAGGCCGACGGTGGTTTCCGGGGCATCATCTCGGAGGTCTCAATCCAGAAATGACGGCTCACCTGGACTCGGGCGACCAGCCGCCCCGCCCGGACGTCCCGCGCATCGGCGCCGACGATCCGGTGGCATCGGCTGCCCACTCCGGTGCGCCGACGAGCTACGACCAGCTGGACGACCACGAGCTGCTCCGGCTGCACGTGGCCGGCAACCCGGACTCGTTCGGGTTCCTGGTGAAGCGGCACCGGGACCGGATGTGGGCGGTCGCGATCCGGACCCTCGGTGAGCCCGAGGAGGCGGCCGACGCGCTACAGGAGGCGTTCATCTCGGCGTTCCGGCGGGCCGACTCGTTCCGCGGGGACGCGAAGGTGACCACCTGGCTGCACCGGATCGTGGTGAACGCCTGCCTGGACCGGATCCGCCGCCGCCAGGTGCGCGCCGCCGACCCGCTGCCCGAGGACGAGGACCGCGCTGCCGAACTGGCCGGCCCCAGCCAGGAGGACCCGGCCGAAGTCCGGGAGCGACGGCTCGACGTGCTCCACGCGCTCAAGCAGATCAACGAGGACCAGCGCGCTGCGCTGGTCCTGGTCGACATGGAGGGCTACTCGATCGAGGAAGCAGCCGCGATCCTCGACTGCGCCCCGGGCACGGTGAAGTCCCGCTGCGCCCGCGGCCGCGCCAAGCTGCTCCCGCTGCTGCGGCACTGGCAGACGACCCGCGCGTCCGACGTACCGGAGAAATCCGCCGCGGAAGCGGTGGGAACCGAATGAGTGGGTACCCCGTCGAAGCGAAGTCGCCTGCCTCTGGCGATTGGACTGCTGATGCCTTCGACCCGGAGCTTTCTATGATCACGCCGCCGCATACCTCCTGTGAGGAGGCGAGCCCCCGATGACCGAGTCCGGTCTGCCGACCAGTGAGCACCTCGAGCACCTGGATACGGACACCATCGCCGATCTGATCGAGAACCTGCTGCCTGCCACCGAGGCGCACCGCGCTCGTGAGCATGTGAAAGCCTGCCCCGAGTGCCAGCAGACGTACGACGCCCTCGTACGGCTGTCCGAGGACCTGGCCGACGAGGGTCGCGCCGACATCCCGATTCCGACCGACGTCGCCGAGCACCTGGACGCCGTGATCGTGTCCGAATCGGTGCTGCGTGCCTCGACGGTCGGCGTGCACTCGCTGGCCCAGATCCGCGAGGAGCCCCGCCGGCACCTGCCGAAGCTGCTCGGCGCGGCTGCCGGCGTCGTGCTGATCGCCGCGATCGGTGTCGGCGTGGTGTTCGCCACCCGGGACCAGGCGAACGAGGGCGCGGCCAGCACCGACCAGAACACCCCACCCGCGGACGCGGTGACGCTCACCACCAACGACATCGGCCCGCGGATCAAGCAGTGGCTCGAGCACACCCCGAACACGATCCTGCACGGCTCGCCGGACGAGCAGGCCTGCGCCCGGACGTTCGCGGCCGGCCAGGCGAGTCCGAACGTCCGGCTGGTCCAGCCCGCCAAGATCGACGGCAAGCGGGCCACGATCATCGGTCTGCAGGGCGGATCCACGCGGGACATCCAGGTCTTCGCGGTCACCGGTTGTAGCGAGCCGAGCGGTGTCGCCAGCTCGTTCTTCGAGACCACGGTGACACTGCGTTGATCCTCACGACCCACCCCCGTGGGGTGGGTACCGTGGGAATGGACGGCCTCTAGGATCCGTTGAGTACGACGTACCAATCTCGACTCCCCGAGGAACGCCTGCATGAGCGACTCCACAGTCCGCAACGTCATCGTCGTCGGCTCCGGCCCGGCCGGCTACACGGCTGCCGTGTACGCCGCTCGCGCGGCGCTGGAGCCCTTGGTTTTCGAAGGCTCCGTGACCGCCGGTGGCGCGCTGATGAACACCACCGAGGTGGAGAACTTCCCCGGCTTCTCGCAGGGCATCATGGGCCCGGCCCTGATGGACGAGATGCGCACCCAGGCGGAGCGCTTCGGTGCCGAGCTGGTCCCGGACGACATCACCAAGGTCGACCTGACCGGCGACATCAAGGTGGTCACCGACTCCGCGGGCACCAAGCACCGGGCCAAGGCCGTGATCCTGGCCATGGGTTCGGGGTACCGCAAGCTGGGGCTGTCCGACGAGGACCGGATGTCCGGGCACGGTGTGTCCTGGTGTGCGACCTGTGACGGCTTCTTCTTCCGCGACCACGAGATCGCGGTCGTCGGCGGTGGCGACTCCGCCGTCGAGGAGGCCACCTTCCTGACCAAGTTCGCCAAGAAGGTGCACCTGGTGCACCGCCGCGGCGAGCTGCGCGCCTCGAAGATCATGGCCGACCGTGCGTTCGCGAACGACAAGATCGAGTTCCAGTGGAACTCGGCCGTCGACACGATCCACGGCGAGGACAAGCTGACCCACCTGACGCTGAAGGACACCGTCACCGGCGAGACCCGCGAGCTCCCGGCCACCGGCCTGTTCATCGCGATCGGGCACGACCCGCGCTCGGAGCTGGTGAAGGGCCAGGTCGACCTGGACGACGAGGGCTACGTGCTGGTCAAGCCGGACAGCACCGAGACCAACCTGCGCGGCGTCTTCGCCGCCGGCGACCTGGTGGACCACACCTACCGGCAGGCGATCACCGCGGCCGGCACCGGCTGTGCGGCCGCTCTGGACGCCGAGCGCTACCTGGCCGCTCTGGAGGACGCGGAGCACGCAGCCGCGGCTACCACAGAGCCTGTCTCTGTCTGACCTGATTCAAAACCACTGAAGGAGATACGCCCGTGGGCGAGAAGATGAACGCCGTCACCGACGCCGAGTTCGACCAGACCGTGCTGAAGAGCGACAAGCCGGTGCTGGTGGACTTCTGGGCCGAGTGGTGTGGCCCGTGCCGCCAGGTTTCCCCGATCCTGGAGGAGCTGGCGCAGGACCACAGCGACAAGATCACGTTCCTGAAGATGAACGTGGACGAGAACCCGGTCACCCCGAGCAACTACAAGGTCACCGGTATCCCTACCATCAACGTCTACGTGAATGGTGAACTGGCCAAGTCGATCGTCGGCGCGAAGCCGAAGGCGGCGCTCCTGAAGGAGCTGTCAGACTTCACCGCCTGATCTACTGAGGACACACCCGTCCGCCACGGCAAGGAGCAGTTGCATGGCAGTGTCACCGTCTGGCCCGCACGGCGTGTACCGCATCGGCGACAGCGGTGAGGCGGTCGCCGAGATCGTCGGCAAGCTGCAGCGGCTCGGGCTGCTGGCCGGCGGTCACGACGTCTACGACGAAGCGACCGCGCACGCTGTCCGCGGGTTCCAGCAGCAGCGCGGGCTGATGATCGACGGGGTCGTCGGCCCGCAGACCTACCGGGCGATCGACGACGCGCGTTGGCGGCTGGGCGACCGGCTGCTGACGTTCGTCCCGTCGCACCCGCTGTCCGGCGACGACGTGCTCGCTCTGCAGGCGAAACTGCAGGAGCTCGGGTTCGCCGTCGCCCGGATCGACGGGATCTTCGGGGCGGACACCCAGCGCGCGGTGACCGACTTCCAGCGGAACATGGGGCTCCCCGGTGATGGGACCTGTGGACCGTCGACGTTCAAGGCGCTGCAACGGATCCGCCCGATGGCGACCGGGGGCCGG
The DNA here is from genome assembly GCF_036226565.1 of Kribbella sp. NBC_00709. Lineage (GTDB taxonomy): Bacteria > Actinomycetota > Actinomycetes > Propionibacteriales > Kribbellaceae > Kribbella. The sequence goes on from NZ_CP108996.1 coordinate 2,915,709, forward strand.
CCGGACGCGCTGCGCGCCCGGGAGGCCGTGCGCGCCGCCGGACCGCGGTTGTCCGGCAAGACGGTGGTGATCGACCCGGGCCACGGTGGATTCGACTACGGCTGGGAGGGCTACGGCCTGCGCGAGTCCGACATCGCGTACGACCTGGCCGCCCGGATCGAGGGCCGCCTCGGCGCCACCGGCGTACGGGCGTATCTGTCCCGGGGCCGCGATCAGGGGCCGGACGAGCTGGCGCGGGCCGCGTTCGCGAACGAGACCGACGCGAACCTGTGCGTCTCCCTGCACACCGACGGTTCGATGAACCCGGAGGCGCAGGGCGTTGCGACGTACTTCTACGGCAACGACCTGCACGGCGCCACGTCGAGTGTCGGCGAGCAGTTCGCCGGCCTGGTGCAGCGCGAGATCGTCGCCCGGACCGATCTGCTGAACTGCCGCACCCACGCGAAGACCTGGGACCTGCTGCGCCGGACCAAGATGCCCGCGGTGCGGCTCGAGATCGGCTACGTCACCAATCCGCACGACTCCGCCCGGCTGGCCGACCCGGCCTTCCGGGACGTGATCGCGGAGGCGATCGTGGTCGCCATCCAGCGCGTGTACCTGCCGCCGGAGCAGGATGCCGCGACCGGAATGCTCCGGTTCGGCCAACTGACCGTCTGAGTCGATTTCCGGCTGCGTCGATTTCGGGATGGGCCGTTCGTCAACTGAATGAGCAACATTCATCAGTTGATCCAGGAGGGGCTCATGGCACATCCAGTCGTCCATGCCGAGATCCGATCGGCGGACCCCGACAAGACCCGGGAGTTCTTCGCGGAACTGTTCGGGTGGAAGGTCGCGTCCGAGGGCGCGTTCCCCGGTTACACGTTCATCGACACCGGCACGCCGGAGGGCACGTACGTCGCGATCAGTCCGCGGCAGAGCGCCGAGGACGAGGTGCTGTTCTTCGTCGCGGTCGAGGACGTCGCGGCCACGCTCGCCCGCGCCGAGGAGCTGGGCGGACGGATCGTCCAGCAGGCCCAGCAGGTCCCCGGCACGAGCTTCGGCGTGTTCACCGACGCACAAGGTCACAAGGTCGGCGTGGCCGCCAACGGCTGAGCTCAGTCCTTCTCGAGGGCGATCTTCGGCAGGATGCGGTCGAGCCGGCGGGGTAGCCACCAGGCACGATCGCCCATCAGCCGCAGTACCGCCGGGACGATGATGCAGCGGATCAGGAGGGCGTCGAGGAGTACGGCGGTCGCAAGGCCGAGGCCGAACTGCTTCAGCATCCGGTCGGGACTGAGCAGGAACGCTGCGAACACCACGACCATGATCGCGGCCGCCGCGGTGATCACGCTGCCCGTGGTCGCCAGTCCTTCCCGGACGGCGGCCCGGGCGTCCTTGGTCGCCCGCCACTCCTCGTGGATCCGCGACACCAGGAACACCTCGTAATCCATCGACAACCCGAACACGATCGCGAAGATCATCACCGGCACGAACGCCTCGATCGGCCCCGCCTGCGCACCGAACCAGCCCTGCTGGAACACCAGCGTGATCACGCCGAGCGAGGCGCCGATGCTGAGCAGGTTCAGCACGGCCGCCTTCAACGGGATCAGCACCGACCGGAACACGGCCATCAGCAGCAAGGCCGACAGCCCGACCACGACGAGCACGAAGATCGGCAGCCGCTTACTCACCGCCGCCGCGAAGTCGTCGGCCGCCGCCGTCGATCCACCGACCAGGTACGTCGCCCTGGTCTGCGACTCGAGCTTCGGCAGCGTGTCGTCCCGCAGTCGTTGCACGAGGTCGCTCGTCGCAGCGTCCTGCGGCGCCGACTTCGGAAACGCCAGTACGGTGGCGATCTTGCCGTCCGGAGTCAGCTGCGGCGGCGTCACCGCGGCGATGCCGGGATCGGCGGCCAACGTCTGCCCGAGCACCTGGGCCGCGGTCCGATCGCCCTCCGACACCACGACGAGCGGACCGTTGAACCCGGGTCCGAAGCCGTCGGCCAGCAGGTCGTACGCCTTCCGGCTCGTCTTCGCCGGGTCGTCCGTCCCCGCATCCGCGAACCCGAGCCGCATGGTCAACGCCGGCAGCGACAACGCCACCAACGCGACGACCCCGAGCAGCAACGGAACCCACGGCCCACGCTGGACGGCGCCCGCAAGCTTCCGCCAGCCGTCGCCAGGGGTACGGCGCTGCTTGGCGGCATGCTTGCGCACACTCCGCTCGATCCGCCTCCCGAACAACGTCAGCAGCGCGGGCAGCAGTGTCACCGCGGCCAGCATCGTCATCAGCACGGTCAACGTGACGCCGAGCGCGACGCCTTGCAGCGAGCCGAGTCCGAGCGCCAGCAGACCGAGCAACGCGATCACGACGGTGCAGCCGGCGAACAGCACCGACCGGCCCGCGGTGTCCAAGGCAACGATCGCCGCCGTCGCCCGATCGGTCTCGCCCTTGAGCAACTCATGGCGATAGCGCGAGAAGATCAACAGGGCATAGTCGATGCCGACGCCCAGACCGACCAGCAGCATCACCGGCGTCGTGTACTCCGGCACCGTGAACAGGTGCGACGCGAGCATCAGCAACCCGACAGTGCTGCCCACCGCGAACACCGCAGTCAGCAACGGAAGTGTTGCCGCGAGCAACGATCCGAAGAGGAACACGAGGATCACCAACGCCGCCAGCAGACCCGCGCCTTCGGACGCGCCGCCCGAACTGTCCGCCGCGTTCCGCGCCAGGTCTCCACCGACCTCGACCTGGAAGCCGCTCCGCGCGAAGTCCTGCGCCCGATGAATGATCGTCCGCACGTCGTCCACCGGCATGTCCGTGGCCGCCACATCCAGGCTGACGGTCGAGTACGCCGTACGTCGATCTGTCGACATACTGCCCGGAGCAGTGAAGGGGTCGGCGACCGACGCGACGTGCGGAAGCTCGCGGACGACCGCGAGCATCGAGGCCACCCTGGTCTTGTCCGCGTCGAGCCCGCCGTCGGCGCGCACGACGATCTGGACCGATGCCGTGTCCCCCTTCGGCTGGTGCGCCTGGAAGATGTCCGTCACCCGCTGGGAGTCCGTGCCGGGGAGCGAGTTGTCGTTCTTGTAGCTGGCGCCGACCACCGTCGACGTGGCGGTGACGGCGGCCAGAACGACCACCCACAACAGGAGCGCCAGACCGGCGTGGCTCATGGCCCAGCCGGAGACGCGGTGCAGCAGACCCGGTCGAGTCGTGCCGGGTGGTCGTCGTACGGGGGTGTCCACGGTCATCGCGGGCCCTCCTCACTGCCTCATAAGTAGATTGGCTACATGTCGCCTCTCGACAGTAACAGACATATGAGTAGACTGGCTACATGAAGGCGGATGCGCTGCGTGGGCACCTCGACCCGATGATCCTGGCGGTCGTCGAGCACGAGCCGCTGCACGGTTACGCGATCATGGAGGCGCTGCTCGAGCGCAGCGGCGGCGAGCTCGATCTGCCGACCGGCACGCTGTATCCGGCGCTGCGGCGGCTGGAGCGGGCCGGTTACCTGGCCAGCGAGTGGAGCACGGTCGGCGGGCGGAAGCGCCGGACGTACCAGCTCACCAGCGCCGGCACGAAGATGCTTGCCTCCGGCAAAGAGGAGTGGCTGACCTTCCGGGCCGTGGTCGAGGGAGTACTACACCCGGGCCAGGCGTAGGCAGCGGGCGGCCTGGACACTGACGAGCGCGAGCGGCAGGACGACGAACGTCCCGACGATCCCGTAGGCCGGCAGGCCAGGAGTGTGGGCGCTGGTCGCGGTCATGGTGACGCCGATCGCGGCGATCAACGCGGAACCGGCCAGGGTGAAGAGTGCGGTGACCCGGCTCAGGTGCTCCCGGACCAGCGGGTACCGCAGCCCGATGCCGGTGCCGAGCACAGCCAGCACAGCGCCGGCGATCACAACTCCGCCGATGTCCCGGACCACGATCTGAAGCAGGTCGTTCAGGGCGCCCGTGTCGTTCTGGTCGCTGGTCCAGGCCCAGGCGCCGCTCTGCCAGACGATCGGCTGGACCATCAGCGCCAGCAACAGCATCATCGCCGTCCGGCGGCTCTGACTGATCGCCAGCTCGGAGCGGTACCCCGGAACCACGTCGGACAGTTCGCCGAAGTCGGCCACCGCGTGCTTCTCCGCGTCGTACCGGTCGAGACCGTCGGCCTCGAACGCCTCGGTCGCGTCGGTCAGGTGATCGCGGGCCTCGGCCAGCAGATCTGCCTTGCGCCGGCGTGGTCCCCAGAGCTCTTTGCTCAAGGCGGCCAGGTACTCGTCGATGGGCACCCTCCCAGTATGGCCAGGGTGATCCCGCATCACGTCCGGGGTCCCACTGACTCGCCCCTGACCTTGGTCCTCCGCCGGTGCCGTACGACGAAGAACCCGGCGTACCCGATCAGCACCAGCGCGAACCCGATCCGCTCGGCCCAGGGCGTCGCGCCCTCCGGCCAGAGGTGTCCGTCGAGGTAGTGGTGGATGTACCCGCCCGCGTAGACGCTCTCGCCGCCCTGCCGGCGGAAGAACTTCTCGGTGGCCGTCACCGGGCAGCCGAAGTCGACCAGCACGATGACGAGGTTCCACACCACGATGCCAAGGTGGAGCCAGATCAGCCCGGGCCAGCGCCAGGCGAGGAACGCACCGACCGCGAAGAACAGCAGCAAGGCGGCGTGCACGACCATGACCACGTCGGCGAGCACGCGCCAGATCATGGCTACTCCGGACCCGACCTCAGCGCGTCCCGGACCGTCACGGGCCCCGACGGCGAGGGCTCCGGGCGGATCGCGCCCATCAGGCGCTCGACGGCTGCCTCCATCTCGCTGCGCCAGGTGATCGCCGACCGCAGGTCGAGCCGCAGCCGCGGATTGCGTGGATGCTCGCGGACGACACCGAAGCCGACGGCGCGGAGGAACTCGGTCGGCCAGACGCACCCCGGCCCGACCCAGCGCGAGTCCCCGAACGCCTCGACGGCCCGGAACCCACGCTTCAGCACGTCCTTCGCGACGGCCTGGACGAGGATCTTGCCCAGCCCGAGCCCCAGGTACCGCGGCTGGATCCGGCCGATGGCGAGGACGACGGCATCCGGGCTGACCGGCGCGGTCGGAAAGGCCTGGATCCGCGGCAGGTACGTCGCGGGCGCGTACACCGCGAACCCGGCCGGATCGTCGTCGACGTACAGCACGACTCCCGCGGGACCCCAGTCGAGCAGCACCTGGGACAACCAGGCTTCCTTCTCCAGCGCGGTGTCGCAGTTCCGCTTGGCCTGGCGCGCGGCGACCGGGTCGAGCTCCCAGAACACGCAGTCACGGCACGACACCGGCAGCTCGTCGAGGTTGGCGAGCGTCAGTGGTTCGAGCCGTCGGGCCATCAGCGCGTCCGGTCCGCGGGGCCGCGTCGTTGGTCGCTTGTTAGCTTCGTCACGGTACGTGTCACCGTACGGCGGGCTCCGTCGCCGGCTCCGGCTCGGGAGCCGGGGTCCGCGCGTCCGGAGTGCGGGTCGCCTCCGGGGCGACGTACCGCTGTTGCACCTTGGCGGCGGGTTGCCGCCGGAACAGCTCGCCGGCGAACCCGGCCAGCACGCCCAGCACCAGTCCGCCGAGCGTCCATCCGGCTGTCTTGCCCACGCTCATCCCGAATCCTGCCTTCCGGTTCTACCTCTCAGGCGCCCACCCGCTCGGCCTGGCTGTCTCAGCAGCCAGATCACGGCATGGTCGAACCTGCCCCTATAAGGCATGGTAGTGAGAGGTCGCGCCGATCCACAGCCCAGACTCGGGTCTCTCGACGTAACCTGGTGACTTCCCCCTCGATCACCGTTGGAGTGCCCTCGTGAGTGCTGACGTGCCCGATGTCCGGCAGACCCGCCTCGACAACTACGTCGAGGCGTACGCAGCTCGGACCAAGGGTATGACCGCATCGGAGATCCGGGCGCTGTTCTCGGTTGCCAGCCGCCCCGAAGTGGTCTCGCTCGCGGGTGGCATGCCGAACATCGGCGGCCTGCCGCTGGACGTGGTCGGCGGCGCGGTCCGCGACCTGGTGATCGACAACGGCGCGGTCGCGATGCAGTACGGCTCCGGCCAGGGCGACCCGACGCTGCGGGACCAGATCTGCGACATCATGCGGCTCGAAGGCATCGAGGCCCACCCCGACGACGTCGTGGTCACGGTCGGCAGCCAGCAGGCCGTCGACCTGGTCACCCGGGTGTTCTGCGATCCGGGCGACGTGGTGATCTGCGAAGCACCGTCGTACGTCGGTGCGCTCGGGGTGTTCCGTGCGTACCAGTGCGAGGTCGTCCATGTCGCGATGGACGACGACGGCGTCGTGCCGGAGGCGCTGGAGCAGGCGATCGCCTCGGTGCGGGCGGCCGGGAAGCGGATCAAGTTCTTCTACACGATCCCGAACTTCCACAACCCTGCTGGGGTTTCGCTCTCGGACGAGCGCCGGGCGCGGGTGCTGGACATCTGTCAGCAGGCCAGTGTGCTGGTGCTGGAAGACAATCCCTATGGATTGCTGGGCTTCGAGGGTGAGCCGCAGCGCGCGCTGCGGGCGAACGATCGCGAAGGTGTGATCTACCTCGGCTCGTTCTCCAAGACGTTCGCGCCCGGTTTCCGGGTGGGATGGGCGGTCGCGCCGCATGCGGTGCGGGAGAAACTCGTGCTGGCACAGGAGTCCGCGACCCTGTGCCCGCCGACGTTCAGTCAGCTCGCGATCTCGTCGTACCTGGTCCGGCACGACTGGATGGGGCAGGTGAAGCAGTTCCGCGAGATGTACCGGGAACGCCGCGACGCGATGCTCGCGGCGCTCACCGAAAAGATGCCGGCAGCAACGACCTGGACGCGGCCGCGCGGCGGGTTCTACGTCTGGCTGACGTTGCCGGACGGCCTGGACGCGAAGGCGATGCTGCCGCGGGCGGTCACCGCGCGCGTGGCGTACGTCCCCGGGACGGCCTTCTTCGCCGACGGTTTCGGCTCCCAGTGCATGCGCCTGTCGTACTGTCATCCGACGCCGGAGCGGATCACCGAAGGCGTCGGTCGGCTCGCCGCGGTGATCCACGAGGAGCTTGAGCTCCGCGAGACCTTCGGCCCGCTGCCCCCAGGCGCGGGTCGCGACTACGACGCTCCGGGTCCGGAGCTTACCTAGACCAGTGCGCAAAGGTTGCGCAATGGATCTGCGGGCGGCCGAGGGTCGCTGACACGCTAGCGGTACCGTTCCAGTGGGCCTCGGGACCGGCGGCCGTGCCGGAGTCGCCCACGAGTGATCGGGATATTTGTGATGAGTGATCTGGGACGAGTGCTTGTTCTGGCCGGTGGACTGTCGCACGAGCGGGACGTCTCGCTCCGGTCCGGCCGGCGGGTGGCGGACGCCCTGCGCAGCGTCGGCGTAGAGGTCGAGCAGCGCGACGTCGACGCCTCCCTGGTCGACCGGCTGCGCAACGATCCGCCGGACGCGGTCTTCCCTGTCCTGCACGGCGTCACCGGCGAGGACGGCGCACTCCGCCAGGTCCTCGACCTGTACGGCGTTCCGTACGTCGGCGCCGACGCGGCGGCCTGCCGGACGGCGTTCGACAAGCCGGTCGCCTCGACGATGGTCGGAGCAGCCGGACTGCACACGCCCGCGTCGGTCGTGCTCGGTCACGACACGTTCCGCGAGCTGGGCGCCGCGTCGTTGATGGAGTCGGTGATTCATCAGATCGGGCTGCCGCTGGTCGTGAAGCCGGCCCGTGGCGGTTCGGCGCTGGGCGCCTCGATCGTGCGGTCCGCCGAGGAGCTGCCGTCGGCGATGGTGAACTGCTATGCGTACGGGCCGGTCGCGTTGATCGAGCAGTACATCGACGGCACCGAGGTCGCCGTGACCGTGGTCGACACCGGCGATGGCCCGCGGGCGCTGCCTGCGGTGGAGATCCGGCCGGATTCCGGGTTCTATGACTACGAGGCGCGGTACACGGCCGGCGCGACCCAGTTCGTCGTACCTGCACGGCTGGAGCCGGAGGTCGCGGGTGCATGTGCTGCGGCCGCCGTGCAGGCACACCAGGCGCTCGGTCTGCGGGACCTGTCGCGGTCGGACCTCGTGGTGGACGCGGCCGGTGTGCCGTGGTTCCTCGAGGTGAATGTGGCGCCGGGTATGACCGAGACGTCGCTGGTCCCGTTGGCTGCTGAGGCTGCTGGGATCGAGCTCGGTGTCCTCTGCCGCGACCTGCTCGCGACAGCTGCCGCTCGCTGAAGGTTCTGATGCCCGACTCTGGCGACCGGCCGCTGTGGCGGACGATTCTGACGCCGCGATGGTCCGGCCTGCTGGTGCTGGCGTTGGCCATTGCCGGAGTGATGTCGGTGATGGGCGTGTGGCAGCTGGGCGTGTACCGGTCGAAGACGGCGGACGCGACGGCTCATCGCGCTCAAGCTGCGCCGGTGGCGTTGCAGTCGCTGTTCTCGATCGACGAAGGGCTGCCGTCCAAGGCAGTCAGCCGGCGGGTGACGGTCGACGGCACATGGGGGCCGGCTGCTGACCAGGTCTTCATCGCGGATCGCTCGCAGGACTCGCGGAACGGCTTCTGGGTGGTGTCACCAGTGAAGCTCTCCGATTCCGATGCTGTGATGGTTGTTCGCGGCTGGGTTCCTTCGGTGACCGACGCCGCGGCGAAGGCTCCGACCGGACCGGTGCAGCTGACCGGGACAGTGATCGCGTCCGAGGCGGAGGACTCCTCGGACGATGCCGCCAAGGGACGGGTGCTGTCGTCGCTGCGCATCCCGACGATCGTCCACCTCGTCGACTACCGGGTGTACGACGCATTCGTCGTACAGGAGTCCGTCTCCGGCCGCGTACCGTCTCCCGCGCCGACCGTCGTGCAGGCGCCTCCCCCGCCGACCGACCACGCCGGGCTGCGGAACATCGCGTATGCCTTCCAGTGGTGGATCTTTGCCGCTTTCACCTTGTGGATGTGGGGGCGGATGGTGCTGGACGCGCGTCGCTCGGTCGACGAGCCGGACGATGAACCCGCGGACGCAGGTCCGGATGAGCGGGCCGATGCAGGTCCGGGCGACCGGGCCGAGGAGTCTGTGGAGTCAAGCGGTACCGTTTCAGCGTGACTTCCTCAGCCGACCCCGCCACCTCCGCCGACTCGCAGCCGCTGACCCCGGCCATCCGCGGCGCCATGATGCGCTACCGCGTGATCGCGTACGTCGTCGGCGTGATGCTCCTGCTGCTGGTCTTCCTCGCGATGCCCCTCAAGTACTTCGCGGACAGCCCGGGCGCGATGGACGTGATCGGGCCTACGCACGGCTTCCTGTACATGGTCTACCTGCTCCTGACCTTCGACCTGTTCCGCCGCGTGCGCTGGTCCTTCCCGCGCCTCGTGATGATGGCTCTGGCCGGCACGATCCCGTTCCTGTCGTTCTACGCCGAGCGGAAGACCTCGCACGAACTCCTTGGTCGCTAGCCCCCTGCGAGGCGGAATGTTTCACATGAAACATCGCCCGCAAGTCCCTAGATGACTTTGTCGACAAATCGCCTCGGTGAGATGGTCCGTACTTAGGACATCGAACAATGTCTGTGAGCGCGATCCTAAGCCGCCTCGCTCGACTTACATCTTTGTGATTCCACGCTCCGATCCGCCTGAAGACGCCTCCTCGGGTACGACGTAGTGGAGGCGAACGGTCCCGCCGGCATCGGACTGGACCGACAGCAGCTGCAGTCGAGTCGATGGCTCGCCAACGCCGAGCGGTGCGCCGTCCATGATCGACGGCGTACCGAGTCCTCCGACCAGAGCAGGCGCCAGCGCGAGGTGTAGCTCGTCGATCAGACCCGCTCGCAACAGAGCGCCGTTCAATCCGCCACCCGCGCAGGACAGGACGCAGCGCACATCGAGCTTCTCGCTCATCGCCGCCAGTCCTTGCTTCAGATCGACGCGCTGCTCGCCGACAACGAGGTAGCAGATTCGCTCCCGCCGCAGATACGCCAGGTAGGCCGCCGGCGTTGACCGCGCCACGAGGACGAGCGCGTCCCAGTCTTGATGCTTCTCCGTCCAGCGCACGCGCCCGCGGCTGTCGACAACGGTGAACCACATGTGCGGCGGCGACGGCTGACCCGTGATGTCCGGTGGGAGGAAGTCACAGTAGAGCTCGGCCTCATCGCCGTCGTACGGCGGCAGCTCGTCCGGGATCTCGTCGTCGGTCACCAGGCTGCCGCTGCCCTCCAGGACGGCATTGCAGCCGTACTGCTGCCTGACCAAGTCGATCACGTCGATCGCGACCGAGTCCTCGGCCGGCGGCGTCATCGACGCCCACAGCTGCGAGCTCGGCTGCTGCATCAAGAGCGCATCCCGGGTCAGTGCGACCTTCCCGTCGACGCTTGCCCCTAGGCTGACCACCACTCGCGGTCGCTTCTGCACTGCAGCCTCCTCCGGCTCGCTGGACAGCGGACGGCCAGGTCTACCAGCGCCCGCCGACAGTTCGGCGGGCGCAGCAGCGAGCTGTGCAGCGGGAGGTGTCCGACCGCGGACCACGGGAGCGGTCAGGCGTCGTTCGACTTGTTCGGATCCATCAGCGTGACGATGCGCTCCAGGTCGTCGATCGAGGCGAACTCGACGGTGATCTTGCCCTTGGTCTTGCCCAGGTCGACCTTGACGCGGGTCTCGAAGCGGTCGGACAGACGGTCGGCCAGGTCGACCAGGCGAGGCGCGACCGGCCTGTTGCGGCGACGGGCCGGTGTGGGGTCCTCGGCGTTCATGTCGCCCAGGGCAACGATCTCCTCGACGGTGCGGACCGACAGGCCCTCGGCGACGATCCGCTGGGCGAGGCGCTCGATGGCGTCGCCGCTCGGTAGTCCGAGGAGTGCCCGCGCGTGGCCGGCGGAGAGGACCCCAGCGGCAACCCGGCGCTGCACGGAGGCCGGCAGCTTCAGCAGCCGGAGCGTGTTGGAGATCTGCGGCCGCGATCGGCCGATCCGGCTGGCGAGCACTTCCTGCGTACAACCGAAGTCGTCGAGCATCTGCTGGTACGCCGCCGCTTCTTCGAGCGGGTTCAACTGGCTCCGGTGCAGGTTCTCCAGGAGCGCGTCGCGCAGCATCGCGTCGTCCGACGTCTCCCGCACGATCGCCGGGATCGTCGTCAGGCCGGCCTGCTGTGTCGCCCGCCACCGACGCTCGCCCATGACGAGCTCGTACTTGTCACCCTCGAGCTTGCGAACGACGATCGGCTGCAGCAGCCCGATCTCCTTCACCGAGTGGACGAGCTCCTCCATCGCGTCCTCGTCGAAGACGCTCCGCGGCTGCTTCGGGTTCGGCGTGATCTTCTCGACCTCGATCTCGGCGAACGAGGCGCCCGGGACCGCGGCCAGCTCCGGCCCCTGCGGCTCCGTCGGCCTCGCAACCGGCGGCGCTCCCGGGATCGAGTTCGACTTGCTGCCGAGAGTCGTGGTTCCGGCGGCCGGCGAGCTGGGGATCAGCGCGCCAAGTCCGCGTCCGAGCCGGGTGTTCATCGCGCTCCCTCGAGATCGAATCCTGAGCTACTGCTGACGTTCCGTTTCACGTGAAACGGTGCCACACCGATCCAACGATCAGGCGTTGTTTCGCATGGCGATCTCGCGGGACGCCTCCAGGTACGACAGTGCGCCGGCCGACGCCGGGTCGTACGCGAGCACGGTCTGCCCGTGGCTCGGCGCCTCGGAGATCCGCACCGAGCGCGGTACAGCGGTCCGCAGTACGGCGTCTTTGAAGTGACCTCGCACTTCGGCCGCGACCTCCCCGGCCAGCTTGGTGCGCGCGTCGTACATCGTCAGCAGGATCGTCGACACGTCGAGCCCGGGGTTGAGGTGCGACTTCACCATGTCGATGTGGCGGAGCAGTTGCGACAGGCCCTCGAGGGCGTAGTACTCGCTCTGGATCGGAACCAGGACCTCACGCGCGGCGGTCAGCGCGTTCACGGTCAGCAGGCCGAGCGACGGCGGGCAGTCGATGAAGACGTAGTCGTACTTCTCCCCCGCGGCCTCGGACTTGGCCAGGTACGCGTCGAGCACGTTCTTCAGCCGGCTCTCGCGGGCCACCACACTGACGAGCTCGATCTCGGCGCCGGCCAGATCGATCGTCGCCGGGATGACCTGGATCCCAGGGTGCTCGGCACACGGCTGGATCAGATTGTCGAGCGCCTCACCTTCGATGACCGCCTCGTACACACCGGGCGTTCCCTCGGCGTGGTCGATGCCCAGAGCCGTCGACGCGTTGCCCTGGGGGTCGAGGTCGATCACCAGGATCTTCGCGCCGTACAGCGCGAGGCCGGCGGCGACGTTCACGGTCGTCGTGGTCTTGCCGACGCCACCCTTCTGGTTGGCGACCACAAAGACTCGGGTCTGGTCGGGCAGCGGGAACTCGCGGCCCATCGTGCGTCCTTCATTCACCAGCAGGGTCCGTTCGGTCGCGGCGGCGATCGGAGTCTCTAGAAGTCGTCGCTGAAGCTCGTCCGACGTGGCCCGCGCGGCGATCTGTGCGGCAGTCATAGCGCCCATTCCAATAGGTGCGGGACTTGGCCCGAAGAGGATGTCTGTAGGGGTCGGGGCGGGTCTACCCCCAGCTCCGTCCACAGGCTGCTGTGGACGAATTCCCGTGTGCAGGGGCAGTTTCATGCGGTGGTCATCCACAGGCGGTGGAGAGTCCGAGAAGCCCGGTTCGGCGTCCACCAGTGACACCGATTCGGGCTCCGAACCATCATCCCGCATCTCTGCCGTTTCACGTGAAACGGAGCCCGCGTCGGAGTCCCCAAGTACGTCGAGACCGGCCGCGGCCACCGCCCGAAGCTCGGAACTGTCGATCGGCGGAGTCGCCACGATCGGGTCCGGGACCTCGTCGACGGAAGAAGTCTGAACAGGTGCTGCCGGAGCAGGAGTCAGGTTGGGAGCCGGTTCCTGGGTGATCACGCGGACGGTGGACTCCGGATCGGTCGGCCAGCCGATGGCCTGCGACGACCTCGGCTCACCGGTGCTCTTCTCGGGCCATCCGAGGGCACGACTCACCAACCCGCTCACCTCCCGTGTCTTCCGTGCCGGGATCCCCCTGCAGCACGTCCGGCCACAATACTCACCACAGTGGTGGGGAGGGCCAGTTCATCGCCGCCGAGTTGATGAATGTGCCAAAGCTCTGCTCCGAGCTTCGTCAATTCGTGTTCTGAGGCGTCCAATTCCTCCTCTGCGGACGACCCCTTCATCGCCAGCATCAGTCCACCCTCGACGCAGAGCGGCAGACACCACCGGGCGAGTTTGCCCAAAGGAGCAACAGCCCGGGAGGTGACGACGTCGTACGACGCCCGTGGGAGATCCTCCGCACGGGATCGCACCACGGTCGCGTTCTCCAGCTCGAGAGCGTCGACCGCTTCCTCCAGGAAGGTGGTGCGTCGGAGCAAGGGCTCGACGAGCTCCACCTGGAGGTCGGGGCGGACGATCGCGAGCACGATCCCGGGCAGGCCGGCGCCGGTACCCACATCGGCCACCAGCGCCTCCTCCGGGACCAGGCGCTCGACGACGGCACAGTTCAGCAGATGCCGATCCCAGAGCCGCGGAACTTCCCGCGGTCCGATCAGTCCCCGGAGCGTGCCCTCGGTCGCGAGCAGTTCGGCGTACGCCGAAAGCCGGACCGCCGCCCGTGGAAACAGCTTCTCCACGAGCGGCGGCGGCGTTTCACGTGAAACGGAATCAGTCACTGGCGTGCGTTCATGGCTGTACCACCACGCGGCGGCGGGGCTCTTCACCCTCGGACTCCGACGTGAGGCCGGCGGCGGCGACCACGTCGTGCACGACCTTCCGCTCGAACGGCGTCATCGGGTCGAGCCGCACCGGGGTCCCGGTCGCCTTCGCTTCTTCGACCGCCTTCCGGCCGACCTCTTCCAGCTCGGCCTTCCGGTTCGCCCGGAAGTTCGAGACATCGAGCATCAGCCGGGACCGCTCGCCGGTCTCCCGGTAGACAGCCAGCCGGGTCAGCTCCTGCAGCGCCTCGAGCACCTTGCCGTTCTCGCCGACGAGGTTGTTCAGTTCCGCGCCGACGATCGACACCGCGGCGCGGTCACCGTCGATGTCCATGTCGATGTCGCCGTCGAGATCGGCGATGTCGAGCAACTCCTCGAGGTAGTCGGCCGCGATGTCGCTCTCGGCCTCCAGTGCCTTCAGGCGATCCTCGGCCGAGCTACTCGTGCCGGCGGACTGCTCCTCCGCCTCGGTGTTCTGCATGCCGTCAGTCACGGCCACTCCTTCTCAATATCGAGATCCGCCCCACGGGGACCCACGTCGTACAAGCAAAAAGGGATTCGGTGCGCCTGGGTCAGCGCGAACCGCCGGAGCGCTTCTGCGCTGCCTTCTTCTGCGCGGCCGACTTCGCCGCGGGCTGGCGCTTGGCCGCCGTACCCTTCTTGCCGGCCGGCTGCTTCTTGGCAGCACCGGCCTGAGTCTTCTTGGGCGTGTCCTGCGGCCGTGGCGCATCCTCCGGGGACGTCTGCCCGTTGCTCGACGCCGCCGGTTCCGATCCGGCCGGACCGCCCTTGCGGTCACTGCGGGACTGGCGCTTCGGCTGCTGGCGCTGGGCCGGCCGCCGGTCGCTCGTCTCGGTCTCGGTCGCAGCACCCGCGGTGCCGGGGACGCCGTCGTCGGCCGGCTTGCCGTGCCGCACGTTGTGCTCGCGCTTGCGGGCCTGCATGGCGTCGTACGCCGGGGTGCCCGGAGCGGGGTTGCGGCGGATCACGTAGAACTGCTGGCCCATCGTCCACAGGTTCGAGACGAACCAGTAGATCAGCACACCGATCGGGAAGTTGAAGCCACCGATCAGGAAGAAGACCGGGAAGACGTAGAGCATGACCTTCTGCATCTGCGCGGCCTGGCCGGTGAGGGCCTCCTTCGGCATGTTCTTGCGCATCAGCTGAAGCTGCGTGGTGAACATCGTCGCCGTCATCAGGATGATCAGCACGATCGCGACGACCTTGACGTTGTTCGCGCCCGGGCCGTTCGCCTTCAGGAACGTCTGCGAGATCTCGGCGCCGAAGATCTTCGCGTGCTGCAGCGAGTTCACGTACGGCTTCATGATCTCGCTGTGCCACTGCCCCTTGGCGGCGTAGTCGAGCACGCGGAACAGGGCCAGGAAGATCGGCGACTGCAGGAGCAGCGGCAGGCACGAGGAGAACGGGTTGGTGCCCGTCTCCTTGTACAGCTTCATCATTTCCTGACCGAGCTTCTCCCGGTCGTGGCCGTACTTCTTCTGCAGCTCCTTCATCTTCGGCTGCAGCAACTGCATGTTCCGGCTGGAGCGGATCTGCCGGACGAACAGCGGGATCAGGAGGGTCCGGATGACGATGGTCAGGCCGGCGATCGACAGCGCCCAGGCCCAGCCGCCGTTCGGATCGAGCACTTGGCCGAGCAGCCAGTGCCAGCCGACGAGCAGCGCCGAAACGGCCCAGTACAGGGGCGTCATGACCGTGTTGAACAGATCTACGATCCCGTCCCAAACGGCGAGCCCGGGGATGGCCAGAAGAGTCACTCATGCACCTCGCTGCACAGGCCCGGCGTCGGCTGACGCTCCGGGCTGGTTGGCGGAGCCGTGAACACAGGGGTCCTCACGGTCTCCGCGCTGGTCGACATCTGTGGGTGGAACGGGGTCGTAGCCGCCGGGGTTCCACGGGTGGCAGCGGAGGAGTCGCCTCACCGCCAGCCAGCTACCGCGCACCGCACCGTGGCGTTCGACCGCCTCCAAGGCGTACGCCGAACAACTCGGGTAGAACCTGCACACCTGCCCGTACAGCGGGCTGATCAGCAGGCGGTACAACTTCAGGAAACCGATGATCCCGCTCCGCACGGGATTGAACCGCATCATGGCTTCAGCAGCCGGGTCAGTGCACCGTCGACGTCCGCGGCCAGCTCGTCGTACGAGGCCGAAGCCGACGACGGCAGGGCGCGGACAACGGCCAGGCTGCCGGCCGGCAGATCAGGCAGACGCGTTGCCAGGACAGCACGCAGACGGCGGTGGACCCGGTTCCGCAGAACCGCGTTGCCCACCGCCTTGTTCACAACGAATCCGACACGTGGAGGCTCGGCCAGGCCGTCCTCGGCCAACAGGTGGAGAACCACCGCGCGCCGCGCCGCACGACGTCCGGATCGGACGGCGCGGCGGAAGTCGTCGGACCGGCGGAGCCGGTTCGACGCTGGCAGCACGAGGTGGTCACCGTCGAGCAGGTCGCTCAGGCCGCGAGGCGCTGGCGACCCTTGCCACGGCGGGCGGCGATGATCGCGCGACCCGCACGGGTGCGCATCCGAAGACGGAAGCCGTGCTTCTTGTGCCGACGACGGTTGTTCGGCTGGAACGTCCGCTTGCTCACTGGAATGACTCCGGTTACTCGAGATCAAGAATGTCGACAAATCCACTGATTGGATCTGCCCAAGGTGGCTGTCCTGCACACCGTCGGAGGAACCCGCAGGGAGCGCAGCACGAAACGGCCGGCTCAACACCGACTGATCCACGGTACGTGGCCGCCTGTGGACAGGTCAAACCAGGTATCCCCAGACTTTTCCACAGCCTTGTGGACAGGATAGTGGGCAACGCCGGTGCCGAGTCCTCGTCACCCTCCGGCCCGGGCCGCCACTGAGAGCGATGACAAACCATGACTACGCTCCGGCGTCCACCCGACACGCCGCAGGTTGCCCCCAATTTCCTGTTCATAGCCTGTGGATGACGGCTTGAAGCTGCCTACTCCGACTTGTTAGCGTCACTCCCTCACACCAGAGGTCCCACACCCCGCGATTGGTAACCAACCTGCTCCTGCGGTCGTTCACAACTGTGGACAACCGTGTGGACAGTGCGGCCGCCGAAGTGCGGAGTCAGCTACCGCGCTGAGCCGAATAGCACGACGACTCACCGGCCGCACGGTGTCGGGTCGAATGGTCGAGCTCACCGGGTCCGCCTGGAACGCGCCGGCCACCGCAGCGATGAATCGGGGAGCAACGCGTGGTCGAGGACCATTCCGCCAGTGCGGAAGTCACACCGGCGGAGTACACGACAGCCGAGTACCGGACCGACTACAGCGGCGACGGCCGACAGGATCTTCGCCCCGAGCCAGACGCAGGCCTCCGACCGGAGCCGGAGGCGAACTTCCGCACCGAGGTCCCACCCGCACCCGAGCCGCTGCCCCGACCGGAGACCGCACCCCGGGCCGAGACGAGCCCGGCTGCTCAGGTCGAGTCGGCTCGCGCCGAGGCCGCCCCGACTCCGCGGATGGATCCGGGCGACTACCTCAGCCCGTCGCTCCCGATCCCGATGCCGGCGCAGCCGGCTCCCGGGTACCGGCCGGCGCCGCCTCCCGGTCCGTACGGCTACCGGTCCGAGCTGGAGCGCGCGGCGACCGATCTACCAGCTGGTCCACAACAGCCCGCGGCGGGTGCGACGTACTTCGGTGCGGCCCCGACCATCGGCAATGTCCGCTATCCCGGTGAGAACACCACCTGGGGCAGCGCTCCCGAATGGGGTACAGGCAGCGGGAACACAGCGGGCTCGCCAGCGAACGAGGGTGATGGACGTGCGGACGACGCAACCACCAACCAGTGGTCACCGGACCACCGGCCGATCCAGCAGGACGCTGGTGAGCACCCCAGCGCCGAGCAGCCGGCCACCGAGCACCGCCCAGCCGACGCACCGGGCCCGGACCAGCAGACCCCTCAGCAGCACACACCACCGCAGCCAGCACCACAGCAGCAAGTACCTCAGCAGCCAACCGCCCAGCAGCCACCGCAGCAGCACCACGCACCTCAGCAGCAGGCACCTCAGCACCACGTGCCGCAGCAGATGCCGGCCCAGCAGGTGCCTCAGCAGGAGGTGGCAGCACCGGTGACGGATCTTGGTGATGCCTGGACCCGTGTGCTCGCGGGCCTTCCGCCGAACCAGCGCGCCTGGCTGACCAACTCACGTCCGGTGACGCTGCACGAGAGCACCGCCATCGTCGCGGTGCCCGACGACTTCACCCGCGGCCAGCTCGAGACCCGGCTCCGGCCGGACCTCGAGCGCATCCTGACCGAGAGCTTCGGCCGGGACATCCGGATCGCCGTCACCGTCGACCCGTCCCTGGACCCTGAGCTCCGCGAGCAGCAGGCGGCCGCCCAGCAAGCCGCCCAGCAACAGCCCTACCCACAGCAGCACCCGCAACAGCACCCCCAGCAGCCGCAACAACAGCAACCCGCAGTACGCGAGCCGCTGCGCACCGACGGTGCGTACCAGCCGACGATCCAGTCCGCGCTGACCGATCCGGCCAACGGCCCGCAGTACGGCCAGCCGCGTCCGGACGCGGCACCGCCGCAGCAGTACCAGCAGCCGGCCCCGCAGCCGCAGCAGTCTTTCGGTCAGCCGATCGGTTCCGTAGCCCCGCCGCCCAACGGCTCACCGACCCAGTCGGCCACCGAGGCTCAAGGTGAGGCCCGGCTGAACCCGAAGTACACGTTCGAGACCTTCGTCATCGGCAGCTCGAACCGGTTCGCCCACGCGGCCGCGGTCGCGGTCGCCGAGGCTCCGGGCAAGGCCTACAACCCACAGCTGATCTACGGCGACTCCGGTCTGGGCAAGACCCACCTGCTGCACGCGATCGGGCACTACGTCCGCAGTCTCTATACCGGTGCCCGCGTCCGGTACGTGTCCAGCGAAGAGTTCACCAACGACTTCATCAACGCGATCCGCGACGACAAGGCGTCCCAGTTCCAGCGCCGGTACCGCGATGTCGACGTACTGCTGATCGACGACATCCAGTTCCTGGAAGGCAAGATCCAGACCCAGGAAGAGTTCTTCCACACCTTCAACACGCTCCACAACGCGAACAAGCAGATCGTGATCAGCTCCGACCGCGCGCCGAAACGCCTGGAAGCGTTGGAGGACCGGCTGCGGAACCGGTTCGAGTGGGGTCTGATCACCGACATCCAGCCGCCCGACCTCGAGACCCGGATCGCGATCCTGCGGAAGAAGGCGGCCACCGAGCGGCTGACCGCGCCGCCGGAGGTGCTGGAGTTCATCGCGTCCAAGGTGCAGACGAACATCCGCGAGCTCGAGGGGGCGCTGATCCGCGTCACCGCGTTCGCCAGCCTCAACCGGCAGCCGGTCGACCTGAGCCTGGCCGAGATCGTGCTGAAGGACCTGATCCCCGAAGGCAGCAAGCCCGAGGTGACGGCCAGCATGATCATGGGCCAGACGGCGTCGTACTTCGGTCTGTCCATCGACGACCTGTGCGGATCGAGCCGGAGCCGCGTGCTGGTGACCGCACGACAGATCGCCATGTATCTGTGCCGCGAGCTCACCGATCTCTCCCTGCCGAAGATCGGCCAGCAGTTCGGCGGCCGCGACCACACCACCGTGATGCACGCGGAACGCAAGATCCGGCAGTTGATGTCCGAACGACGCAGTGTCTTCAACCAGGTCACCGAGCTGACGAACCGGATCAAACACCAGGCGAAGCAGCAGTAAAAGAACCGCACAGGCTGGGGACACAGCTGTGGAAAACTGTGGGTATTGCCGTGGATACACCGCTCTGACATGTGGACGCCCTGTGGGGACAGAATCCGTCATCCGCAGCCGTCCCCAGCACGACCGAGAGTCGTCCACACGCCGTCCCCACCCCGATATGGGGTCTGACCTGCGAACTCGTCGCTTTTCCACAGTATCCACCGGTGCGAAGAACACTATGGAATCTGTAGAGAGGTCCCAGTCCACAAAACGAACGGGCGGCCCGATCTGGGGAAAACCCCGATCTCGCGCCGGTTGGACAGACCTGTCAGGCTGTCCCCGTAAGCACCTGAAGCAGCATCAGTACGACGCCGACGCGACCCGCCCGAAGCGCCACGTCAGGCCCGATGGGCGCACAGCACCTTTGTCCGTGGCAGGATCTGCCTGGCACACAGCCGAATCAGGAGGCACCCAGCGGTGAAGTTTCGCGTCGAGCGCGACGTACTGGCCGAGTCGGTGGCCTGGGCCGCGCGCAGCTTGCCCAGTCGTCCGAGCGTTCCGATCCTTGCCGGCCTCCTGGTCGAGGCCGAGGACGGGCAGATCACCCTGTCCGGCTTCGACTACGAGACCTCGGTCCGGGTCACTGTGCCCGCACAGGTCGCGGACGCCGGCAAGTGCCTGATCTCCGGCCGGCTCGTTGCCGACATCTCCAAGAGTCTTCCGAACCAGCCCGTGGACTTCGCCGTGGACGGAGCCAAGGCGCAAGTCACCTGCGGCAGTTCGCGGTTCACGCTCCAGACGCTTCCCACAGAGGAATATCCGGCTTTGCCGGAGCTTCCGGCTGCCAGCGGGACGGTCAAGGCCGACGTCTTCGCCCAGGCCGTCTCCCAGGTGGTGACCGCGGCCGGGCGTGAGGACACGCTGCCGGTGCTGACCGGTGTCCGGGTCGAGATCGAAGGCTCCACGATCTCCCTGCTCGCCACCGACCGCTACCGGCTCGCGATTCGTGAGCTCGAGTGGAACCCGCAGTCCCCCGACGCGTCCGCAGCCGCGCTGGTGCCGGCCCGGGTGCTGTCCGAGACCGCGAAGGCGATGACCGGCTCCGACGTGATCGTGTCGCTGGCTGCCCCTGGTAGCGGCGACGGCATCGTCGGCTTCGAGGGTGAGGTCTCCGGTGGCAACCGGCGCGCCACCACCCGGCTGCTCGACGGCGAGTTCCCGAAGGTCCGCGGCATCATCCCGACCGACTCCGCGATCGCGACCCGGGTGCGGATCGACACCGCGACCCTGGTCGAGGCTGTGAAGCGGGTCGCGCTGGTCGCCGAGCGGAACGCTCCGGTCCGGCTGACGTTCGAGGAAGACACCGTGACGCTGGACGCCGGCAGTGGTGACGAGGCGCAGGCGTCGGAGTCGCTCGAGGCCAGGGTCGTCGGCGATCCGGTGACGGTGGGCTTCAACCCGACGTACCTGCTCGACGGTCTGGGCGCGATCGGCACGCCGGTTGCGCACCTCGCGTTCACGCAGGCGACGAAGCCGGCCGAACTGACCGGTGTGCGCGACTTCGACGGCGAACCGATCAGCGAATTCCGGTACGTGCTGATGCCGGTCCGCCTGAACAGCTGAAAGCCAACAGAACAAGGGGATTCAGATGGAGCTCGGCCTTGTCGGTCTCGGCAAGATGGGCGGCAACATGCGCAAGCGGATTCGCAACGCCGGCCACACCGTGGTCGGGTTCGACCACAACCAGGACATCTCCGATTCCAAGGACCTGGCCGACATGGTCGGCAAGCTCAGCGCCAGCGGCCAGCCGAAGGTTGTCTGGGTGATGGTGCCGGTGCAGGCCATCGACCCGGTCGTCACCGAGCTGGCCGAGCTGCTCTCCCCCGGCGACATCGTGATCGACGGCGGCAACAGCCGCTGGACCGACGACACCCGTCGCGCCGCCCAGCTCGCCGAGAAGAACATCCGCTTCGTCGACTGCGGTGTGTCCGGCGGCGTCTGGGGCCTGGAGAACGGCTACGCCCTGATGTGCGGCGGCGACAAGGACACCGTCGACGTCGTGATGCCGATCTTCGAGGCGCTGAAGCCCGAGGGCGAGTTCGGTTTCGTGCACGCCGGCAAGGTCGGCGCGGGCCACTTCTCGAAGATGGTCCACAACGGCATCGAGTACGGCATCATGCAGGCGTACGCCGAGGGGTACGAACTGCTCGAGGCGTCGGACATCGTCGACAACGTGCCGCAGGCGTTCCAGTCCTGGCGTGAGGGCACCGTGATCCGGTCCTGGCTGCTCGACCTCCTGGTGAACGCGCTCGAGGACGACAACCACCTGGCCAAGATCCAGGGGTACGCCGACGACTCCGGCGAGGGCCGGTGGACCGTCGAGGCGGCGATCGACCTCGCCGTACCGGTGCCGGCCATCGCGGCCGCGCTGTTCGCGCGGTTCTCGTCGCGGCAGGACGACTCGCCGGCGATGAAGGCGATCGCCGCGATGCGGAACCAGTTCGGCGGCCACGCGGTGAAGGGCGCCGAGGCGGCCGACCCGTCGTACGCGACGCCCCCGATCAAGCACTGAGGTGTACGTCACCGCCCTGGGTCTGCTCGACTTCCGGTCCTACCAGCAGGCGGAGGTCGAGCTCACCCCGGGCGTGACGGCCTTCGTCGGCCCGAACGGCCACGGCAAGACCAACCTGGTCGAGGCGATCCACTACACCGCGACGCTCGGCTCGCACCGGGTGGCGAACGACGCGCCGCTGGTGCGGGCCGGAGCCACCCGGGCGATCGTGCGGACCGAGATCCGCAGCGAGTACGACCGGGATGTGGTCGTCGAGCTGGAAATCAATCCTGGGAAGGCAAATCGGGCCCGGATCAACCGCTCGCCGGTCCCGCGAGCGCGCGAAGTGCTCGGTCTGCTGCGGACGGTGTTGTTCGCGCCCGAGGACCTGGCCCTGGTGAAGGGCGACCCGTCCGAGCGGCGCCGGTTCCTGGACGAGCTGCTGACGCTGCGCTCGCCGCGGATGGCCGGCGTCCGTGCGGACTACGACCGGGTGCTGAAGCAGCGCAACTCGCTGCTGCGGAGCGCGTCGCAGGCGCGCCGGCAGAACCGGACGAGTGCCGCCGAGGGACAGCTGCGCACGCTCGAGGTCTGGGACTCCAACCTGGCCCGCGCCGGGTCCGACCTGCTCGCGACCCGGTTGGAGCTGCTGGAATCTCTGCGCCCATTGGTCTCCAGCGCGTACGACGCCGTTGCCCGAGGCAAGGGTGATGCGCGGCTGGAGTACAAGTCGTCGGTGCTGCTCGAGCCGGGCGTGACGTCGCGCGAGCAGTTGGCCGACGTACTGCTGGCGGCGGTTCAGGAAAAGCGGCGGGACGAGCTCGAGCGCGGTGTCTCGTTGGTGGGTCCGCACCGCGACGACGTCGTACTCGGGCTCGGGGACTTGCCGGCGAAGGGGTATGCGAGTCACGGTGAGTCGTGGTCGTTCGCGCTCGCGCTGCGACTGGCGTCGTACGAACTGCTGCGCGCGGACGGGGGTGAACCGGTGCTGATTCTCGACGATGTGTTCGCCGAGCTCGACACCCAGCGCCGGGACCGGCTGGCCGAGCTGGTCGCGCCGGCCGAGCAGGTGCTGGTGACCGCTGCCGTCGGCGCTGACGTGCCCGCTGAGCTCAGCGGTGCGCGCTTCGACGTCGGCGAAGGAGTCGTTCAGCGTGCCTGAACCCCCGGATTCCTCTGAGAGCGGCCCTGAGAGCGAGCTCGGTCCGGAAGTCGAGCACGACAAGCAGGGCCTCGATCTGGCGAAGTCGCTGGCGGGACGGCTGAAGCAGCAGGCGGCCAAGGGCGGCATCATGCCGGTCAAGCGCCGCCGCCGGCCGCGGATCAACGGCGCCCAGATCAGCAGCGCCCGCCCCGACGACCGGGATCCGCAGAAGCTGACCAACACGCTCGGGCGGCTGATGCGCGACCAGGGCTGGGAGGTCGACGTCGCCGTCCACGGCGTGATGGCCCGCTGGCCGTCCATCGTCGGCGCCGAGATGGCCGAACATTGCAAGCCCGAATCGTACGAGGACACGGTCCTCACCGTCCGTACGTCGTCCACCGCCTGGGCCACCCAGCTCAAGCTGCTCGCCCCCGACCTGGTACGCCGCCTCAACACCGAACTCGGCGAGGGCACCGTCACCCGCGTCAACGTCCAGGGCCCCCACACCCCGTCCTGGCGCAAGGGCCCCCGCACCGTCCGCGGCGGCCGCGGCCCCCGCGACACCTACGGCTGACGAGACGGGTTGTGTCCGCGACCCGGCCAAGCTCTGAGGGCAGGGGTAGCACCACCCATGCCCTAGGATCGGGCGCGATGCGCACGCTCGTTGACGGTTTTCGCGAGATGGTCCACCTGATCGGGGATACGTTCCGGCTCTGGTGGAAGAACCTCCTGCCCATGACCACCTGGTGGGTGGCCGGCTTCGTCGGGTTCACGGTCTGCGTGCAAGGCGCGATCTGGCTCGCGAAGCACGCGCACTCGAGTCTCGGGACCGGACTGTTCGCCGTCGGCGTGCTGCTGCAGATCACCGCGGCCGTGGGCATGATCCGGACCTGTGCGATGTCGCTGTACCGCTGGCGGGACGCGGCGAGCAGCGACGCCGAGGAGACGTCCGACCCGACGCAGCGAGGTCTGCTGGAGTTGCTGGCCATCACGCTGCTGCCATTGGTCGCGGTCTGGTCGGCGTGGGGCTTCTTCGACGACCAGGTCAACCAGCTCAGCGCGACCTACCTGGTGCAGAACGGCACGCAGCCCGGCTCGGGGTTCTTCAAGCTCGGCATCCACGCCTGGCACGGGTACCTGCCGGCGCTGGTGATTCTGCTGGTGCTGCGCCGGCTGCTGCAGGCGGTCGACGATCGCTGGCCGAGCCGGCCGGTGAAGTTCGCCCAGGTCTGGGCCGAGGCGTTCTTCGTGCTGCTCACGTTCGTGATCACGCCGTACGCCATTGCCGAGGGCAAGGTCTGGTTCAAGGAGCGGAGCTTCTGGTACTGGTCGCTGGACTGGTGGGACGGCGTGAAGGACTTCTTCGCCGGGATCCACATCCCGCTGCCGGCCGGTATCGAGTTCCTCTGGGGCTTCTTCTGGGAGTCGCTCTGGCCGCTGTTCAAGCTGGGAGTCGCCGAGCCCCTGACCTGGCTGGCGATCACCACGGTCGTCTTCGGCCACCGCGTGCTGTCCAGTGGTGGGGTCTTCCGCGGCACCCGCCTGGAGCGACGGCTCGGTGGACAGGCCGAGCAGCCGGAGGCACCGCAGCGCGGCCGGCTGGTCGAGCTGACGTACAAGGCGCCCGACCTGGTGCTCGGCGGTCTGCGCGAGAAGTTCTACCCGGCGATCAACGCGTTCCGGCTGCTGGTCCGGGTCGGGCCGGTGTTCCTCGGCGTGGTCTGCATGGTCTACACGTTCTGGCTGCTCGGCAACGACTGGGCCTTCGTCGCGGTCCAGCGGCTGATCGGCATCCACGGCCAGTACTGGGGCCTGATGAACATGGAGATCGCCGACCTGGTCCGGAGCATCATCTTCGAGCCGTTGCGGATCGCGCTCCTGGCCGCAGCCTTCGACCTGTGCATCTCGGTTGGCAACGAGCGCCGCGCCGAGGTCGCCGCGGCCGCGCAGGCCAAAGCGCCGGCAGCCAAGCAGCCGGAACCCGCTACTGCCTGATCAGGGCGTGATCAGGACGCGCAGGTGTGCGTCGAACTGCTCGACGGTGACGCCGGTCAGGTGCGGCACGGCGGACTTCGGTACGAGGTACACCTTCGCGACCTGAGCGGGCTTGTCCATCGTGAACGGGTGGTCGTCGTCACCGCAGTACGTCGGCAGCGGGTAGTCGAACGGTTGCTCGGTGTCCCAGGTGTTCCCGCGGTCGTCGCGCAGCATCGCGTCGCAGGTGAACCCGCGGTCCTTGAGGAAGACACCGGTGCGCGGGGTCACCGTCAGTGTGGCCACGATGATGATCGAACCGGCGGGCTCGTCCATGCTGATCTTCTCGCCGTCCTTGTCGACGATCGCGGTGTACGCCTTCAGCGAGTCGAGTTTCCAGTCCACGTGCCCGACCGTCACTGGACCCTGGCTGACGACCTGGTTGATCCGGCCCTCGTCGAAGATCCGCTCGTCGTCGCTGAGGTAGGGCCGCAGCATCACGAACGTGCCGGCGGCCACCAACGCCACCAGCAGTCCGACCTGAACGATCAGCCGGGACGCCCGGCCGGCGAGCCTCACGACGCCACCCGGGTGACTGCGTCCTCGACGATGTACTGCGCGGCGGCGCCGTCCACCATCTGCTGGGCGATCGCCTCGGTCGGGATCCCGAGGTCGACCTGGATCTCGGAGTTGTAGACGTTGAAGAGCATGCTCGGGCTGAGCTTCAGGGTCAGGCCCTTCATGTCGGCCGGATTGATCTCGAAGACGACGGCCCCGGTCCTCGCGTAGCCGGCGTTCGGGAAATCAAGCCCGCTGTGACTCATACCGTCGACCGGCAGGTACACGCTGCCGCTGTCGGCCAGCAGGGTCGCGTCCATCAGGTCCGGCTTGCGATCGCCGCGGATCGCGTCCCACTCGATCGCGACGTAGATGCCGTTGGTCTCCAGCGGCTTCTCGTCGTCGCTGCCGGAGCTGTCGAGCACCGAGCGGGCGAACTTGATCCGGGTCACCTTCACCGTCGATCCGGTGCCCTCGTAGTCCAGCGGCTCGCCGATCGTGCCGTGCAGGACCTTGATGTTCTGCTCGTCGTACACGTTGTCGGGGGTGGCCAGCCGGGTCAGTCCGCCGATCAGGACGAACAGGACACCGACGAGGATCGTCGCGGGGCGGTAGAGCTTCACTTGTCCTTCCCGTCGTCGATGACGACCTTCGGCGCGAGCCGGACAACCGCGGCCGGGTTCTCGTTGTGCCAGTACGGATTGTCGTTCGCACCGAGGGCTTCGTTGTCGGACTCGTAGTGCTCCTGGAGAACACCGATCTCGATCTCGTCCGCGGCGAAGTCCGGCGCGACCTTGAAGGTCGTGCTGCAACTCTCCGGCGGCAGTCCGTAGACGAGAACCCAGCCGATCTTGTCGCCGTGACAGGCGACACCGTCCGAGTCCACGTTCTCCTCGCCGTGGCCCGGGACGAACAGCAGCAGGTCGCCGTCGATCCGGTGGGACGCGTGTTCCTCGGTGTCGACGTTCTTCGCGTCGAAGTAGACCTTGAGGGTGGCTTCGGCGGCGTCGTACTCCGTTTTCGGCTTCCGGACGATCTCCGCCTTGGTGAAGCTGTACTCGTAGCGGCCCGCGGTCACCGTCGCCGGGGCGGTCAGAGTCGGGACCGTGCGGCCCTTCTTCTCCTTCCAGCCGCCGGTAGCCAGGACCACCAGGACTGCCACCACGACGAGGGCGATCACCAGCAGCCAGATCCGCCGGTGCCGGTGAATCACCCGGTCGGCGATCATCGCATCGATGACCTCGTCGAGACTTTCCACGGCAGCGATCCTAAGGGGCGGTGGGTGCGCGCCGGGCACCGCTTGCCGATGCGGCCGCCGGGGCCGCTCCGGAGCCGGCCAAGCGGTCTGGACCGGTCGGTGCCGGAACGGTCAGTCGCGAAACGCCCGAAGGCCACTGAGCGGCCGTGAGCGCTTTTCTGACCCCCACCCGCGAGAGGGGACATGGAGATGAGGGAGAAAAGACGCCCTGATGCGAGTTTCGGGCGGCTGGTGGCAGGTTCTGCTTCGGTCGACAGGTAGAATGGACGACGTAGGGCGAGCCGCGCCTCTACTACCACCGTAGAGGGCGGCTCTACTGTGCCGCGATGCCTCGCGAAGGCGGGGTCCGAGGAGGACAACCACCGGTGACCGACGAGCCGATCGAGATCGACGCCAACCAGTCCGCCGACCCCATCGGCACCCCCGTACCCAGCGAGGACCTCCCGGCGATGCTCGACGAGATCCCGTCGAACGTCGTCGAGCGGGAGTACGACGCGAGCGCGATCCAGGTCCTGGAGGGTCTGGACGCGGTCCGGAAGCGCCCGGGGATGTACATCGGGTCCACCGGTGAGCGTGGTCTGCACCATCTGGTCACCGAGGTGGTCGACAACGCGGTCGACGAGGCGATGGCCGGGTTCGGCGACCGCATCGTCGTCACGCTGCTGGCCGACGGCGGTGTCCGCGTCGAGGACAACGGCCGCGGTATCCCGGTCGACATCGTCGAGTCCGAGGGCAAGCCGGCCGTCACCGTCGTACTGACGGTCCTGCACGCCGGCGGCAAGTTCGGCGGCGGTGGTTACAAGGTGTCCGGCGGTCTGCACGGCGTCGGTGTCTCCGTGGTCAACGCGCTGTCCACCAAGCTCCAGGTCGACGTCAAGCTCAAGGGCAAGCTCTACACCCAGACCTTCACCAACGGCGTCCCGGACGCCGACCTGGCCGAGATCGGCACCTCGGTCTCGAACGGTACGACGATCACGTTCTGGGCCAGCGAGGACGTCTTCGAGACCACGACGTTCTCCTACGAGACGCTGGCCACCCGCTTCCGCGAGTACGCCTTCCTGAACAAGGGCCTCGAGTTGGTGATCCGGGACGAGCGTCCGGACCACTTCGACGAGGACGGCAAGCCGCTCGAGCAGTCCTTCCGGTACGACGACGGCCTGGTCGACTACGTGAAGTACCTGACCGGGATCCGCGAGACCGTGCACCGCGACGTGATCTCGTTCGAGGCGGCCACCGCCGAGAACACGATGAGCCTCGAGGTCGCGCTGCAGTGGAGCGGATCGTTCCAGGAGTCCGTGCACACCTTCGCGAACGCGATCAACACCCACGAGGGCGGCACCCACGAGGAAGGCTTCCGGGCCGCGCTGACCTCGCTGGTCAACTCGTTCGGCGAGGACCAGGGGATGATCAAGAAGAAGGAGGACCGGCTCACCGGTGACGACATCCGGGAGGGCCTGACCGCGATCATCTCGGTCAAGCTCGCCGAGCCGCAGTTCGAGGGCCAGACCAAGACCAAGCTCGGCAACACCGAGGTCAAGGGTTTCGTCCAGCGCGTCGTCAACGACAAGCTCGGCGCCTGGTTCGAGCAGAACCCGGCCGAGGGCCGCGAGATCATCCGCAAGGCGTCCGCCGCGGCGAGCGCCCGGATCGCGGCCCGCAAGGCCCGCGACCTGGCCCGCAACCGCAAGGGTCTGCTCGGCGGCGGCGGTCTGCCGGGCAAGCTGGCCGACTGCCAGTCGACCAACCCCGAGGAGTGCGAGGTCTACATCGTCGAGGGTGACTCGGCCGGTGGCTCCGCGAAGGGCGGCCGGGACCCGAAGTTCCAGGCCATCCTGCCGATCCGCGGCAAGATCCTGAACGTCGAGAAGGCCCGGATCGACCGCGTGCTGCAGAACAACGAAGTGCTGGCGATCATCTCCGCGCTCGGCACCGGTATCCACGAGGACTTCGACGAGGAGAAGCTCCGGTACCACAAGATCGTGATCATGGCCGACGCCGATGTCGACGGCCAGCACATCCGGACCTTGCTGCTGACACTGCTGTTCCGGTTCATGCGGCCGCTGATCGAGCGCGGTCACGTGTACGCCGCGCAGCCGCCGCTGTACAAGATCCGCTGGAGCAACCAGCCGGACGAGCTCGCGTACACCGACCGCGAGCGCGACGGCCTGCTCGAGGCCGGCTACGAGGCCGGCAAGAAGCTGCCCAAGGAGAACCCGATCCAGCGCTACAAGGGTCTGGGCGAGATGAACGCGAACGAGCTGTGGGACACCACCATGGACCCGGCCAACCGCGTGCTGCTGCAGATCACGCTCGACGACGCGATCCGCGCGGACGAGACGTTCCAGACGCTGATGGGCGACGACATCGAGGCGCGGCGCAGTTTCATCCAGCGCAACGCCAAGGACGTCCGCTTCCTCGACATCTGATCTCGCTGCTGCTCACCGACGTACTGATCTGAACGGGACTTTTTCATGACCGAGACCCCCACCTCGCCGGGACACGACCGGGTCGAGCCGCTCGACCTGCAGACCGAGATGCAGCAGTCGTACCTCGACTATGCGATGGCCGTCATCGTCGGCCGCGCGCTGCCCGAGGTCCGCGACGGCCTCAAGCCGGTGCACCGCCGCATCCTCTACGCGATGTACGACGGCGGCTACCGGCCGGACCGTGGTTTCAACAAGTGCTCCCGCGTCGTCGGTGACGTGATGGGTCAGTACCACCCGCACGGCGACTCGGCGATCTACGACACCCTGGTCCGGCTGGCGCAGCCGTGGGTGATGCGGGCGCCGCTGATCCAGGGCCAGGGCAACTTCGGTTCGCCCGGCAACGACCCGGCGGCCGCGATGCGGTACACCGAGTGCCGGATGGCTCCGCTGGCGATGGAGATGGTCCGCGACATCGACCAGGACACGGTCGACTTCCGGCCCAACTACGACGGCAAGTCGCAGGAGCCGGTGATCCTGCCGGCCCGCTTCCCGAACCTGCTGGTCAACGGCTCGTCGGGGATCGCGGTCGGCATGGCGACGAACATCCCGCCGCACAACCTGCGCGAGGTCGCGGCCGCGGTCGACTGGGCGCTCGAGCACCCGGACGCGACCCGGGAGGAACTGCTCGACGCCTGCCTGCAGAACATCAAGGGCCCGGACTTCCCGAACGGCGCGCTGATCGTCGGCTACAAGGGCATCGACGACGCGTACCGCACCGGCCGTGGTTCGGTCACGATGCGCGCGGTGGTCGACATCGAGGAAGACGCCAAGGGCCGGACCAGCCTGGTCGTCACCGAGCTGCCGTACATGGTCAACCCGGACAACCTGGCGCTGAAGATCGCCGAGCTGGTCAACACCGGCAAGATGAACGGCATCGCCGACATCCGCGACGACAGCTCGTCCCGGACCGGTCAGCGGCTGGTCGTCGTACTGAAGCGGGACGCGCAGCCGCGCGTCGTACTGAACAACCTCTACAAGCACACGCAGCTGCAGGACACCTTCGGCTGCAACATGCTCGCGCTCGTCGACGGCGTACCGCGGACGCTGAGTGTGGACCTGTTCATCAAGCACTGGATCGACCACCAGATCGAGGTCATCCAGCGGCGGACCCGCTTCCGTCTGCGCGAGGCCGAGAAGAACGCGCACATCTACCGCGGGTACGTGAAGGCGCTGGACGCCCTCGACGAGGTGATCGCGCTGATCCGGCGCAGCCCCGACGTCGAAGAGGCGCGCACCGGCCTGATGCAGCTGCTCGACATCGACGAGATCCAGGCACAGGCGATCCTGGACATGCAGCTGCGCCGGCTGGCCGCCCTGGAGCGGCAGAAGATCATCGAGCGCCTGCAGGAGCTCGAGGCGATCATCGCCGACCTCGAGGACATCCTGGCCAGCCCCGAGCGGCAGCGCACGATCGTCAAGGACGAGCTCAGCGAGATCGTCGAGCGGTACGGCGACGAGCGGCGTACCGAGATCATCGCCGCCGACGGCGACCTCTCGGTGCAGGACCTGGTGCCGGACGAGGACGTCGTCGTCACGATCTCCCGCGGCGGCTACGCGAAGCGGACCAAGACCGACCTCTACCGGACCCAGAACCGCGGCGGCAAGGGTGTCCGCGGCGCCGCACTGCGGGCCGAGGACGAGATCAACCACTTCTTCGCCACCACGAACCACCACTGGATGCTGTTCTTCACCACCAAGGGCCGGGTCTACCGGGCCAAGGTCTGGCAGCTGCCCGAGTCGGCTCGCGACGCCAAGGGCTCGCATGTCGCCGGTCTGCTCTCGTTCCAGCCGGACGAGGAGATCGCCCAGGTGCTGACGCTGCGCGACTACGACCAGTCCGACTACCTGGTGCTCGCGACCAAGAAGGGCCTGGTCAAGAAGACGGCGCTGCGCGACTACGACTCGGCCCGGCAGAGCGGCATCATCGCGGTCAACTTCCGCGAGGAGGACGACGAGCTGATCGGCGCCGACCTGGCCACCGCCGACGACGACCTGCTGCTGGTGTCCCGCAAGGGCCAGTCGATCCGCTTCACCGCGAACGACGAGCAGCTGCGGCCGATGGGACGGGCCACCTCCGGGGTCACCGGGATGAAGTTCCGCTCCGGCGACGAGCTGCTGTCGATGTCGGTGATCCGGGCCGGTTCGGAGGAGGACGCCCAGTTCGTCTTCACCGTGACCGATGCTGGGTACGCCAAGCGTTCGCGCGTGTCGGAGTACCGGCAGCAGGGTCGCGGCGGTCTCGGTATCAAGGCCGTGAAGCTGAACGACGAGCGCGGTTCGCTGGTCGGCGCGATCATCGTCGTCGACGAGGACCAGGTGCTGGCGATCAAGGCCAGCGGCCAGGTCGTCCGCAGCCGGGTGGACAGCGTGCCGGTCAAGGGCCGCGACACGATGGGCGTCCGGTTCGCCGGGGTCGGCGAGTCCGACGCGGTGGTCGCGATCGCCCGGAACACCGATCTGACGGTCGAGGTCGAGGAGTCCGAGGCCGCAGAAGAGGGTACTGAGGCAATTGGTGCCCAGAATGTGGACGGATCGACAACCGAATCCACCTCTCAGAGCGTCCAGAATGATGACGAACGTTCGACGGACGTGGACGGCGCGGCTACCGTCGAAGACGACGAAGCCGGCCAGGAGGGTGACTGATGACCAACCGCGCGAGGCCGACATGGCCTGAAGGTGCGGCCGACAGCTCCAAATCCCAGCGCACCGCGCCGGGTGGGACGCCGTCTGCCGCCCCGGCCAACCCGGCTTCCAACGGTCATTCCAACGGTGTGCCGGGGGGCCAGCAGAGGACGCCGAACGGTCAGCGGCCGTCCTCGGAGTACCGCCCGCAGCCGCGACCGGGTACTTCGACCACGCCCGCGCGTCCCCAGCAGCCCGCGGCGCGCCCCGCCCCGAGCACGCCGGGCCGGCCGGAACCATGGTCCCCGGGAGTCACCGGTACGCCGACGGTCACGCCCACGCCCGCCGCGCCGTACGAGAAGACCGAGTCGTTCGGTGACCGGGTGAGCGCGGCCCGTCAGGCAGTGCTCGACAAGGCCACCGCCGTGAAGACGGACAAGGCCGATCGGGAAGAGACCCGGCAGGCCCGGCTCGCCGAGAAGGACGCCAAGGCCTCGAGCCGTCCGCAGACGCGGAAGGCGCGGCTGCGGATGTCCCGGATCGACCCGTGGTCGGTGATGAAGACGGCGTTCCTGCTGTCGATCGCCTTCGGGATTGTGACCTGGGTCGCAGTGTTCATCATCTGGTCCGCGATCGGTGCCGCCGGAGTGTTCGACAACATCAACAGCACCGTCCAGGAGGTGCTGGGCACGCCGACCGCCGAGCCGTTCCGGGTCGAGAACTACATCAACACCGGCAAGGTGATGGGCTTCACCACGCTGCTGGCCTGCGCCGACGTACTCATCATCACCGCGCTCGCCACGCTCGGATCCTTCCTCTACAACATCGCCGCCACGCTGCTCGGCGGCCTCGAAGTCACGCTGGCGTCGGAGGACTGATCGGCCCCGGCCGGGCCCTGCGCGGCCCGGCCGGAACCGGTTTGGGAGTAGGGCACTTGGTGCGGTAATCTCTCCCGGGTTCGACACCGCAGTACGCGGGCCTATAGCTCAGACGGTTAGAGCGCTGCCCTGATAAGGCAGAGGTCACTGGTTCAAGTCCAGTTAGGCCCACCCTCTCGAATGTCCTAGGCTCTTCATTGAGCCGATCCGATCCCGAGGAGTCCCAGTGCTGAAGAAGCTCCTGCTGGTGCTGCTGGCCGGCATCGGTGGATACTTCGCCTACAAGAAGACCCAGCAGTCCCGCGCCGACAAGGACCTCTGGGCCGAGGCCGTCGACTCGGTATCCCCGGGTCGCTGACCACCCTCACGGGGGCGTAGCTCAACTGGCAGAGCACTGCCTTTGCAAGGCAGGGGTTAGGGGTTCAAGTCCCCTCGTCTCCACCACTGTGATCTCTCAAGAGATCCCGGACGGACCGGACCCCTGTTTGGGGTCCGGTTTTCTGTTCTTGGGGTGTGGGCCTGGGGGTCGGCCGAGGGGCTGGTAGTCGCGGGTGGGGTCGAGGGTGAGCTCGCGGAGGAGTTCGCCGGTGGCGGCGTTGATGATGCGGATGTGGAGGTCGTCGACGAGTTTGAGGACGGGGGTTCGGGCGTGCTCGGTGCCGATGGGGATGTGGTGGAGTCGGCCGGCGCGGCGGAGGGTGAGTTTGCCGGCGGGGTCTGAGATGTCGTGGAGCACGCGGTAGTGGGTGTCGGTGCTGCGGTCGGTGCCGGGGCCTGCTTTGGGGCGGACCTGGTAGGCGGTCGCCGGGGTCGCGCGGTGGTGCAGCGACCGGTGTGGGCGGGCGTGGTTGTAGATCTGCACGAAGGTGTCGATCAGGGCCTGGAGTTCGTCCAGGCCGGCGGGTTGTTGAGGTTGCGCGGCCAGCCAGTTCTTCATCGTCTGTTGGAACCGTTCGACCTTGCCGCAGGTCGTGGGGTGGTTGGGGCGGGAGTTCTTCTGAACGATGTCCAGACGGCGTAGCTCGGTCTCGAGCCCGTTGCGGCCGCCGGTGAAGCGGGTGGTGTAGACGAAGCCGTTGTCGGTGAGCACGGAGGCGGGATAGCCGTGCTGGGCTGCGGTTTGGGTGAAGGTGTTGAGCACGATCTGGCCGGTGATGTGGCGGTGGGGCGAGACGTGGAGGGCGTAGCGGGAGTGGTCGTCGAGCCAGGTGATGGTCTCGGTGTCGGTGCCGTCGGTGAGCGGGTAGTGGGTGAAGTCGGATTGCCAGGTTTCGTTGGGTTGTTCGGCCTCGAACCGCAGGTAGGAGCTCTTCGGGCGCTTCTTCGGCTCCGGCACCACCAGACCTTGGCGGGTCAGAGTGCGAGCGACCGTGCTGACCGAGACCGTGACCTGATGGCGGTGCCGCAGATGCCAGGCGATCGTGTCCGGACCCGCGTCCAGACCGGACTCGATCAGCTGCTTGCGGACCGTGATGATCAGGTCGATCGTCGACTGCGGTATCGCGGTCGGGCTGGTCTTGGGCCGGCGTGACCGCGGCTCGAACGCCGCTTCGCCCTCGGCTCGGTACCGGGCGAGTAGTTCGTAGACCCACGAACGAGCAACGCCATAAGCGGCAACGACCTCGGCGACGCTACGTCCTTCGATCTCGATCGCGGTGACAACCAGCCGGGCTTTGGACACACCCGCAGCCTCAACGCAGCCCTGCCCGAACCCTCAGACCCAGTCCGGTATGTCTTGAGAGACCTGTCCGGTATGTCCTGACGGAGCACACCCTCGTCTCCACCACCGCCGGTTGCTTTCCGAAGCAACCGGCTTCTCGCGTACTGCGGTCAACCCGCGCCGCTCCCATCCGCCCCCCGGCTTATCACCGGTGCATCCTTTCCGGCTGCCGCCGGACTCGGCGGGCTGCCTCTGACATGCCACTGGTGGGCTGCGCGGGCCTCGGGATGATCAAGCGGAAACGGTGAGTTCTCCCAATCCATTTTTCGCAGGTTTGGGCCGCAACTTCAAGACTTATGTTTCGGCGTCCAGCGGCGCAGACTCGTGTCCGCACAGCTGACGACTCCGCGCTCGGCCGGCGGAAGGAAGAGGTTCAACAACTGTGACCGGACCCATGCGTCTGACGTGGCCCAACTGCCTGAACGTCCGCGACCTCGGTGGTCTGCCCACGAGTGACGGTCGCCAGATCGGTTCTGGCGCGTTGATCCGTTCCGACAACCTTTCACGGTTGACAGCGGCCGGTGTCCAAGCGGTGCGGGAGGCGTCTGTGAGCCGCATCATCGACGTACGGACTCCCCCGGAGTGCGAAGGTGACCCGTCTCCCTTCGCATCCGACCCTCTCTACCGCAACATGCCGCTCTACAACGCAGACGATCCCTACGATCCGACGCAGAGCATCGACCAGCAGTATGTGGCGATGCTCGACCTTCACCCCGAGCTGTTCGCCGCGGCAGTCGGGGCGATCGCCGATGCGCCCAGTGGTGGAGTCGTCGTCCATTGCCACGCCGGAAAGGACCGTTCCGGGACCGTGGTCGCACTGGCCCTGAGCCTCGCCGGCGTACCGACTGAATGCGTCGCCGCCGACTACGCCGTCCTGGACGACCGTATGCGCGACCACCTCGACGAACAGCTCCTCCTCATCGACGATCCCACCGAGCGGAGCCAAGTGGCTGAGTCCTTCACCGCCCGGCCGGAGACGATGCGCGCAGCACTCAAGCACCTCGAAGACAGGTATGGCGGGGTTGAGCCGTACCTTCGTCACGGAGGTCTGACCGACAACCAGGCCAACGCGCTACGCGCCCGACTCATCGACTGACGGACCTGACAGTACGGAAGGTACTTGCCCTCCGCGGTGCATCCGGGCGTGTTATGGTCTCGGCCCTGTACAGAGTGGACGGAGGGCGTCATGCATAAGTTGGTGGTCCTGTATTCCGAGCCCGCCGACCCCGATCACTTCCGCGACTACTACGTGAGCAAGCACCTTCCACTGGTCATGAATTGGCCTGGCCTGCTTGCGTGGCGCTACAGCTTCGACGTGGCGGCGACCAACGGAGAAGCGCCGTATTTCGCGGTCTTCGAAGGTGACTTCGCTGACGCCGACACCATGGCCGCGGCGCGGGCGTCGGCGTACGGCCAGCGAGTGGCCGCCGATGTCGCCAACTACGCCACCGGCGGTGCGGTCATCATCCACTATCCGGTGCAGGACGGCACCGGCTGAGCCAGGCCGATGTCCTGGCCCGATGTCACGGTGGTTGATGCGTGCGTGCGGCGCGACGGCTCGTCACGGAGACAATGGCGTATGAGCGGCGATTGGCGGCATACCCCGGCTGGCACTGCCGCCTACGTCGGGATTGTCGTCGTTGCGGCTGGGGTGGCGGTTGCCACCGAGGCGGACTTCAGCGCGATCGTGCGGAGTCTGGCTCTGGTGCCTGTTGTGGTGGTCGTTGTGGTGGCGGTGATCTGGGCAACGCGGGTGTTGCGAAGTCGAGGACGGCGGCGCGGCGGACGTAACCGGAGGCCTGGCGTCTGACCGCCGGGTCGTACAGCACGTAAGACAACCGCACCGCTGGTCCTCAGCCTGATCTCTAGGGTTTGAAGCGGCGGACTTCGTGGGGCCAGCCGCAGGCCTCGGCGACTTTGCCGGCCCACATCTTGGCGGTCTCGTCGTCGGGCACGTCCACCACGGCGAATCCGCCCAGGAACTCCTTGGTCTCGATGTACGGTCCGTCGGTGATCAACACCTCGCCGCTGGTGGGGTCGGCGCTGTAGACCGGGCCGTCCTCTTCCTCCAGCCCTCCGGCGAAGACGTACACACCGGCATCCTTCATCTCCTCGACGACCGCCTTGGCGAGTGGCCCGCGGCTGCCGAACCACTCCTCGGTGTGGTCACCGACCCACTGCTGGTTGAAGTACATGAGGTACTCGGGCATGTCTGCTCCCTTGGCTCGAGCGGACCCGCTGTCCGCCTCCACCTACGCTACGAACGGCGCCCGGCGAATACGACAAGCCTCGCGCAGATTCAGCCGGCGGCGTCCCACTCGACCCAGTCGGGCTCCGGGTCGACTTGGAACCGGACCGCATTGATCGCCGTCATCCCGTTGATCCAGGCCTTCGAGATCCGGTGCCCGCCGTCCATCAGCCGCCCGTCCGCCGACAGGATCACCGGGTAGCTGAGATCGGCTTTCTGGATCAGGCCGGCGTGCCGGGCGACCATTCGGCAGGTGACCTGCGCGCCCCCGAACCAGCAATCCTCGTCGAACGCCTCGATCGCGTCGATCGGCACCGACTCGACGGGCAGGCCGGCCGACAACTCCCAAAGCCGTTCGGTCAGGTAGAACGCGCGGCCGCCAGGTACGCGGCGTGAGTGTTTTTCAGGCATCGCGCCATTGTCGTCGGCCGATCATTGGGCCGCATGCCTTTTACGGGCGGTCGACTACGGGCAGAAGGTTGCCAGGGCGGCGTCTATCGGGAACAGGTCGGTGAGCGGCTCGGTCGGGTTCCACCAGACGGCGTCGGACATCTCGTCGTTCGGGGTGAAGGGTTGTGGCGAGGCGAGCCGGCCTCGGTAGATCGCCAGGTACTCGAGTCGGTCGTCGGGTGCGACTCGGATCTTTGCTACTCCGGCGAGTTCCAGGGAGTCGGCGCGTTGGCCGCTCTCTTCAGCGAGCTCACGTACTGCGGCTTCGCGCGCGGACTCACCTGGATCGATCATCCCGCCGGGGAGCTCCCACGCTTGGTGGAACCGGTTGAAGACCATCA
The DNA here is from genome assembly GCF_036226565.1 of Kribbella sp. NBC_00709. GTDB lineage: Bacteria > Actinomycetota > Actinomycetes > Propionibacteriales > Kribbellaceae > Kribbella. The sequence continues at coordinate 2,953,348 of NZ_CP108996.1, forward strand.
GGCAGCTATCACCAGACCAGAGCACGACCAGCGAGGCAGTCAACGGCACGGCTGGATCCAGACTGCCGAACTCGTCTTCGCCGAGGGCCTCGAAACTGAGCAGTGCTGACCCGTCATCGTTCGACACCGGAAGCTCGTACACGAGGAACGAGTATTCCAGTGGTGACTATTCGCCGGCGGCGCCGTCCAGGGATTCTCGGAGGAGGTCGGCGTGGCCGACGTGGCGGGCGTATTCCTCGATGACGTGAGTGAGGATGAAGCGGAGGTCGGTGTTGCCGAACTCGGGGTTCGGGATGATGCGGGCGAGGTCCTGGGGGCGGAACAGGGATCGGGAATCCGCACACGCGGCGAGGTAGTCGGCGTACACGTCCTTCGCGGGCGTGGGGTCTGATTCGTCGAACCAGTCGGTGTCGGGGTTGGTTCGATAGGGGTGGAACTGCGGTGTGGTGTCTGCGAGGCGGTGGTGTAGCCAGTAGCGCTCGACGCCCTGCAGGTGGCGCATGAGTCCGAGCAAAGTCAGGTCTGTGGACGGGATCGGGCGTTGCCGGAGCTGGGTCTCCGAGAGGCCCTCGCATTTCCACAGGAACGTCGCTCGGTGGTAGTCGAGGTTCGAGGCAACTACTTCCAGCCACGTGCCCGCCAATGTCCGCTCCGGCCGGACGATCTTCTCGATCACGATGTCGCTCACAGTGCAGCCCTCCGCGTCGGTGTTTACCTGTCCGATGCTTGGAGCGGGCCCAGATCGACAGGTCAGGGTCGAATGACGTCGGTGGCGACGGCGGGTGGGACGTGGCCGGTCGGGGGGAGGGACTGGGCCAGGGTGATGCCGATGTCGACCAGGACGGCGCGGTCGAGGGTGGGGACGGTGGAGAGATCCGTCCAGACGGACTCCGCGGTCTCGCCGTTGGGTTCTGGGCGGGAGGTGCCGGCGGTGATGCGGACCGCATAGAAGATTCCGATGTTCTGGTGGTCTTCCGGGCCGGGGATGCGGCGTTCGGCGGCCGGGATGATGCGGGAGTCGACGCCCAGCAGGCGCTCGACGACGGACTCGTAGCCGGTCTCTTCGCCGACCTCGCGAGTGACCGTGTCGAACGGGTCCTCGGACGGTTCGACGCCGCCGCCCGGGAGCGTCCACCAGGTGCCATCGCCGTACGGCGAGACGTACCGCGCCAGCAGGACCCGTCCGTCCTCGATGCACACCGCGTACGCCGCCAGTCGTCTACTCACCCACCGGACTCTAAATGCAGAAGGGATGACCGGCCGGGTCCGCGTAAACGTGATGGTAAGGACCGCTCGTCTGCAGGGGCCGCGCGCCGACGTCGATCGCGTGAGCGCGGGCAGCCGGTACGTCGGTGGTGAACAGGTCCAGGTGGACTTGTTGAGGGTAGGCGGGGTCGGGCCAGCCTGGAGCAGGCGACGTACTGCGCTGGAAGGCGAGCCCTGGCGTGCCGGCGAGCACCACGCGGGACGGAGTGTCGAGCTCGCGCTCCGGCCGGTCGAGCAGTGCGCTGTAGAAGGCCGCGAGCGTCTGCGGGTCGGGGCAGTCGATGACGATGCGCCGGATCCGAGCGCGGTCCGTCGGCTCCTCGTACAAGCAGAACGGATGCCCGATCGGATCGGCGTACACCTGCCACTCGCCGTTGTCCTGCAGCAGTTCAGCACCAGCCGGCCGAACGAACGAGGGTACGGCGATGTCGAGATGCATCTGCTGCGCGCCGGCGGGCCACCCCGGCGGCTGGTAGTCGATCGGCCCGTCGCCGATGCCGAGGCGCAGTACCGACGGGTCGTCGGGTAGGCCGACGATGAACCAGTCCTCGCGGATGATCTCCAGCCCCAGCAGCTCGGCGTAGAAGTTCGCGACCGGCCGTGCGCCGCGGTCGTAGCTCTCCGGTGTGTTCCCCGGGCAGGCGAACACGACGTTCTGGATCGTCAGGCTCACCCCATCACCTCACCCGACCACGGCTCCGTTGTCGAGCGTTGCAGCTGTCTCCTCGCCCTGCTGGTCTTTCAGTTGGTGATCGCCGGCCTGCTTTTCGCCAACCGGGACCGGACCATCGACGAGTTCACCGGCCACGGGTTCGCCCCGACGCGCGCGGCCGCCGAGGGCGCGGTGTACGGCGCTCTCGCAGTGCACCTCCTGCTTGCAGTGCTCGCCGTCGTACTCGCGCCGCTCGTCGACCGCGCGAAGATCATCACCACGATCTACCTGGCCGGTACTGCGATCGGTGGGCTGGCCGCGATGCGTCTGCCGAGTCAGACGTACCTCTCCCCGATCGGCGTACTCCTTGCACTCGCCGCCCTGTGGTTCCTCTGGAACGGAGACGGACCCCGGCCGTCAGCTGAGGTCGGGGATGGTGTGGGCGCCGATGTAGTCGCGGAAGAGCTTGATCTTGCCGTCCTGGATCCGGAAGACCTGGATGCAGGCGGCCTGGAACGGTACGCCGGTCGTGGTGTGCCGTGCCTCGGTGACCAGCTCGAGGATCACGACCTCGGGGTCGGCGGTCTGGTGCAGCTGGACGGTGCGGAGGTCGATGATGTCGATCGGGTGATCGGCGGCGAGGAGTGAGTAGTCGCGGATCGCTTCGCGGCCGACCAGGCGTTCTGGCAGGCCTTCGACGGCGAACGGCAACTCGAGTACGGCGTCGTCGGCGAACAGGCCGGCGAACGATTCGAAGTCGCGATCGATGAGGTACTGGCGGCGAAGCTCGAGCACGTCGAGCGGTGTCTGAGTCATTCAACAACCGTAGAACGAAATCCATAGACATTCAACATCTGTAGAATGAATTCGGTGAACGAGACTACTCGCGACCGCCGGCGCATCGAGACGCAGGAGCGGATCCTGACCGAGGCACGCCGGCTGTTCGCCGAGACCGGGTACGACCGGACGACGATCCGTGCGGTGGCCGCGGCCGCGCAGGTCGATCCGGGCCTGGTGATGCACTACTTCGGCAACAAACAGCAGTTGTTCGCCCGCGCGGCCGAGACCGAGAGCCGGCCGTTGATCGATGGCACCCCCGAAGAGGTCGCCGAGCAGCTGCTCGAGCGGCTCCGGCAGTCGCTGGTCGAGGAGCCGGTCGCCTCCCTCGCGGTGCTCCGCTCGATGCTGACCCATCCCGACGCCGCCGACGAGGTCCGCGGCAATCCACACGTCCAGGGGAGCAACATCAGCAAGGCGATCCATGGCGCCGACGGTGAGCTCCGCGCGGACGTCGTGAGCGCCGTACTGATCGGTGTCGTGCTCGGCCGCCACTTGCTCAAGCTGAACCACCTCGCCGAGGCCGATCCGGGCAAGATCGTCGAGCTCCTCCGGCCGGCGGTGCACTCCCTCACCACGGAATAGCCGACGCGGGGTGGCGGTTGGCCGAGGTATGAGCCTTGAGATCGGAGTCATCCTCCCGACGTCGACACCAGATCCCGAGCGCCCGATCCTCGGCGACGTGCGGGAGAGCGCGCGGTACGCCGAGAGCGTCGGGCTGGACTCGGTGTGGTCGACGGATCATCTGGTCGCGAGTGCGCCGCTCCTCGACAGCGCCGTCGTACTCGCGACGGCCGCCGCGGTGACGGAGCGAATCACGGTCGGGTACAACGTGATGCTGCTGGCGCTGCGGCCGGTGGCGTGGGCGGCGAAGCAGATCAACACACTGCAGCTCGTGTCGAACAACCGGCTCGTTCTCGGTGTCGGCACTGGGAATCCGGCGCACGGTGACATCGGCTGGCGGGCGGCCGGCGTGGAGTACACGGAGCGCGGCCGGCTGACCGACGAGGCTCTCGCCGTACTGCCAGATCTGATTGCCGGCAAGCCCGCGACGGTCGGGCCGGACCTGGAGGTGACGCTCTCCCCTGGTTCGCCGGTGCCGCCGATCTTTGTCGCGGGCAACGGTGCGCGCGCACATCGGCGGGCGGCGCGGTACGCCGACGGGTGGGCGACCATCGCGGCAACCCCGGACGAGGTCCGCACGAACCTGGCCCGCATCAACGAACTTGCTGAAGGCAAGCAACTCAAGGCGACCGTCGTCGCTCCTCGGCTCGACGGCGACCCAGCCGAACAACTAGCTGCCTACGAGGCCGCGGGAGTTGAGCGCATCATCCTCCCACCCACAGGCGATTGGCGCCGCGACTACGACCAAGCCGCCGAACTGCGCGGCAGCAACTAACTGTTCAACTCAAGAGCCGCGTCCAGCAGGCTTTGGGTGTACTCGTGTTGTGGTGAAGTCAGTACGTCGGTGGCTGTGCCTTCTTCGACGAGTACGCCACGGCGCATGACGGCGATGCGGTCGGCGATCTGGTGGACGACGCCGAGGTCGTGGGAGATGAACAGCATCGAGAGGTTGTGCCGTTGGCGGAGGTCGTCGAGGAGGCGCAGGATCTGGGCCTGGACCGAGACGTCCAGCGCGGAGACGGCCTCGTCGCAGACCAGCAGCCGCGGCTTCACGGCCAGGGCGCGGGCCAGGCTGACGCGCTGGCATTGACCGCCGGACAGTTGACTTGCTCGTTGACCGGCCACCGACGGATCGAGGCCGACGTCCGCGAGCAGTTGGTCGAGATCCGTGGCCGCTGACGGGTGGGTGCGCCACGCTTCCCCGATGATCGAGGCGACGGTCATCCGCGGGTTGAGCGATGAGCGCGGATCCTGGAACACCATCTGGATCGCGCGCTGCAGTTCCCCGGCCCGGCGCGTGCCGGGTGGCAGCGCACGCCCGTCGTACGTCAGTTGGCCGGACTCTGGCCGGACCAGGCCGACGATCGACCGGGCGACCGTGGTCTTGCCCGAGCCGGACTCCCCCACCAGGCCGACGGTCTCGTTGGCGCCGACGGTCAGGCTGACGCCGTCCACCGCGACAAACGGCTTACGGCGCGGGCCGAACGTGACCCGGAGATCCCGGACCTCAAGCATCGAGCACCTCCTCGGCGAAGTGACACGCGGACCAACGCCCCGGCGCTACCGCTCGCAGCACTGGCTGCTCGCTCCGGCACCGCTCCTGCGCCAGCGGGCATCGCGGATGGAACGCACAGCCACCCGGACGATTCGCGGGCGTTGCCGGCGTACCGGGCAACGGATGCGCCAGCGCGGTCTTCGTCCGTACTGCGGGAACGCTGTCGACCAGCGCCCTGGTGTACGGATGCGCGGGCTGTCGCAGTACGGCGGATGTGGCGCCACGCTCCGCCACGCGGCCGGCGTACATGACGACGACCTGGTGGGCGACGTGTGCCATCACCCGCAGATCGTGGCTGACCAGGAGCATCGACAGGCCGGCGCCCTCCTGGATCGAGCGCAGGAGTCGGAGGATGCGCGCCTGCACGGTCACGTCCAGCGCGGTTGTCGGTTCGTCGGCGAGCAGGAGCGACGGGCTACCGGCCAGAGCCATCGCGATGACGGCGCGCTGCCGCATGCCGCCGGAGAACTCGTGCGGGAAGCTGCCGAGCTTGTCGGCCGGCTCCGGGATCCCCGCGCGGTCGAGCAACTCGATGACCCGCTCGCGAACCGCGGAGCGGGACTGACCGGCGCGACGCAGGATCTCGCCGACCTGACGGCCGATGCTCTGGGTCGGGTTGAGCGCGGCGAGTGGGTCCTGGAAGATCATCGCGATCTCGTGCCCACGGAGCGCCCGTCGGCGGGAAGAAGTTGCCGTAAGCAACTCCTCGCCGCGCCAGCGCAGCGAGCCGGAGACGGTGGCGCCGTCGGGCAGGAGACCGATCAACGCGTTCGCGGTCATCGTCTTGCCGGAGCCGGATTCGCCGATCAGGCCGACGGTGGTCGCCGACGGGATGTCGAAGGACACCTCGTCGACGACGCGAACGGCGCGGACGCGTCCGGGCAGGTCGACGACCAGCCCGGACACGTCCAGCAACGCCTCGGAACCGGAGCCTGATTCAGCCACAGTTTCCTGCACAGCTGTGGACAAGTCCTCGCGCATCAAGAGCTGACCTGCAGCTTGGAGAAGTCGGGCAGGCCGTTCGGGTCGGGGGTGAACCCGCTGAGGCGCTTGTTCCACGCGTACGCGTACTTGACCGCCATCGGGAACATGCCGACCGCGTCGTCCCAGATGATCTTCTCCGCCTCGCCGTACAGCTTGACCCGCTGCTGCTCGTCGGTGCTGGCCGCGGCCTGCGAGATCAGCTTGTCCAGCGCGGAGTTGCAGTAGCCGTTGCGTTTGGCTGCGCACGGGTAGAGCCGGCCGACGGTGTTCGCCGCGTCGAGCATCGGGTTCGACAGTTGCTGGAAGTTGATGTCCCAGTTCAGCGACAGCAGGTCCTTGGTGAAGACGGCCTGCTCCTTCTGCAGCAGGTCGACCTGTACGCCGATCTTCTGCAGATCGGACACGACCGCCTGGTTGAACTGCTGGAACTCCGCGTTCGCGAACTGCAGTCGCAGCTTCGTCCCGAAGTCGAAGCCCGCGGCCGTCAGCGCGGCCTTCGCCGCCACAGGGTCGTATTTGACCGGCGTCTGCGCGACGTACCCGAGGGTCTGCTTCGACACCACCGAGTCCGACAGGGACCCGGTCTGCGGGTACAGCTTCTTGATGATGGTCGGGAAGTCGACCGCCTGCCACAGCGCCCGGCGTACGGCGGCGTCCTTGAGCGCCGGCGTCGACGAGTTGAACCACATCGTGTAAACGGCCGAGCTCTGCACGATCTGGACGTTCAGCGTCGAGTCCTTCTGCACCTCGGGCAGTTGATCGTCCGGGATGCCCCAGACCACGTCTGCCTCGCCGGTGCGCAGCGCGGTCAGCCGGGCCGCGAGCTCCGGCATCTTCTTGATCGTCACCTTGGTGACCTTCGGCGCGCCGCCGTAGTACTGCGCGTTCGGCACCAGGACGATCTCGTTCGGGCTGAACTTGTCCAGCTTGAACGGCCCGGTCCCGACCGGCTTGTCGAAGAACGCGGTGTCGTTCGCGCCGACGCCCGACGGCAGGACGAAGAACACCGCCAGCTTGCGCGGGATCGCGGCGTCCGGTTTGGTCGCCGTGAGTACGACGGTGTCGTCGGACGACGCCGTCATCGTGTAGCCGGGGAAGTTCGCCGCGTTCGTTCCCTTGAGGTCGATGAACCGCTTGAACGAGTCGGCCACGTCGGCCGCCTTCAGGTCCTTGCCGTCGCTGAACTTCACGCCCTTCCGCAAGGTGAAGGTCCACGTGCGAGCGGTGGCGTCGGGCTTCCAGGACGCAGCCAGATCACCCTCGACCGAACCGTCCGTCTTCGTTCGGACCAGTCGGCTGAAGATCTGCTGCTCGACCATCTGCGGCCCGGTGCCGCCGCCCTGTGGGCCGCCGGGGTCGATGCTGTCCACCGGGTAGGTGCCGGCGATCACCACCTCACCGCCGCCCGAACTCGAGCCGCCACCCGTGGTGGCGCTGGAGCAGGCGGTCAGGGCCATCGTGGCGGCGACCCCGAGTGTCAAAGCCGCCCGCCGTGTCAGAGGGATCATGCTGTTTCTCCTGCCTTCCGACGCGTCATCAGTTGAGGTGTCCGCGTCCGTAACGGGCGGTGAGCTGGTCACCGAGAATGCCGATGTTGACGATCAGCAGCGACAGGGCGATACCGGGCAGCGCCGAGATCCACCACGCGCTGTCGAGGTATTGCTTGCCGTTGGCAATGGTTTGTCCCCAGGACACCGCCGACGGCGGCAGTCCGATGCCGAGGAAGCTCAGTCCCGCCTCGGCGAGTACGACGAGCGCGAACTCGAGCGTGGCCAGCGCGACCACCGGCCCGACCGTGAACGGTACGACGTGGCGCAGCAGGATCGACGTACGCCGGACGCCGAGCACCCGTGCCGCATCGACCCACGCGCGTTCCCGCAGCGAGAGCGCGACGCTGCGGGTCACCCGGGCGAACGAGATCCACGCGGTGGCGGCCAAGGCGATCACGACCACCGGCACACTGCGTTCGAACGCGCCGGCGATCACGATCGTGAGCAGGATCGCCGGGAAGGCGAGCAGGATGTCGATGCCCCGGGCAAGGAACGTGTCGAGCCAGCCGCGGAAGTACCCGGCGACGGTGCCGATCGTGACGCCGACGGCGCAGGACACCACGACCGTCGCGATGCCGATCAGGATCGAGGTCCGGGCGCCGTACACCACCTGGGCGAGGACGTCGCGGCCGAGACCGTCCGTGCCGAGCAACGCCGTACCGCCGGTGGACAGGTGTGCACCGGGCTTGAGCAGCCGGTCGTCGAGCGAGGTCCGGATCGGGTTGTAGTCGATCACCAGCGGGCCGATGCCCGCGACCAGCGCGTAGATCGCGAGGACGACGTACGGGATCTTGCCGAGCCAGGAGCCGACCCGGCGGACGGCGAGCGGGCGGGTCACTGCGAGCGTGGCCATCAGCTGCCCTCCAGGCGGATGCGCGGATCGAGCTGGGAGTAGACGAGGTCGGCGGCCAGGTTGAAGAGCATCACGATGCCGGCGATCACGAACGTCGCCGCCTGCACGACCTCGTAGTCGCGATTCGTCACCGAGTCGACGACGAGCGAACCGAGGCCCGGCCAGGCGAACACGTTCTCGACGATCACCGCGCCGCCCATCAGCCCGCCCATGTGCAGGCCGACGATCGTGACGACCGGCAGCAGTGAATTGCGCAGTGCGTGCCCGAGCAGCACCTGGCGATCGGTGAGGCCCTTGGACTTCGCGGTCTGGATGTACGGCTCGCGTAGCGTCTCGGCCACACTGGTCCGGGTCAGCCGCGCGACGATCGCCGTGAACGGGAGCGCCATCGTGATCGCCGGGAGGATCAGGTGCTGCGGCGTACCCGAGCCTGAGCTCGGCAGCATCCGCAGCGCCAGCGCGAACACCAGGATCAGCATGATCCCGATCCAGAACGTCGGGAACGACTGCAGCGCGATCGCCGACGCAGCCACCACCCGGTCGACCACACTGCCCGGGCGACCGCCCGCGAGCAGTCCGAGGATCAGACCGAGCACCACCGCGATCAGAGTGGACGCCAGCATGAGCTCCGCAGTGGCCGGCAGCCGCGCGAGCACTTCGGCCATCGCAGGGTGGCCTAGCCGGTACGAGTCGCCGAAGTCGAGCCGTACGGCGTGACCGAGGTAGTCGACGTACTGCACGGCCAGGGGGCGTTGCAGCCCGAGTGAGGCGGTCAGCTCCTTGACCTGGTCCTGGGTCGCGTCCGGACCGAGCAGGATCGAGACGGGGTCGCCCGGTGCGACCCGGACGATCAGGAAGATCAGCGACGCCGCGCCCCACATCACCAGGACGCCGATCAGCAGTCGCTTGACCACAACGCGAATCATGGAAGCTCCTTCGGAGGTCCGACCGTCGCACCGGTCGCGAAGCCGCACCGGACGCTTTCGCTGAGCGCACCGGAGTCCGGTGCTTCCAGCAGCTGCACCAGTAGCGCCATCGCCTGACGGCCCATCTGCTCGCGCGGCACGATCAGTCCGGTCCACGGAGTGCCGTCATGCCGCGCATCGGTCGAATCACCGAGCTCCACGACGCTCAGGTCCTCAGGGATGTTCAGACCGCGCCGAGTCGCGCAGACCAGCAGCTCTTCGGCCAGCAACTGCTGCTCCGCGAGCACTGCGGTGACGCCGCCGCGCTGCAGCTCCTCCACCAGGCCGTCCACCTCAGCAACGGTGTCGAGTGTCCACACCGGTCCTGCGAGGTGCCGGTACGGCGTGGCCTGGCGGAACCCACCTTCGCGATCACGACTCGGCTGGGCGCCGCGGTTGCCGATCCGTGCGTACGCCACGCGCTGGTGACCCAGCTCGAACAGCCGCTCCGTGAGTTGCTGGGTCGCACCGGCGTAGTCGGCCGCGACGTACGACACCGGTGGGCCGGACACCTCACGGTGGCCGACGTACACGAACGGGTAACCGGAGTCGCGCAGCCGCTCGATCTCCTCGACGTTGGGATCGCGGCCGAGCAGCAGTGCGCCGTCCGCGTGCCAGAGCCGGGTCGAGCCGTCCCGGAAGATCTGCCGCTCGCCGCCGGCACTGGTGAACAGCAGCAGGTCATAGCCGAGGTTGGCCGCCTCCTGCTCCATGCCGAGCAGGAACGGGAAGTAGAAGTCCAGGCCGCTGGTCGGGAACACCGGCTCGAACGTGTAGACGCCGATGATCTTGTTGCGGCCGCCGGCCAGGGAGCGGGCCGACGCGTTCGCGACGTACCCCCACTCGCGCATCACGGTCAGCACTCGCTCGCGGGTCGCCGGACTGATCCGGATGCTCGCGTCACGCTCGTTGAGCACCAGTGAGACGGTCGCCTGGCTGACCCCGGCGAGCCGGGCGATGTCGGCCTGCGTGGGTCTCTTGGCCGGTGTGTGTTTCAACCTCGGCGCCTTCCTGCTAATACGCCCTACCACTACGGTTCCGGAAGTTTCGCCAGCGTTTCGAGCAGGTGTCAAGAGGTCGCTTTGATTAGCTGGGTATTAGCAGCTAATCCCCATTAGCATCTGGTGTCCGGCTTCTGCCGCGGTCTAGCGTCCGGGACATGCAGCCTTCCCCGGCAGTACCGACCGCAGCCGCGGCCGTCACGTGGCGACCGTTGTCCGCGGCCCGGGTGACGGGCGGATTCTGGTCCGGCCGGATGGTGGCCAACCGCGCCGCGATCCCGCTCGGCCGGGAGCGACTCGAGGCCGCCGGGAACCTCGGCAACCTGCGGATCGCCGCCGGCGAGGCCAGCGGCGATGTGCAAGGCGCCAGCTTCCGCGACTCCGATGTCTACAAATGGCTGGAGGCCGTGGCTTGGGACGGTTCGCAACCGGACCAGCTGGCCGAGCTGACCCGGACGATCGCTGCGGTGCAACGAGACGACGGCTACCTCAACTCGGCGATCCAGGTCCGCGGCGAGGAGCCGTACACCCACCTGTGGAACAGTCATGAGCTGTACTGCGCCGGCCACCTGTTCCAAGCCGCCGTAGCCGCAGCCCGGTCCACCGGCGACACCGCACTGCTCAAGGTCGCGACCCGCTTCGCCGACCACCTCGTCGACACCTTCGGGCCGTCAGGACGGTCCGAGCTCGAAGGCCATCCGGTCATCGAGTCCGCGCTGGTCGAGCTCTACCGCGAGACCGGCGTACCCGCCTATCTCGACCTCGCCAAGTACTTCGTCGACGCCCGCGGGCACGGCAGCGCGACCAAGCCAGGCTTCGACCCGTCCCAGTACGGCGATCCGGCGCATTACTCCGACCGCGTCCCCGTCCGCAACGCCGGTCCGCTCGAAGGCCACGCCGTACGCGCGGTGTACTTCGCCACTGGTGCGACAGATGTAGCGATCGAGACAGGTGACGTGGAGCTGCTGGACGCGGTACGGCGACAGTACGACGCGATGCGGCGACACAAGCAGCACGTGACCGGTGCGGTCGGTTCGCGGTGGGACGGTGAAGCGTTCGGTGACGACTACGAGCTGCCACCGGACCGCGCGTACGCCGAGACGTGCGCTGCGATCGGCGTACTGCAGTGGGCCTGGCGGTTGCTGCTGGCAACCGGTGAGTCGTCGTACGCCGACCAGATCGAACTGCTGCTGTACAACGCGATCCTCCCGGCGGTGTCGCTCGAGGACGCGGACTACTTCTACGTGAACACGCTGCACCGGCGGACTGGTGCGCGTGGTGACGTGCAGCGCGCACCGGCGTACGGGCGGCGGCCCTGGTTCAACTGCGCATGCTGTCCGCCCAATGTGATGCGCACGCTGGCCAGCCTCCCGTCGTACCTCGCCACTGGTACTGCGGACGGCCTGCAGATCCACCAGTACGCCGTGAGCGCGCTCCGAGCCCGATCGTTCGCTGTAGACGTCGACACCGACTACCCCTGGGACGGCCTGGTCAGGGTGACTGTCACAGAGGCACCGGCCGGTGAGGTCGAGCTGGCGCTGCGCATCCCCGAGTGGGCGTCCGATGCGACGGTCGATGACAAGCCGGTCGCAGCAGGCGACTACGCACCCGTACGACGCACCTTCCGGGCGGGCGACCAGGTAGTACTGCACCTGCCAATGCCGCCACGACTGCTCGTCTCCAACGACCGAGTCGACTCCACTCGCGGCTGTTTCACCGTTGCCCGCGGTCCACTGATCTACGCACTGGAGCAGCCCGACCAGCACCCCGGTGTCGTGCTGGAGGACCTCCGCCTCAACCCAGCAGCGGAGATCACAACAGCCCACACCGATCTACTCGGTGGAGTCACCATCCTGAAGGCCAAGGGAGCGGTGGTCCCGGAAGCACTCGAGCCCTACCGCTCCCACTCCACACCGTCAGCCGACCCGGTCGACCTGACCCTCATCCCCTACTACACATGGGCCAACCGAGGCCTCCACGCGATGCGCGTCTGGATCCCGGCCGGCTAGGACGGTCGTCACCACGGTGGCGTCCCGGATCTCGTCGACCGGGCAGGTCAGGATGTCCCGGTCCAAGACGACGAAGTCCGCAAGCTTCCCGGGCTCGATCGATCCGAGCCGGTCGCCCACACCCAGCACTGTCGCCGCATCGGCCGTCCATCCACGGATCGCCTCAGCCCGAGAGATCGCCTTCGCCGGCGTCAGCAGACTACGGCCACTGCGCCCATCGGTGCGGGTCAGCGCGGCCCACAGGTGGAACAGCGGCGGATGCGCGCCGTCACTGGCCAGTGCGGTCGGTACGCCGGCGTCGATCCACCACCGCACCGGCGTCACGTGCTCCCACTGATCGCCGGGCAGCCGTTCGACGTACGCCGCCACCCCGCGGCCGAAGTCCACGCCCGCGCAGACCTGAGCGACGATGCCCATCGCTGCCAGGCGGGCGATCTGGTCGCGGGTGACGTGATGGAAGTGCTGCACGATCCACGAGCGGGAGTTGAGCGGCGTCTCCCGATGCACGGTCTCCAGTGCGCTGACCGCGATCTCACACGCCGCGTCACCGGTCGCCAGCACGTTCAGCCGCAGGTCGCTCCGTACGGCGAGGCGGGCGAGCTCCGCCAGTTCTGCTGTGGACAGCACCGAGGAGCCGTTGCCGAGTTCGCCGTGCGGATCGGCGTACGGCTCGCTCATCAGCGCCCCGCCGAAATGCATCGGCGCGTCGACGGAGACAGTCACGCCGCGGATCCGCAGGTGATCGTCGCCCGTACCGTCGCCGCTCGCGTCGGCGACCGAGGTCAGCCAGTCCGCGACGTCGACCCGGCCGACGGGAACCTCGTACGTACCGACGACGCGGCAGGCGAGTCGGTCCGCCGCCTGGAGTTCGCGGAGGTCGGGGACGAACGGACTGTTGCCGTGACCCTCGTAGATCGTGGTGATGCCGCGGGCCAGGTTCCGCTGCAGGGCGGTCGCGATCGCGTCCTGCCGAGCCGCTGGGGTCGTTGCTGGCAGCAACGAGAAGAGCCGGCCGACCAGCGGATTGCGGGCGTTGTAGAAGACCAGCCCGTGGATCACACCGGTCGGTTCGCCGGATGTGTCGCGTTCGATCCGGATCCCCGGCTGATCGGGAGTGTCGCGGGTGATGCCGAGCAGTTCGAGTGCCTTGCTGTTCAGGATCGCCGGGTGCGGCCAGAACGGCGGGGTCGGGATGTGCACCGGGTTGTCGGGCGCAACCGCATCGAGGTCGGTGCGTGTCGGCCAGCGGGCCTCGGCCAGCCCTTCCGGAAGACCGAAGTAGTCCGGCGGTGCGCCGATCGACGACGGGACGATCCAGGCGCCAGGCTCGGCCGTCGCGGCGACGGCCCCGATCCGTTCGACGATCGCGGCGACCGAGGTCAGGCCGGCCAGGTTCGGCGCGGCCAAGGCGTCCAGCGCCAGGTGCACGGTGTGTGCGTGCGCGTCGATGAACCCGGGGAGCACGGTCCGCCCGCCGAGATCCACGACCGGGCCGTCCAGCTGGGCGACTTCGTCGTTGGTGCCGACGGCAACGAACCGCCCGTCGGAGACCGCGAAGGCTTCGGCGATCGAGAAGTCGCCGTCGACGGTGACGACGTTCGCGTTGAGATAGACAGTCATGGCAGCTCCACAACATGGTGGTGCCCGCGGAGCGTTCCGTGGCTGGTGGTTGTCGCTGGCTGGTTCACCCTTCGACGGTCGCAATCTTCTAGTGGTGCGTCAGAAGAGTCGCCGGATCTTGCGGATTCCGACATGATGAGGGTGATCATGGTGGATTTCGACTCGCTGGACGAGCAGCTCGTGCACGCCTTGCAGGTGGACGGGCGGGCGTCGTTCAGCCGGATCGCGGCCGTGCTGGGTGCCTCGGACCGGACCGTCGCGCGCCGCTACCACCGGTTGCGCGAGACCGGTGCGGTGCGCGTGGTCGCCGTACCGTCGAGCCCACGGCTCGGTTGGGTCGACTGGCTGATCCGGATCCAGTGCGCGCCTGACACCGCCGTAGCGGTGGCCGCGACGATGGCCCGCCGGGACGACACCTCCTGGGTCTGCCTGACCTCCGGCGGCCTCGAGGTCACCTGCATCACCCACACCAAGGGCCGAGGCGCTCCGCTCCTGCGCAAGCTCCAACGCGGTCCGCGAGTCACCGCGCAGTGCATCCTCCGTGCGGTCGCCGGCACGGCAGGCTGGGCAGGACGGACGGCGGCCCTCACGGACGAGCAGGTCGACGGTCTACGGTCGCCGTCCCTGGAGTACGACGTACCTCTCGAACTGACCGCGCAGGACCAGCGGCTGATGGCCGAGCTCGCCAAGGACGGGCGTACGGCGTACCCCGCGCTCGCCGCCGCGACCGGGATGCCGGAGTCGACCGTACGGCGTCGTCTGGGCGAGCTGCTCCGTGCCGGGGCGATGTACCTCGACGTCGAGACGGATCCGATGCTGTTCGGGTACTCGACCGAGGCGATCCTGTGGATGTCCGTCGTGCCGTCCGCGCTCACGACGGTCGCGGATGCGCTCACGCAGCATCCGGAGGTCGCGTACGCCGCGGCCGTGACCGGGGCGACCAACCTGTTCGGGTTCGTCGTGTGCGCGGATCCTGACGCTCTGTACGACTACCTCGCCGACCGGATCGGCACGCTCCCCGGCATCACTCACATCGAGACGGTCCCGCTGACCACCACCGTCAAACGAGCCGGAACCCTCCTGCCTCGCCGGTGAGGGCGCGACATATCCTCGACAGCATGGCTGGAGTTGTCGTAGTGGGGGTCGGGCCCGGGATCGGTCTCGCGGTGGCGCGGCGGTTCGTCCGGGAAGGCATGAGCGCTGGGTTGGTCGCGCGGTCAGAGGCGACGGTGAAGACCGCCGCGGCGGAACTCGACGGCGCCGACGTGCTGCCCGTGACCGCGGATGTGACCGACGAGGTCGCGCTGCGCGCCGCCCTCGATCAGATCATCGAGGCGTACGGCGTGCCGGACGTCGTCGTCTACAACGCGGCTCTGATCCAGGCCGACCGGGTGGGCGACCTCACCGCGGAGCAGCACCGTGATGCCTGGGCCGTGAATGTGGTCGGAGCGATCACCACCGCCGCGCACGTCCTACCTGCGATGGCCGAGCGGGGCAGTGGGTCGTTCCTGATCACCGGCGGGATGCCGCTGTCGAAGCCCGACTATGTGAGCCTCTCGCTGGGCAAGGCGGGTGTCCGCTCGCTCGTCACCCTCCTGGACCAGCAGTACGGCGCTGCCGGCGTCCACGCGGCGACCGTCACCGTCAGCGGCGGCGTTGGGCCCGGCACCGGCTGGGATCCCGACGACATCGCCAACCACTACTGGCGTCTCCACGCGCAGGCGCCGGCCGAGTGGATCCACGAGCTCGTCATCTGACTTGGCCTGGTGAAGGCCGGGTCGATTGGCCCTGTCGTTCGGACTGGACGCTCGGGAGACTGGTGCTGTGTACGTTCCCAAGCACTTTGCCCCCGATGACGACGCGGTGCAGGAGCTGCTGGCCAGTCACGGCGCCGCCGATCTGATCACGATGACGCCGGACGGTCTGGTGGCGACGATGCTGCCGTTCATCTACGACCGCCCGCGCAACGTGCTGCTCGGGCACCTTGCCCGCAACAACGATCACTGGCAGCGCGAGGTGATCGGCGACGCGCTGGTGATCATGCGCGGACCGGACGCGTACGTCTCCCCGACCTGGTACGCGTCCAAGCAGGAGCACGGCCGCGTCGTACCGACCTGGAACTACCTCACGGCGCATGTGTACGGCGAACTCACCGTCCACGACGACCCGGCGTGGGTCGAGAACGTCGTACGGCGATTGTCGGATCTGCACGAGCTGGGCCGGGCCGAACCGTGGTCGGTCGACGATGCGCCGGAGAAGTACGTGCAGGGACAGCTGCGGGCGATCGTCGGCGTCGAGCTGGCGATCCACCGGATCGAGGCGAAGTTCAAACTCAGCCAGAACCGGCCGGCCGCGGACGTCGACGGCGTGATCGACGGGCTCCGCGCGGACGGCGAAGAACTCAGTGCCGACGCGGTCGCCCAGCACCGGCCCTAGCCGGATGCTTTCAGCAGACCGCGCCTGAAGGCCTCCGCGACCGCCGACGCGCGGTCCGGTACGCCGAGCTTGGCGTAGATGTTGAGCAGATGCGTCTTGACCGTCGCCTCGCTGATGAACAGGTGGGCGGCGATCTCGCGGTTGGTGTTGCCCGCGGCCACCAACTGGACGACCTCGAGCTCACGCGGGCTGACGATGTCAGGAGTGGGCGGCGTGCGGACGTGGTTCATCAAGGTGTTCGCCACCGACGGCGCGAGCACGGACGTCCCGTCGGCAGCGGCGCGGACGGCCCGCAGGAGCTCGTCCCGTGGTGCGTCCTTGAGCAGGTAGCCGGTCGCGCCGGCCTCGATCGCGGGTACGACGTACCCGTCGGTGTCGTACGTCGTGAGCACGAGCACCCGCGCGGTCACCCCGCGCTCGGTGAGTTCGCTGATCGCGGTCAGCCCGTTCACGCCGGGCATCTGCAGGTCCATCAGGATCACATCCGGCCGCAGCGACTCGGCGAGCTGGATCGCCTCCGCGCCGTCGCCCGCCTGGCCGACCACCTCGAACCCCGGCTCGGCCGCGAACATCCCGCTCAACCCGTCCCGCACCACCGGGTGGTCGTCCGCGATCAGCAGCCGGATCATGCCGACGCTCCCGACAGCGGCACGGTCGCGGAGATCGCCGTACCGAAGCCTGGCTCCGACTCGATCTCGAGCGTCCCGCTCAGCGCCTCGACCCGCTGGCGCATCGCGACCAGCCCGAACCCACCGACCTCGGACGACGTACTCCTCGACGGGTCGAACCCGACGCCGTCGTCGCGGACGTCCAGCGCGACCTTCCTCTCCATGTACGACAGCGTCACACCCACCCGGGTCGCCTGCGCGTACTTCGCCACGTTCACGAGCGCCTCCTGTGTCGCGCGGAGCAGCGTCGACTCCGCCTCCGGTGTCGTCACCCGCGGCGTGCCGGTCGTAGTGAGCTGTACGTCGATGCCGTGCAGCGCCGACCATCGCCGTACGACGTCCGCGATCGCCTCGCTCAGCGTGGCCGACTGGAGCGGCTGTGGACGGAGCGCGTGCACCGACCGCCGCGCCTCGGTCAGGCTCTCGCGGGCCAGCCCGACCGCGGTCGACACGTGCCGCCGCCAGTCGTCGGCGTGCTCGGCGGCCTGGAGCTGGGTGACGATCCCGGTCAGCCCCTGCGCGAGCGTGTCATGGATCTCGCGGGCCATCCGCTGCCGCTCGTCGATGATGCCGGCCTCGCGGGCCTGGGTCAGGAGCTGGTCGTGGAGGACCGCGTTCTCGGCGAGGGTCGCCTCGAGCCGGCGGTTGGTCTCGGTCAGCGCGTCGACCGCGTCCTGCCGCTGCTGGCTGAGTACCTCGCCACGCCGCCCGAGCCACGATGCGAGGCACATCCCGGCCACGTTCACCCCGATCACGGCCGCGCAGCCGAGCAGGCCGAGGACGTTCGTCTTCGGGATGTCGTACGACTGCGCCCAGCCTGCGACGAGCGCGACGGCCCCGATACCGATCAGCTCGCCGGGCCACGGCAGCAGGACGAAGGTGTAGAAGTACCCGGCCGGGGTGAGGAACCCGAACCACGGATCGCGGACCACGAGCACCGCCAGCAGCAGGACGAACCCGGCGACGAAGATCGCCATCGGCCGGGTCTCGGTCCGCCGGGCCGGGCGGAGGGTGAACATCCCGAAGGTCCACAGCCCGATCAGCGCGCACAGCACCAGGCTGACGGTCAGCGACCCGGGCTGTTCACGCTTGATCAGGACCGTGACGGCGGCGATGCACGCGAGCAGCACGTACGGCACGACCGTCAACCGCAGCGGCCACGTCTCCTCACTCATGTCAGCCAGTGAACACCGAGCGGAGGTGCTTGCCGTTGACCAGCAGGGCGACGCCGAGCAGCAGCAGTCCGCAGACGGCCTGCTCGCCCTTCATCCACAGTGGGAAGAGGCCCGGCAGCGAGATGATCACGATGATTGCGACCAGCATCACCGCCGACACGATCCGCAGCCGGAGGTATCCGCGCCGGGAGCCGCGCGCCGCGCTCCGGGCGAACAGGAAGGTCAGTACGGCGCTGCCGACCACGATCGTGCCGCGGGTCCAGACCGCGTCGTTCACGATCGCCGTGTGGTTGCGCAGGGCAATGATGGCGATCAGGGTCAGCACGCTGAGCGTGAGGTAGCCGGCCACCAGCAGTTGCACGCTCCGCAACGCGGCCGCGCTCCGCGGGTGTTCGACGTTCACCGGGGTGGTCATCTTCGGTCTCCGTTTCGGGTCGGTCTCGATACCTCGACTCTCCCGTGACGGCCCCGGTCCGCACATCGCCCAGCCGGCCCCACCCGCCTCCACCGATCGGTTGATCGCGCACCCCCCCCGCAGGCAAACAATCGTTGCCTTGAGCACCTTCCTTCCGTGTCAGTTTGCGCACGTTGTGTCACAGACTGTCACGACCGGCTTGCGGCTGCGTGCAGATGTCCGGACAGGTCTGGCGGCGGTGGGAGCGGTCGGCAGATTGTCGAGTCAGGCAATGACATCGTCGAGGAGAGAGTTCGAGGCAGCCGTCGACCACGGGAGGGTCCGGACGCGTGCTCGAGACTTATCGCGGTATCCCGCGCTTGTTGGACACCTGGCTCGTGCTCACCGGCATGACCCTGCCGATCGCACTATCCGCACTGCGCCGTCCGGGCGACCTGATGCCCCGGCTGGCCGCCTTCTGCATGCCGGCCGCGTTCGCGCTGATCATCGCGGCGACGCTCAGCCCGACCCCGCACCGCCTCGGCCAGATCGGCGAGTGCGGCACCCACCTGACCACGACCGGTGGACTGACCTCGCTCCAGGGCCTGCTGAACATCCTGCTGTTCGTCCCGGCCGCGGGCATGCTCACGCTGGCCAGCGGCCGTCCGGGCGACGGCATCGCCGCCGGAGTCGGGATGTCCGCCGCGGTCGAGGCGGTGCAGGCGCTGGTCCCACAGCTCGGCCGCTCGTGCCAGCTGCACGACCTGATCGCGAACTCGATCGGCGCCGTCTGCGGAGTGAGCCTCGCCGCCGGCCTGCAGAGCCTGACCCGCAGCAGGTACCTGGTCGTCACCCCGCCGTACGTCGTCGAGCACGCGGCCCTGCTCGTCGTACGCCGATCGCGGTTGCCGGCCCGCCACCGGCGCGGGACCCTCGTCCCGGCGAACCGGCCGGGCGCCCCGGTCAGATATCACAGAACGAACACACAGTTATCCGGATAGTTATCCACAGGTTGTGGATAGAACGGGGGATGACCGCGTGATTACCTGGGGATATCCACAGTGACGTTGCTTCCCGGCCCCACCGCCCCCGGTCGGTCACGGCCGGACGTCCAGCCCCAGGGAGGCGGCGACGACCATCGCCTGGGTCATGTCGATCCGGGCGTCCCGCAGGGTGACGGTCAGTGGATCGAGCGTAGACAGATCGGATCCACGCAGGTCGGCCCCGGTCAGATCGGCCCGCTGGAGGCTGGCGCCGGACAGGTCGAGATCCCGCAGCGACGCCTTCGCGGCCCGGATCCCGGCCAAGTCCGCCTCGCGCAGCTTCACCCCGCTGAACTCGGTCCCCTTCAGGTCCGCCCCCGGCAGCGCGGTGAACGACCAGTCCCCGCCGTTCACCTTCAGCAGGTTGTAGGTGCAGTCGTCGAAGAAGCTGCCGACCAGCTTGCACCGGGTGAACGTCGTGTCGAACAGCGAGCACCGGACGAACGTGCAGTTCACGAACGCGGCGTCGGTGTGCGTCGAGGCGTTGAACCGGACCCCGCGGAACGTGCACTCCTCGAACACCCCGCCGCGGTTGTCCACCTCGGTCAGGTCGGAGTCGATGAACAGCACCCGCCGGTAGGTCTGCCCGGACGGGTCCGCGTCGTCCCAGTCCCGGATCGTCGACTCGGTCGGCACACCCCGGCGCCCTCGGTCAGCCATGGCTCTCCTCGCTTCGCTGGGTGCTCAGCCTGTCACGCCGTACCGACACTGTGATGCTGACGACGGAGAACGGAGGGCCGACCGACAAATACGAACCGCACGATGGAGGGGTGACCGGAACAGAGCGGGTGATGGTGTTCGGCGCGGGGGGCTTCCTCGGCGCCAGGATCTGCGCGCTGCTCGCCGACCGCGGCGTCGAGTACCGCGGTCTGAGCCGGAACCGGAGCGAGCCGTACCGGCGGTGCGACCTGACCGCGATGCATCCGTACGCGCTGGACACCCAGATCGGGATGTACAAGCCGACCGTGGTCATCAACGCCGTCGGCGCCACCCTGGGCGAGCCCGCCGAGCTGGTCCGGGCGAACGTGATCGCCGTCGAGGCTCTGCTCGCCTCGCTGCGGGACCACGCCGGCCACGCCCGGTTCGTCCAGCTCGGCTCCGCGGCGGAGTACGGCGGGGCGCCGCACGGCACCAGCCTCGACGAGCAGACCGTTCCCCGGCCGCTCGGTCCGTACGGGCTCACCAAGCTGGCCGGCTCGGAGCTCGTCCTGCGGGCCCAGCGCGGCGGCGCGGACGCCGTCGTACTCCGGATCTTCGACGTGATCGGACCGGGAGCGCCGGAAAGCACGCTGACCGGCCG
This sequence comes from Kribbella sp. NBC_00709, assembly GCF_036226565.1. GTDB lineage: Bacteria > Actinomycetota > Actinomycetes > Propionibacteriales > Kribbellaceae > Kribbella. The sequence continues at coordinate 2,974,280 of NZ_CP108996.1, forward strand.
GGTGATCGAGGACCTCCGGTCGCGGCACCTGATCGAGGTCGGGTCGCTCGACGTCTGGCGCGACTTCGTGGACGTCCGGGACGTCGCCGAGGCCGTTCTCACGGTCGCGCTCGCCGATGCGACGCTGCCACCGGTGCTGAACGTCGGGACCGGGCGGGCGACGCTGGCCCGCGACGTGGCCGGACAGCTGTTCGAGCTGAGCGGTCAACCGGCGACGATCGTCGACGACGTCGACCAGGAGACCGCCCTCGGCGCACCGTGGCAACAGGCCGACACCACGCTCATCGGGGAGCACCTCGGCTGGTCACCGAAGATCGCCCTCGACCAGTCCCTCGCCGACAGTTGGGCTCAAGGACAATAGGTGGGTGGAGATCCGCTCGATCAGTGAGGCCGCGCCGGACCGGCGACCGCCCGCGGTCAACGAGGACCTGGTCCTGACCGGACCCGACTTCGCGCTCGTCCTCGACGGCGCCAGCGCTCCACGGGTGTATGTGGATTCCGGCTGCCGGCACACGGTCGCCTGGCTGGTCATGCAGCTGGCAACGCAGCTCGCGACCCCACTCCTGACCCACTCGGGCGCCCCGCTCACCGACCTCCTCGCCGACGCGATCACCGCGGTCCGCTCGTCCCACGCCGGCACCTGCGACGTCACCAATCCCGACAGCCCGTCGTCCACAGTCGCGATGGTCCGACTCCATACCGACCACGTCGAGCATCTGGTCCTGGCCGACTCACCGGTCGTCATGCGAGCACCTGACGGTCACGTCACCGTTCACAGCGACGACCGCATCGACCTTCTCCCCGACCGGACCCTTGAGACGGTACGGCGGCTGCGTAACCAGCCCGGCGGCTTCTGGGTGGCGAGCACCGAGCCCGAAGCGGCGTACGAGGCGGTCACCGGCACCACGGACCGCTCCGCTGTCGAGGCGATCGCACTCCTCACCGACGGCGCGTCGCGCTACACCGAGCGCTACGGGCATCCCTGGGACGAGCTGCTCGAAGTACTCACCACCGAAGGTCCTCGGCGGTTGATCGAGCGGGTGCGGCGGCACGACGCCGAGTCCACGCTGAGCGGCAAGCAGTACGACGACGCGAGCGTCGTACTGCTTCAGGGGCCGTAGGTCGGGAAGTTCGGGCCGGGGTGGTGATACCGCGGTGCGTACTGCGGCGGCTCGAGCGACCGCGGCCTGTCCTGGATCGGGGGCGGTGTGACGCGGGTGTGCTGCCAGTCGGTGATCTGGAGCATCAGGAGGGATGCGGTGACCGCGGCTACGATGAGCAGGACGGTCGCGACCGTGAAGCCGATGTCGACGCCCAGCGCGACCCGGACCATGAAGTCCTGCATGTCGTAGATGTCGACGTACGGACTGCTCGCGTCGCTGCTCTCCGACACCTGGATCAGGCGAATGAACCAGACGATGAACCCGATCATCGCGACGGCGCCACCGCCGACGAGGATCACCCAGAACGCGGTCCACGTCGCCCACCAGCTGTACAGCAGCGTGCGCACCCGGCCGGACCGCGGCGCTCCGGGTGGTTCGCTGGCCCTGGTGATGTCCTGGACGATCTGGAACGGGTACCAGAACTGCACGATCGGGCAGAACCAGGACCCGACCACCCAGCCGGTGGCCCGCCGGTGCGGGCCGCGCAGTGGGTCCGCCGGGAACGCCGGCCTCGGTGCGAACGGCGAGTGCAGGAAGTCGCTGTTCTCGCGGGCCTGCCACAGCCAGATCAGGAACGCGATCCCGGTCCCCATCAGCAGGTAGCTGACCAGGTTCAGCAGCGGGCCGGTGCCGGAGATCGATTCGATGCCGCGGTCGATCTCCTCCTCCGAGAGCAGCCCGTAGACGAGGCGCTTGACCTCGTCGTACGACCGCCAGAGCAGCACGGACTGGATCACGGCCGCGAGCGCGGTCAGCCCCAGCAGCACGATGCTGACGATCGCGACCTTCCGCAACGAGCGATACCGCGGCGGGATCGGCGGCGGCTGGTACGGCAACTGCTGGAACGGGACCGGGTACGGCCACGGTCCCTTGTACGGCCCTGGATTCGGCTGTGTCACCCCTTCACCTCCCCGCAGCCAAGTTAGCTCACGGCCGACTCACACCGCGGCGAAAGTCTCCCGGACCGCGGGCAAGGCCAGCTCCCGCTCGGCAGCGGACAACCCGATCCGGGTCCGCCGGTCCAGTACGTCGTCCTCGGTCAGCGCACCCTCATGCCGGACGGCGAACTGCAGCTCGGCGTACGTCGTCCGCAAGCCCGGCGCGATCGGCTGCTGCAACTCCGGTGCACCGGCGATCACCTGCGGCGCCTCCATGCCGTACCGCTGCACGAACCGCGCCGGCGCCCGGACCGCGGCCAGCCGCACCCGGTCGGCGGCCCCCACGAGCGGGATCCGATGCGTCTCGCAGTGCCGTCGTACGTCGAGCGAGGACTGCTCGAGCGCCTTGTCGAGAACGTCCTGCGCCATCCGGCGATAGGTCGTCAGCTTGCCGCCGACGATCGTCACCACGCCGTCCGGGCTGGTGATCACCGCGTGCCGCCGGGAGATGTCCGCGGTCTTGTCCTCACCGTTGTGGTGGCCTGTGTCGAGCAGCGGCCGCAGTCCGGCGTACGTGCCGAGCAGGTCCGGGCGGGTCACCGGCTGCTGTACTGCGCTGCTGATCGTGTTCAGGAGGAAGTCGATCTCGGCGTCGGTCGCGTGCGGTACGTCGTTCACCGGGCCGGGGGCGTCCTCGTCGGTGAGGCCGACGTACACCCGGTCGTCCGGCGCCGGGATCGCCATCACCACCCGGCGGAGCTCGCCCGGCACCGGGACGGTGAGCACCGCCGACAGGCCGCCGAAGACCGACTGCGGCAGCACCAGGTGGGTCCCGCGGCTCGGTCGCAGTTTGATGCCGGAGGCAACCTGATCCGCCCAGATCCCGGTCGCGTTGATCACCGTCCGGGCGTCGACCATCAGCCGGTCGCCGGTCAGCTGGTCGACCAGGACCGCGCCACGCCCGGTGACTTCGGTGGCGGCGACCCTGGTCAGGATGCGAGCGCCGTACTGCGCTGCGGTCCGGGCGATCGCGACAACCAGCCGGGCGTCGTCGTACAACTGGCCGTCCCAGGTCAGGAATCCGCCGCGCATGCCCTCGGGTCTGAGCGTCGGCGCGTAGCGGAGGATCTCGGCCGAGCTGACCCGGCGCGAGTGCGGCAGGTAGTCGTCGCTGGTCCGCGCGAACGTGCGCAGGACGTCGCCGCCGAGGAACGCCGACCGCAGCAGTGCGGCCTGCGCGAACCTTGCCTGCGGCAACCACGGCGCGATCTGCGGGACCGGGTGGACGAGGTGTGGTGCGGTCGTCTTCATCAGGATGCCGCGCTCGACGGCGCTCTCGTACGCGATCCCGACATGGCCCGAGGCGAGGTACCGCAGGCCGCCGTGCACCAGTTTGGAGCTCCAGCGGCTGGTCCCGAAGGCCAGGTCGTGCTTCTCCACCAGGGCAACCGTGAGTCCGCGGGCGGCCGCGTCGAGCGCCACGCCGGCGCCGGTGACCCCGCCGCCGATGACGAGCACGTCGACGCTCTTCAGCGAAGCGAGCTCGCGGGCCCGGCGGGCCGCATTCAGACTCGCGTTGCCCACGGTGATCATGGCACCAAGTACCTGGTCAGCATCACGCGCAGCTCCTCGTCGAGCTTGGTGTACTCGTCCTTCTCCGCCATCACCGGCCCGGACACCGCCGACGCCAGCGAGACCAGGATGATCTGCCGGGCCAGCCAGACCGGGTCGCCGTCGCGGATCGAGCCGTCGGCCTGACCCTGGCGGATGCCCTCCTCGACCAGCGCGAGGTGCGCGACCGTGCTGCTGCCGCGACGCTCCAGCAGGTACGGCGTGAGGAACTCGGGGTCGAGCTCGATGATCTTGCGCATCAACGGATGGACCCGGGTCTTCGCGACCACCTCGACCACACCCTCGACCAGCCGGGCCCGGCCGTCGGCGGCGTCCGGTTGGAACGCGGACACCAGCGCGATCGTCCACTCCCGCGTCATCAGCGCCGCGACCACGGCCTGCACGTTGGGCCAGCGGCGGTAGAGGGTCGCGCGGGAGACCTCCGCGTGCCGGGCGATGTCGGCCATCGTCATCCGGCGCATCCCGATCGCCAGCAGCAGCTCGTAGGCCGCATCCAGGATCCGCTCCTCGCCGATCGCATTCGCGGGCGTGGGCCGGGCGCTGGTCTCCTGCTCTGATTCGCTGCTACGCTGAGACATCACATGTCAGAGTGTATCAGCGACTCGGGCATCCCGGAACTGTCCAGGGAAGGTGGGAGCCAGGGGGTTCCACCTCCCCTGGACGCTACCCCGCAGCAGCACCGAAAGGCAGCCACCGATGACCGAATCCGACCTCCCGGTGGCGCAACTCACGCCCGGACGCTGGGGCGACCCGGCCCACCGCGTAGAACTCCCCGCCGCCGCGGTCGAGGCCCTCAAGCACCTCGGCGTCCAGCGCCCGACTGCCCCGACCCGCGCGCCGGGTGCTGCGGGTGCGTTGGGTGCGACGCCGCTGTCCTTCCTGACCGCGGTTGTGGGCGACGAGCACGTTGTGACGGATCTGGGCAGTCGCTGGGCGCACACCAGGGGCTACTCGACGACGGACCTGCTGCGTTTCCGCGCGGGCGACACCTCGGACATGCCTGAAGCCGTCGTCTACCCGGCGTCGCACGAACAGGTGGTCGAGTTGCTCGCGGGCTGCGCCGAGCACGACCTGGCCGTCGTCCCGTACTCCGGTGGGACCTCGGTCGTCGGCGGCCTCGCACCCTCCCGCCGCTTCGTCACGGTCGACCTCCGACGCCTCGACCAACTCGTCGCCGTCGACGAGATCTCCCGAACGGCCACGTTGCAGGCCGGCGTCCGCGGCCCGGCCGCCGAGGCTCTGCTCGCCGAGCGCGGCTACACCCTCGGCCACTTCCCCCAGTCCTACGAGGGCGCGTCGATCGGCGGGTACGCGGCCGCGCGCTCCAGCGGACAGTCCTCCGCCGGCTACGGCCGCTTCGATCAGATGGTCGTCGGCCTCACCCTGGCCACTCCTCGGGGCACGATCGAGCTCGGCCGGGCGCCGATGTCCGCGGCCGGTCCCGATCTACGTCAGTTGGTGCTCGGCTCGGAGGGTGCGTTCGGCATCATCACGTCGGTCGTCGTACGGATCCGCCCGCGTCCGACCGAGCGCCATTTCGAAGGCTGGCGGTTCGAGAGCTTCGACGCCGGCCTGACCGCCGTACGGCGTCTCGCGCAGGACGGCCCGCTGCCGACGGTGCTGCGGTTGTCGGACGAGGTCGAGACCGCGGTGAACCTGGCCGATCCGGATGTGCTCGGCGGCGGATCGGGCGGCGTCCTCGCGATCATCGGCTTCGACGGCCCGTACAACCAGGCAACCGCGGAGGTGCTGACGGCGGCCGGTGGTCAGAACCTCGGCGAGGGCCCTGGCGAGACCTGGCGCACCGGCCGCTACCGCGCGCCGTACCTCCGCGATCCACTCCTCGACGAAGGCGCCCTCGTCGAAACCCTCGAGACCGCGGCCTTCTGGTCCCGCATCCCGGCGCTGAAAGCGGCAGTCACCGAAGCACTTGTCAGCGCGTTGAGCGCGACTCCGCCGTTGGTCCTCTGCCACATCTCCCACGTGTACGAAACCGGTGCCTCGCTCTACTTCACCGTGATCTGCGCACAGAACGACGACCCGGTCGAGCAGTGGCGGACCGCGAAGCACGCCGCCAGTCAGGCGATCGCCGATGCCGGCGGCACGATCTCCCACCATCACGGAGTCGGCACCGATCACCGCACGGCGTACCACGCGGAGATCGGCGCGCTGGCGGTCGAAGCCCTGCAGGCCGTCAAGCACACCTTCGACCCGGACGGCGTCCTCAACCCGGGCATCCTGATCTGACACCCTTGACTTCAAGTTTCCTTGAGGTATGACGGTGTCGGCATGACTCCTGATACCTCGAACCGTCCTGTCGCGCTGATCACCGGTGCGTCCGCCGGGCTCGGGCTCGCCCTGGCCCACGGGCTGGCCGAGCGTGGCTGGACGCTGGTGATCGACGCCCGGGGCGCCGGTCCGCTCAAGGACGCGGCCGATGCCCTGGCCAACCGCACCGACGTGGTCCCGCTGGCCGGTGATGTGACCGATCCCGAGCACCGACGCGACCTGGTCGAGGTGGTGAACCAGCTCGGTCGGCTCGACCTGCTCGTGAACAACGCCAGCTACCTCGGACCGAGTCCGCTGCAGGCACTCGCCGCTGCTGACCTCGACGAACTACGTCGCGTCTACGAGGTCGACGTCCTCGCACCGATCGCGTTGACGCAGGCCCTGCTACCCGCGCTCACCGCAGCGGCCGGTGTGCTGATCAACATCAGCTCCGACGCCGCAGTGGAGGCCTACGAGACCTGGGGTGGCTACGGCTCGGCCAAGGCCGCACTCGACCACGCGACGCGAGTGCTGGCCGCTGAGCACCCCACGCTGTCGGTGTACGCCGTCGATCCGGGCGATCTGCGGACTGCGATGCACCAGGCTGCATTCCCGGGTGAGGACATCTCGGACCGGCCCGAGCCGACGACCGTAGTACCCGCGTTCCTGAAGCTGCTGGACAGCCGGCCGGAGAGTGGACGGTACCGAGCGGCCGAGTTCGCGCCGGCGGTGACGCCGTGAAAGTGCACCCCCACACACGATTCGTCCTCCCGGACGCGCTGAACGCCGGCGAACCACCGGAGGCCTGCGGCCTGCGGCGGGACCAGGTGAAGCTGCTGGTCGCGGAGGGGTCGACCATCACGCACACCCGCTTCGACCGGATCGGAGAGCACCTGCGGCCCGGAGACCTGCTGCTGGTCAACACGTCCGGCACACTGCCCGCAGCGGTCGACGGTCCGTCGGTCACTGTGCATTTCTCCACAGCACTCGACGACGGCACCTGGGTGGTCGAGCTGCGCGACGGCGGTGCACCGAAGTTCGACGGTACGGCGGGTGATCGGCTGGAGCTGCCAGAGGGCGTGCTGACACTGCTGGCGCCGTGCCAGTCGGAGAGCAATCGCCTGTGGATCGCCAGGCCGCCAGTGCCCGACGTACCCGGCTATCTGCAGCGGCATGGGCGTCCGATCACGTACAACTACATCGGCAAGCAGTGGCCGCTGGCGGCGTACCAGACTGTGTTCGCGCGCGAACCGGGCAGTGCGGAAATGCCCAGCGCAGCAAGGCCGTTCAGCTTCGAGCTGGTGAGCCATCTGGCGTCGCAGGGCGTACTGATCGCGCCGATCATGCTGCACTGCGGTGTTTCCTCGCTGGAGAGCCATGAGGCGCCCCAGCCCGAGCGGTACGACGTACCCGCGCACACGGCCCGTTTGGTGCACTGGGTCAAGGCGAACGGCGGACGGGTCATCGCGGTCGGCACCACTGCAGTTCGCGCGATCGAATCGGCGGTCGACGGCGGAGTGAACCCGTCGCATGGTTGGACCGACCTGGTCCTCAGCCCGGATCGCCCGCCGCAGATCGTCGACGGGCTCATCACTGGCTGGCATGCGCCCGAGGCATCGCATCTGTTGCTGCTGGAGTCAGTTGCCGGCACGGAGTTGGTACAACGCGCGTACGACGCCGCCGTACAGGAGAACTATCTCTGGCACGAGTTCGGCGACAGCTGTCTGCTGCTCAGGTCTTCGTCCCGGTGATCAGCCGTTCGCGATCGAACACCGCCGAGGCGACGCGCCAGCCGATGCGGTTCAGCAGTACGAGGATGACCGCGGCGAGGATCGCGATCCTCAGAGACGGGTGGATGACGTTCAAGGCGACCAGGGTCGTCAGCGCGATGGACGGCAGGCTGGCGACGGTCGACAGCTGTTGAGCCACCCGAACGTCGTTGAACCGGGCCGAGATCACGATGGCGACCCAGATCGACCAGCCGGCGAGCAGCGGTGTGAACACCAGCTGGGCAATCAGGTCAGGCGGGCGAATGAGCGCCGAGGCCACGCCTGGCTGAGCGAACACCCCGACGCAGACCAGGAACAGCGCGAAGACGCCGTACGCGACGGCAACGGCGGGGAGGAAGGTGGCCAACGCCTTGCCGAGCAGCAGTTCCTCGCGGCGGATCGGGGTGGTGAGAAGCGGTTCGAGAGTGCCCTGTTCGCGCTCGCCAACCACCGAGTAGGAGGCGACCAGCGACGGTACGAGGGCCGGGATGCCGAGCAGGTACAACAGCACGTGCTCCCGGCGCAGCGGCCCCGACGCCGACGTGGTCAGGGCGAAGACGCTGACCAGCGGCTGGACGGAGAAGATCAGCGGAACGATGGCCATCCCAACGACAAGGGTCCGGTTCCGCCGGAACTCGCGCAGTTCCTTGGCGACGATCGCCCGGACCAGTCTCCTGTTCACCTTCACGGTCGCCCGACCTGTACGTCGTTGTCGATGAGCTCGAGGTAGACGTCTTCGAGGCTGTGGTGCGACGCGGCGATCGACAGCACGTCGGCGTCGGCCTTCACCAGTGCCCGGGTGACACCTGGTGCTGCCAGGGCCGGATCCGCGACGGTCAGGACATACGTCGAGGGACCGTCGGTGCGCCAGTCGGAGACGCCGGGTACGCCGAGGAAGACGTTGCCTGGCACGGGAATCGGGGCGACCGTGCGCACAATCAGCGTCTGGGCGAAGAGCTCGTCGCGGAGTTGGTCCGGCCGGCCGATGGTGCGCAGGGTCGTGTTCAGGATGGCGACGCGGTCGCACAGGCGTTCCGCCTCGTCGAGGCGATGGGTGGTGAGGAAGATCGTGACACCGCGCCGGCGCAGGTCGTCGATCAGGTCGTGAACCTCGCGGGCAGCGACCGGATCGAGTCCGGAGGTCGGTTCGTCCAGGAACAGCACGCGCGGGTCGTTGAGCAGTGCGCGGGCCAGCGCGACTCGTTGCCGAAGGCCCTTGGACAGGGCGCCGCAGGCATCGTGAGCCCGATCGGTCAGGCGTACGGCGCGCAGTACGTGGTCGATGCGCTCGGTCGCGGCGGGCACCTCGTACAGGTCGGCGAAACAGCGCAGGTTCTCGAGCACGCTCAGCCGGAGGTACAGGCCGGGTGACTCGGGCATGATCGAGATGCGGCGGCGGATCTCCACGCCGTTGTCCGGTGTCAGTGGAAGTCCGGCGACGGTCGCCGAGCCGGAAGTCGGCGTGAGGAGGGTGCCCAGGGTGCGCACGGTTGTCGTCTTGCCGGCGCCGTTCGGGCCCAGGAATCCGAAGACCTCGCCGTAGCCGATCTCGAACGAGACGTCCTCGAAGGCGACGCGGTCGCCGAAATGCTTGGTCAGCCGATCGGCTGACAGCGCCGGTGCGGTCTCGCTCAGCTGACTGTTGCTGCTCAAGGTCGCTTCCGCCGGCCGACCACTGCCGTCATCGTGACCATCAGCGGTCCGGTCGACAGGGCGTCCATGCTGTCCATGATTCCACCAACAGCGCGGAATGGACCTCGGTCAGCGCGATCGGCCGGCGACAACCCCTTCGCCCGTACGCCGCTCCGCCGCCGGCCGCACGACTTCGTGCACCTCAGGCTCGAGCGAACTGATCCAGCTGGGCGACTCCGCCGGCCGAACGAAGGGATGCCGCTCGTTACCAGGCCGCGCTCGTTTGTCCACCGCACGTGGGCTCATACAGATGTCCTAACCAAGTCGGTCCCCCGTCGGGACGTCACCTGATTAGACGAGTACTTCCCCCCACTTGTCATCAGATTTGATTCAACTGAGTGGAAGTTGTGGCCTAGGCCGTTTAGCGGCAGGCCGTGGAACCCGGCTAGGCGGCTTGTTTGTTGCGGCGTTTGGGTTTGGAGAGTTGGAGGTAGATCCACGCCAGCGCCGCGCCGACGATGAAGCCGCCCAGGTGGCCTTCCCAGGAGACGTTCGGGATGACGAAGGACAGTACGGCGGTGACAGCGACGTACATGATGATCCAGGTGATGTCGAGGCCGCGGGCGCGGCTGATCACCAGGAGGGCGCCGACCAGGCCGAGGACCGCGCCGGATGCTCCGAGCGTGGCCGAGCCGGGGGCTGCCAGGATCCAGACCGCGACGCTGCCGCCGAGCGCCGACAGCAGGTAGAGGACCGTGAACCGCAGCCGGCCGAGCATCTGCTCCAGTGGCGGTCCGAGCTGCCAGAGCATGAACAGGTTCGAGAAGATGTGGAAGATCTGCACGTGGGTGAAGGCCGACGTGAGCAGCCGCCACGGCTCGCTCTCGGTCAGCACCGGCACCATCACCAGGTCCTGCAGGATCCGCGGACTACCGACGTGCACGGCGATGAACACCAGCACGTTGAGCGCCAGGATCGTGTAGGTGACGATCTGCTGGTTGCCGCGCTGGATGCCGCCGAGCGAGGTCCTGGTCCGCGGGACCGATCGGACCCCTTCGTTGAAGCAGCTCGGGCATTGGAAGCCGACGGCGGCGCTGTTCATGCAGGACGGGCAGATCGGCCGGTCACAGCGCTGGCAGCGCACCCCGGCGGGCCGATCCGGGTGCCGGTAGCAGACGGTCTCGGTCACGCGGGTCCTCCCCTGCGAGCGCGGGGCCGGTGGCGTGCCGGCCCCGCGGGAAAGTCAGGCGTTCTTACGCTCGATGACAACTTTGCTGATCACGATCGGCTCGAGCGGCCGGTCGCCGGGTGCGGTGTCGGCGGTGGCGATCGCATCGACGACCTTCTTCGACTCGTCGTCGGCGACCTCACCGAAGATCGTGTGCTTGCGGTTCAGGTGCGGCGTCGGCACGACGGTCACGAAGAACTGCGAGCCGTTGGTGCCGTGGCCGTACTGGATGCCGGCGTTCGCCATCGCGAGCAGGTACGGACGGTCGAACTGGAGCTCCGGGTGGATCTCGTCGTCGAACTGGTACCCCGGCGTGCCGGTGCCGGTGCCGAGCGGGCAGCCGCCCTGGATCATGAACCCGTCGATGACCCGGTGGAAGGTGAGGCCGTCGTAGAACGGCCGGCTGGTGGCCTGGCCGGTCTCCGGGTCGGTCCACTCCTTGCTGCCGTCGGCCAGGCCGACGAAGTTGCTGACCGTCGCCGGCGCGTGGTTCGGGAACAACCTGATGACGACGTCGCCCTTGTTCGTCTGCAGGGTTGCGTAGAGCTCTTCGGCCACGGGAGTCACTCCTAGTCGGAAAATGCGGATTACACGTCGATCCTGTCATGCGGCTCCAAGAACCGACCAGCCGGACACTCCGCGCCACCGCCGCCGGACGTCTGAGGGGTCAACCCCTGAGGTGGTCGGTTGCGGAGGCGGATTCCGGTTCCGCAACCGACCACCGGAGGGGTTGACCCCTCAGATGGACATGGGAGGTCGGGTGCGGGTGTGGAGAAAGGTGGGGTGGGGCACAGGGTTATCGGGTTGTGACGTCGTACGATGCAGATGCAGCCGGATTTGTCCAGAGCCGTAACCGGAAAGAGCCCATGTCGCCGATGGGCGGGAGAGCTGTCCGCTGGGGCGGGCGGCACCGAGGAGGGAACCGTGGGTTTGAGGAAGTCCAAGGGCCGGGTCGAGGTCGCGAAGGACCGGGTCAGGCCACTCGCCGAGTCGGCGTCGGAGAAGTTCGGACCGGCCGTCGGCCAGGTCCGTGACCACCTCGGGCCGGCTGTGGGCACCGCACGGGAGAAGGTGTCGCCGTACGCCGAGAAGGCGGTCGAGCGGGGCGCGCACCTCGCCCACCAGGCGGTGGAGAAGGCCGGTCCGGTGCTCGACGACGCGCTGGCCAAGGTCGGCCCGGCCACCGAGCACGCGGCCGGGAAGGCCCGCGAGCGGCTGAACGACGACCTACTGCCGAAGGTGACGGCGGCGCTGGCGACCCTCGCAGCCGCCGCCGAGCCGGTCGTCGAGGAGACCGCTCGCCGCAGCAAGGCCACCAAGGCCGCGCTGAAGGGCGAGCTCGAGGTGCCGAAGAAGAGCCACAAGCTCCGCAACGTGGTGCTGTTCCTGGGTCTCGGCGCACTCGCCGCGGCAGCGGTGAAGAAGCTGCTGACCCCGCCGGAGCCGGCCTGGCAGTCGACCCCGACCAGTGGTCGCGACTACAGCTCCGCCCCGGCCGGTACGACGTCACGCCCGGCCGACACGTCCACGTCGTCCAACGGCAAGACGGAGTCGTCGAACGGCAAGACCGACGCCAAGCCGGAAGCCCCGAAGCCGGAAGCCCCGAAGCCGGACGCACCGAAGGCCGAAGCCAAGCCGGAGGCCAAGGCGGACACGGCCAAGGACGACGCAGCCAAGGACGATGTGAAGGCTGCGTCGAACGGCGCCACGAAGAAGACCACCACCAGGAAGTCGACGGGCTCGACCGAGTCCAAGCCCACCGAGTCCTGACTCACCGCAACGGCGAAGGTCCCGCACCCAGCAGGGTGCGGGACCTTCGTTCGTCCGTGGTCAGTTCGGCTGCGGTTCCGGGTCGGCCTTCGTGATCGTGTAGCGGCCGGCGGACAGCAGCTGGGTGGCGTACCGATGGGTGATGCACGGGTACGAACCGCCGCAGCTGAGGCAGACCGCGTCGTTGCGGTGCAGCCAGGGGACGACCTTGAACCGCCTGGTCCAGGTCATCGGCTCCCGGTCCGGAGCGTGCATCTTGAGCGCCGCGCGGGCAGCGTCCTGGATCTCGGGGGCCGACCATTCCTCGGCGCTCTTGTCCATCAGGGCACTGAGGTCGGGGTGGAGGTGGTCAGTGGTGCGGTCTTTGTTCATTTGTATGTCTTCCAAGGCAGGTGGGAGGACGCCTGAATCACTCGCTTCAAACGTTAGTACCCCAGCACTCCCACCGCGCCTCGATCGGCCCCGATCGAGTGTCAGATCTTTGTCAGGTCTCTCAGACCGGTCAGGTCCACAACGTCTCGAGCGAGACCCGCGCCTCGAGCTCGAGCAGGTGCCGCTTGGTCGGGATGCCGCCGCCGAAGCCGACCATCTTCCCGCCGGCGCCGACGACCCGGTGGCAGGGCACGACGATGGCGATCGGGTTCCGGTTGCAGGCGGTGCCGACCGCGCGGGCGGCGCCCACGTCGTCGCCGACGATCTTCGCGACATCGCCGTACGTCTGCATCTCGCCGTACGGGATGCGGGTCAGCTGGGTCCAGACCGCGCGCTCGAAGTCGGAGCCGCCGCGGACGGACAGCGGCAGGGTGAACTCCTGGAGCTCGCCGGCGAAGTACGCCTTCAGCTGCTCGGCGGCCTCGGTCAGCAGCGGGTCGGTCTCGACCGGACGGTCGGCCGCGCCGAAGTGCAGCCGGCACAGCCCGGTGTCGTCGACCGCCAGGGTCAGCTCGCCGATGGGCGAATCGATCACGGACCAGCGCATGTCACCATCCTCCCGCCGGCCACCGACAGTTTCTCGCGGAAATGCGCCACCGAGCGATGACGACGTGATGTTCTCGCCCGGTCACGCGGTGTTGTGCTATGTGTGATCCATGCCGAGCCGGGCGTCACAGGTACCGCTGGATCGGTGGTTCAGTTCCGAGCGACCGATGGGTGTCGGTGCGTCGATCCTGATCGGACTGGTCACCGTCACCGCGTGGGCGACCGCGTGGTCGGACTGGTACTCGTTCCACACGCTCAAGACGTACGGCGCCGATCCGGACAAGCTGGACCAGGCCGACCTGATCTCCGGCTCGCTCGGCATCATCTCGGCGCTCGCGCTGTTCGCGGCCGCGGTGGTGTTCATCGTCTGGCTCTGGCGGGTCCGGTGGAACGCGGAGATGTTCTGCCGCGGCGAGCACCGGCTCACCCGTGGCTGGGTGCTCGGCTGCTGGCTCGTCCCGGTGGTGAACCTCTGGTACCCCAAGCAGGTCGTCGACGACATCGTCGCGGCCAGCGACCCGCGGACCGATCCGCACACCCCGACGCTGAAGGAGATCCCGGGCACCCAGTTGGTGTGGGCCTGGTGGCTGACCTGGGTGATCGGACTGGTCTCCGGAAACATCGTGCAAAGAGGCGTTCTCGCCGGCGCGTCGCAGCTGGGAGATCTGCGTACGAACGTCATACTGTCCTCCGTCTCGGCGCTGTTCACCACCGGCGCGGCCGTGCTCGCGGTGATCCTGATCCAGCGGATCGACGAACTGCAGAGCATGCGTCCATGGGTGCCGTGGTGGGCGGTCGGGACACCGCACAGTGGCTTCCAACCTCCTGCGCGGTAAACCAAACCGTCACGCCCTGTCTGGTGCCTCGTTACCAATGGTGATGGGCGTACGAAAAGAACACGTTAAGTCGACACCCTCCGTGCTGGGGTCGACTCCCTTGGCGTACCTACTTCGTGGTATCAATGTGGCTCGGTCATGCGGGGGCAGGACCTGGCCGAAGCGCCGAACAGACGACGGAGTTCCAGCGACGCGAGGGACGCGAGACGTGAGCCACCCGCAGGCACTATTGACTGCTGTCGAGGACCAGGAAGAGTGGCAGCCGCACGCGGCTGAGGAGTTCCAGCAAGTCGGGACGGTCGGCAAGATCGCCATCGGACTGCTGGGGGCGTCAACGGTCACTCACCTGCTGTCCACTTGGTCGGACTGGAACACGTACTCCGTTGTCCACCGCTACCTCGGCGGGATGCCGAACGTCGACGACGCGGATCTCAACCGCGCCGACGCGATCGCCAAGGTCACCGCGATCCCGAACGTGATCATCTCGGTCGCCGCCGCGGTCGTCTTCGTCATCTGGCTCTGGCGGGCCCGGGTCAACTCCGAGGTGTTCTGCCAGGCCGACCACCGCCGCAGCCACGGCTGGGTGCTGGCGAGCTGGTTCTGCCCCGGACCGAACCTCTGGTACCCGAAGCAGATCGTCGACGACGTCTGGCTCGCGAGCGACCCGAAGACCCCGGTCTACACCGACGACCTGCGCCGGTTCAGGACTCCGCCCCTCACGTCCGTGTGGTGGGTGGCCTGGATCGGCGCTCTTGCGTTCGACGTCGTGGTCCGCCGGTTCCTGATGTGGATGGAAGCGACCGTCGGTTCGCTGCGCGGCATCGCCCTGGCCGGTACGGCGTCGCTCGTGCTGACTGCGGTGTCCGCGGTCGGGGCGACGATGGTGATCCGCAAGATCAACCACATGCAGACCACCCGCGCGTGGGTGCCGTGGTGGGACCAGGCGCCGAAGCTCAGCGCGGTCCCGTCGTACGAGGTGACCCAGGTTCCGTCGTACGCGAACGACGACACCGACGAGCAGCCCGCGATCTCCGAGCCGATCGCCGCGTCGTCCTCGATGGGTCTGGTCCGCGAGCCGCAGTTGCAGATGGCCGGCGGTCCCCAGGCCCCGGCCGGCAGCCCGTTCGCCCCGCAGGCACCTGCTCCGAGCCCGTTCGCTCCGGCCGCGCCCCAGCAGCCCGAGCCGCAGGGCTTCCCCGGCGACGGCGCCGCCGCCCCGGCCGCGTTCGCCGGCGATCCCTCGATCGAAGAGTCGCCGAAGTGGAGCCCGTTCGCTCCGGTGGTGGAGAGCTGGCCGGGCGGCGACGCCGGTCCGGCGACCGAGCAGTTCAGCCCGATCGAGTCCTGGCGGGACGAGAAGCCGGCCGCCGAGCCGACGTACGAGGCGCAGACGTCCTGGAGCGACTACCGCAGCACCGACGACGTGCTCGGTACGACGAGCACGACGAGCAGCTGGCTCGACGAGGCCGCACCGATGACCGTCGTCCAGCCCGACCCGTACGCGTACCAGCCGGAGCCCCAGCGGCAGCCGGCCGAGGAGCCGTGGGCCGCGCGCTACTCCGAGCCGTACTCGTACGAGGCCGACTACACGTCCTCCACAGTGGAGGCGCAGACCGCACCCGAGCCTGAGCCCGCGCCAGTTGCGCGCGCCGGACGCCGGGCCGCTCGGGTCGCGGTCGACAGCCCGTCGGCGATCCAGCCGGCCGTCGGTAACCACTCCAACTCCACCCACGCCGCGGAGGAGCACACCGGATACTCGGCGTACTCCGACCACAGCGTCTACGGCCAGTCCGAGCACACGCAGCCGTCGTCGCACGTGTCGGCGTCCTCCGGGTACTACGAGCCGGCACCGGCGCCGAGCTACCAGGAGCAGGACGACTTCCTGACGCCGTCGAAGCCGCTCCCGCCGGTCCCGTCGTACGGTCCGGAGCCGACGTACTCCTCGGGCAACGAGGACTACACGAACTACGAGTCGTCGTCGTACAGCTCGGACTACTCGCCCTACAGCTCGGAGTACAGCAGCAACAGCTACAGCTCGAGTAACTACGAATACGACGCTTACAGCAGCAGCACCGGGTCGGAGTACACCAGCACCGAGTCGTACGAGACCTACAGCCCGAACTACGCGTCGGAGTCGTACGGTTCGCAGTACTCGCCGGAGCCGGAGCAGCCCGAGCAGACGGAGTACCAGCAGCAGTCGCCGTACGCGTACGAGGAGCAGCCCACCGACCCCGAGCAGCCGACCGCACCGCGGACGCAGCCGCGCCGTGGCCGCTGGGTCTGATCAGATAGCTGTATGCGTCTAGGTTTCGCCACTCTCGGCTGTCCCGGAGCTCCGCTCGACGAGGTCCTGGCGCTTGCCCAGGGCAACAACTTCACCGGTCTGGAGTTGCGGGCCGCGCCGGACGAGTTCACCCACACCGGCCTGACCGGTCCACAGCGGCGTGAGCTGCGGACCCGGGTCGAGGACGCCGGTCTGGAGATCTTCGCGGTCAGCAGCTACGTGAAGCTCTGCTCGGTCGAGGACCAGCCGCTCGAAGCCCACCTCGAGCTGGCCGGCGACCTCGGCGCCCGCGGCGTGCGCGTCTTCCCCGGCGACGACCCCAGCGACGACAGCGGTACGACGGACTCCCCCAGCGCCGGCGAGATCCGCGCCCTCGACCGCGTGACGAGTGCACCGCGGGACGTCCCGATCCTGCTGGAGACGCACGACTCGCACTCGACGGCCCGTCAGGTCGCCGCGTTCTGCGCGCTGCTCGACACCGACGTCCCCGGCCACAACGTGAAGGCGATCTGGGACAGCTCGCACACCTGGTCGCACGGGGAGACTCTGGCCGAGTCGTTCGCGCTGTTGAAGCCGTGGGTCGACCTGGTCCAGTTCAAGCAGGCCGACTCGCAGCAGGACTACCGCCCGGTGGCCATCGACGCCGGCGACTTCCCGATCCAGGAGCTGCTGCAGACCCTCGACGGGACGGACTACCCGCTCTCACTGGAGTGGGAGCTCAAGTGGCACCCGCAGCTGCCGACTCTGGCCGAGACGCTGCCCGCCGTTCACTCCTGGCTGGGTGCCGGCGAGGTCAAGTAGCGCGCGATGGTCGGGCCGAGCCAGGCCACGACTTCGTCTGTGGACAGGCTCACGATCGGTTCCAGCGCCAGGATGTAGCGGCACAGCGCGAAGCCGAGCGCCTGGGTGGAGATGAGTCCGGCCCGCACCTCCGGCTGGTCCACGGCGGCCCGCTCGAACGCAGGCGTGAGCTGCTCGATGAACACCAGCCGCATCCGCTCGGCCGCAGCCTCGTTGGTGACCGCCGTCCGCAGCAGCACCCGCAGCGTGTCGTCCTCCTCCCAACGCTCGACCAAGTGGCGGACGAGCACTGTGCCGAGCTCCTCCCGCGGTACGTCGGTCAGGTCCGGCAGCCGTACGTCGAACTCCGCTGCCGCCGCGAACAGCTTCTCCTTGCTGCCGTAGTACCGCATCACCATCGCCGGGTCGATCGCCGCGTCGGCCGCGATCGCCCGGATCGTGGCCCGCTCGTATCCGTCCGCGCCGAACCGCTCCCGCGCCGCCGCCAGGATCGATGCCCGGGTCCGGTCCGACTTCTTCTCCGCCATGCCCGCAGCATATGCCAACGGTTGTTGACTTTTACAGGGAGCGGCCCTAACGTAAAAGTCAACAGTTGTTGATAAGTGAGAGAAGGAGCGACGATGACTCCGCGGAATGCAGAGGTCGTAGTGGTGGGTGCGGGTCCGGTCGGGCTCGCGGTGGCGGTCGGGCTTCGGTTGCACGGGCACGACGTGGTGGTGATCGACAAGCTGGCCGAGGGCACGAACACCTCCCGCGCTTGTGTGATCCACCCTCGGACTCTGGAGGTGCTGCAGCCGCTCGGCGTGACCAAGCAGCTCGTCGACCGCGGGCTGGAGCTCGAGGACTTCACGGTCCGGGCCGGCGACCGCAAGCTGATCCCGGTCGGCTTCGAGGACCTGCCGACCGATTTCCCGTTCGTGACGATGATCCCGCAGCCGGTCACCGAGCAGGTCCTGCTCGAGCGGCTCGTCGAGCTCGGCGGCAGCGTCGTCCGCCCGTACGCCGCGACCGGACTGACGCAGAACGCCGACGGTGCCGAGGTCACGCTCGACAACGGTGACGTGATCCAGGCGCAGTACGTCGTGGCTGCCGACGGGATGAACAGCACGATCCGCGGCCTCGCCGGTCTGCGGATGCCCGGCAACACACTGGAGCTGTCCCTGAGCCTTGTCGACATCCGGGTCGACAGTGGACTGCCGACCGACGAGGTCGGGATGTACTTCGCGGCGTCCGGGCTGCTCGTGGTTGCGCCGTTGCCGGACGGAAGCTTCCGCCTGGTGGCCGAGGTGCACAATGCGCCGGAGCACCCGGACATGGCCTTCGCGCAGGACCTGGTCGACGACCGTGGTCCGCGGAAGGCGCACCCGAAGGTGACCGAGGTGGTGTGGGGTTCACGGTTCCGGATCCACGAGCGGGTCGCGGACGAGTACCGGTCCGGTCGCGTGCTGCTCGCCGGCGACGCGGCCCACACGCACAGCCCAGCCGGCGGTCAGGGCATGAACCTTGGCCTCCGCGACGCGGTCGTTCTGGCGGATGCACTGTCGGCGGCGCTGGCCGGTGACGAGTCGGGTCTGAACGCATACGCCGTGAACAGCCGCGCGGAGGCGGTCCGCGTGATCGCGCTCGCGCACCGTCTGACCCGACTGGCCAATGTCCCGCGGCCGATCCGCCCGCTGCGCAACGCCGTACTCAGCCTGGTCGGCGGACTGAGCAAAACCCAGAACGGCCTGGCCAAACAGCTCGCCGGCTTCCCTGGGCGCTAACCGGCGGTCGATTCGCGGATCTGCAAGGTGTACGGGACGGTGAGGTCGCGGTGGGCGGCCTCACCGTTTCCGGCGATCCGGTCCAGGAGCAGGGCGACCGCGTTGTCGGCCAGCCACGCCTTGTCCGGCGAGATCGTGGTCAGCGTCGGCGAGTGGTAGCGGCCGTCCTCGATGTCGTCGAAGCCGACCACGGCAACGTCTTCCGGCGCTCGCAGCCCCGCATCGGCCAGCGTACGCAGTGCGCCCAGGGCGAGCAGATCGTTGAAGCAGAAGACCGCATCCGGCGGCACCGGCAGCTCCAGCAGTTCACGCATCGACGCGGCGCCGTCCTCCCGGTGGTACCCCGTCCCGGCGAGCTCGAGCGCGGGATCGTGTGGCAATCCGGCCGCCTTGAGCGCCTTCCGATACCCCTTGCGCCGGACCGCTCCGGTGCTCGTCCCGCCGACACCGATGGCCGCGATCCGCCGCCGTCCGATCGAGATCAGATGTGTGGTGGCGTCGCAGGACGCCTGGACCGAGTCGACCGCGACTCGGTCGAACTGGCCGCCGGCCGGTCGCTCGCCGAGCAGGACCAGCGGCTTCCCGGTGTCGGCGACGGTCAGCTTGGCCGGCGCCGTCGTGATCGGGGAGAAGATGATGCCGTCGATCAGCTGCCCGCGCATCCCGTCCAGGACCAGCTTCTCGGCCGCGGCCTCGCCCTCGGTCTGGTCGATCAGCACGGTGATCCCGCGGCGCTTCGCGGCCCGGCTGATCTCGGCGCCGAGCTCGGCGAAGTACGGCGAGGCCATCTCCGGGATGGCCAGCGCGATGAAGTCCGAGCGGCCCTTGCGCAGTGAGCGGGCGCTGACGTTCGGCCGGTAGTCCAGGGCGGCGATCGCGGCCTCGACCTTGGCCCGGGTCCGCGCGGTGATGTGCGGGTAGTCGTTGATCACGTTCGACACGGTCTTCACCGAAACGCCGGCCCGCGCGGCCACGTCGCTCAGCCTGGTCGCCATCGGAAGGACCTCCTGTCACCGTGCTGTCGCCCGAGTGTGCCACCGCTGAGCTCTTTACACCGATTGTCAATCGTTGTAGACATCCACGTTAAACGTTGTAGACCCTCCTGGGGAGGCCTTGTGGCTCGGCTCGTGGTGGACCCGGCGTTCGTGGTCGGTGCGTTGGACCGGCGGGTGTTCGGTTCGTTCGTCGAGCACATGGGGCGTTGCGTCTACACCGGGATCTACGAGCCCGGGCATCCGCGGGCGGACGCGGACGGGTTCCGGGAGGACGTGCTGGAGCTGGTGCGCGAGCTCGGCGTCACCGCGGTCCGCTACCCCGGCGGGAACTTCGTCTCGAACTACGACTGGGAGGACGGCGTCGGGTCGAAGGAGCAGCGGCCTCGGCGGCTCGACCTGGCCTGGCGGGCGATCGAGCCGAACCAGTTCGGCACCGACGAGTTCGTCGCGTGGTCACGCAAGGCCGACGTACAGCCGATCTGGGCGGTGAACCTCGGTACCCGCGGCATCCGCGAAGCCGTCGACCTGCTGCAGTACTGCAACCTCCCGGCCGGCACCGCGCTCAGCGACCTGCGGGTCGCGAACGGCAGCCCGGAGCCGCACGACATCCGGATCTGGTGCCTGGGCAACGAGATGGACGGCCCGTGGCAGATCGGCCACAAGACCGCCGAGGAGTACGCGCGGCTCGCCGAGGAGACCGCGAACGCGATGCGTCGCGTCGAGCCCGGCCTCGAGCTGGTCGCCTGCGGTTCGAGCAACGCCGGCATGCCGACGTTCGGCGAGTGGGAACGCGTCGTCCTCGAGCGCACCTACGACCTGGTCGACCACATCAGCCTGCACGCGTACTACGAACCGCGCGACGGCGACCAGGCGAGCTTCCTGGCCGCCGCCGAGGAGATGGACCGGATGATCTCGTCGGTCATCGCGACCGCCGACCACGTGAAGGCGCTCAAGCGCAGCGACAAGGAGCTGACGCTGTCGTTCGACGAGTGGAACGTCTGGTACCAGGAGCACTTCCCCGGCGAGCTCGGCCTCGGGATCCGTGAAGTCGGCCCGCTGATCGAGGACAGCTACACCGTCGACGCTGCGGTCGTCGTCGGCAGCTTGCTGATCACGCTGCTCCGGCACGCCGACCGGGTGAAGATCGCTTGCCTTGCGCAACTGGTCAACGTGATCGCACCGATCCGCACCGAGCCCGGCGGCCGCGCCTGGCGGCAGACGATCTTCCATCCGTTCGCCCTGACCGCGCGGTACGCCGGTCCGACCGTGCTGCAGACCGCGATCAGCGGCGGACCGGAGATCGACACCGCCGCCTTCGGCCGGATCCCGGCGCTCTGGAGCACAGCGACGTACGACGAGAACACCGGGGAGACCGCGATCTTCGTGGTGAACCGGAGCGAGACCGACAAGATCGATCTGGAGATCCCGGTTGCCGGCCTCCAGGTCGCCGAGCACCTCGCGCTGTACGACGAGGACAGGTCCGCGGTGAACACCGCGGACGACCCGGACCGGGTGACTCCCCGGACCGTGGACGGCACCGAGATCGTCGACGGTGTCTGCACCGCCACGCTGCCTCCCGCTTCGTGGCATCTGATCCGCCTGAGTTGAAGGGACCCGCCCTGTGCCTTCGAAGAGATTGCTCGCCGCAGCACTTGCTGTCGTCGCCCTAGCGGCCGGTATGTCGCCCGCTACCGCGGCGCCGGTCGTGACCACCACCAACCCCGTCACCTCCAGCTTCGCCGACTCGTTCGCCGACCCCTCGATCATCCAGGGCCGCGACGGCTATTGGTACGCGTACGCCACCTCCGACCCACTCGTCGCGAACGGCCCGTTCGGCCTGATGCACATGGCCAGGACCAAGGACTTCAGCTCCTGGGAGTACCTCGGCACGGTCTTCAACGACCAGACCAAGCCCGCCTGGGCCGCGCCCGGGTCGTTCTTCTGGGCCCCGGACATCCGGTACTTCGGCGGCCGGTACGTCATGTACTTCACCGTCACCGACACCACCGCCAACGCGGGTGGTGATCCCGCCATCGGCGTGGCCACCGCACCGACCCCGGCCGGACCGTGGACCGCGACCGACGGCCCGGTCGTGGCGCCGCGGTCCGACGGCAACGGTGGCTATCTCGGCACCATCGACCCGGCCGAACTGACCGCCGCCGACGGCAAGCGGTACCTGTACTACGGCGGCTTCAACGGCGGCATCTCCGTGACGGAACTGAGCGCCGACGGCATGCACGCGGTCGGCGCCCCGACCCAGGTCACGATCGGCGACCGCTACGAAGGCTCGTACGTCGTCTACCGCGACGGCTGGTACTACTTCATGGGCTCGTCGATGAACTGCTGCGCCGGCCCGACCACGGGGTACTCCGTCTTCGCCGGCCGGTCCCGCTCTCCGCGCGGCCCGTTCGTGGACGCCGACGGCGCCAAGCTCACCGACTCCCGCGTCGGCGGTACGACGGTCATCACACAGAACGGCAACAAGTGGATCGGCCCCGGCCACCACGCGTTCATCACCGACGCGGCCGGCCAGGACCACATCGTGTACCACGCGATCGACCGCGGTACGCCGTGGCTGACCGACCCGTTCGGGATCAACCGGCGACCGATGCTGATCGACAACATCGACTGGATCAACGGCTGGCCCCGCACCCGCGCCGGCCTCGGTCCGTCCGAAGGCCCCGTCCCCGCACCGACAACCGGTTCCGGGCTGGGCATCGACTCCACCAACCCGGCCGGAGGTCTGCTCGGCGCAACAGCCAACCCCGGCGACCCGGTCGGCGGCCCGACCGCATCCATCCACGGCACCGCCCGAACCCGCGCATCGGCACCTGGTGGCTCCCTGCGCGTCGAAGCGGACACCCGGCTTGGCTCGTCGTTCACCACCGTCCTGGGCAATCAGGTGGTCGCGACTGTTGCGGACAATCGTCTGACGCTGGCCGTCGGCCGCCGTACGACAGCCGTGAATCTGCCCGCCGACTTCGACCGCACCCAGTGGAACAAGCTGTCGGTGCAGGTCAGCGGATCGACCGTGACAGCACGACTGAATGACGCGGGCCTAGGAGATGTCTATGCGGAGGCGCGTCTGCAGGTGCCAGGTTTGAAGCTGCCTGCCGCGCCTGTGCGGTGGGCGGGTTCGGCCGAGGTGGACAACCTGACCGTACGTCCGGTGGCGAAGCCGGTGACGAAGCCGGCCGCCGTACCGCGGACCGGGAAGCTGCTCGCGGGTGACGACTTCAACGGAGCGCTCGGTGCGGACTGGTCCTGGGTCCGGCAGGACGACAAGGCAACTGTTGCCGATGGCAACCTGAGCTGGCCGCTGGAGAACGCCGACATGGTCGGCAGCGGCAACAACGCCGGCCTGCTGCTGCACGCCACGCCCGCCGGGAAGAGCTGGATCGCCGAGACCAAGCTGCACCTCGACACCGGCACCGACGACGTCCGCAACTACCAGCAGGCGGGCATGATCGTGTACCTGAACGACGACGATTTCGCCCGGCTCGGCGACGTCGCGATCTGGAAGACCCGGCAGACGGAGTACGGGCGCGAGCTGGTGGCGCGGCCGTCGGACGGCGCCACGTCGTACGGCGCGGCCGCGATCGGGCGGACGGCGCCGACGATGTGGATGCGCATCGCGTACCACCAGAACGCTGCCGGCGAGCACGTGTACCAGGCCGGCACGTCGGTCGACGGGAAGAACTGGACCTGGGGCGCGTCCTGGGTGCTCCCGTCCGCCGCTCGCATCGGGCTCTACGCGCACGGCGAGTTCACCGGCGCGAACCCACCGCCGGTCGCAACGTTCGACTACCTGAAGTTCTACGAGAGCAAGTAGATGTTCGCCAATCCGGTGTACGACGGGAGCTTCGCCGATCCGCAGATCATTGCGGTGGGCAACGAATACTACGCGTTCGCGACCAACGGGCCGCTGGGCAACGTGCAGACGCTGACGTCCCGCGACCTGGTGTCGTGGCAGCCGGTCGGTGACGCGCTGCCGTCGTTACCGGATTGGACCAGGCCGCGCACGGTGTGGGCGCCGGAGGTCGCGGTCCACGCGGCGGACCGGTACGTCATGTACTACACGTCGCGCGACACCGCCGTCGATCGGCAGGCGGTCGGTGTCGCGGTGGCGTCCACACCCACAGGTCCATATGTCGACAAATCTCCAATCCCTCTCATCAGTCAGGCTGACGAGGGTGGTTCGATCGACGCGTCGCCGTTCCAGGACTCGACCGGCCGGCGCTGGCTGTACTGGAAGAACGACGGCAACGCGATCGGCGTGGACACCTGGATCTACGTGTCCGAGCTGTCCGACGACGGCCTGACGCTGATCGGTCCCGTGCATCGGATGATCAAGCAGGACCTGCCCTGGGAGGGCAATCTCGTCGAGGCGCCGTACATGGTCGAGCGGAACGGGAAGTTCCACCTCTTCTACTCGGGCAACGCGTTCGACAAGGCGACGTACGCCGTCGGCCACGCACTGTGCGAGTCGCCGACCGGACCGTGCACGAAGTCCGGCGACCCGATCCTGAAGTCGGGCCCGGACGCCGCCGGCCCGGGCCACAACATGGTCCTCGGCAACTGGTTCGTCTACCACGCCTGGGACCCGACCCAGGTCGGCACCGACCCCAAGGGCCGCACAATGTGGCTCTCCCACCTGACCTGGAACGGCGACACCCCGGTCGTCCAGCCGCCGCTGCGAAACAACCCGCTCGATCCCTAACCTTTCCGGTCCTGCCCGCATCAGGTTCTTTGGATGAACCAGATCTGGGAGGGATCGTGATGCGACGCACTGTTGTCTCCAGCCTGGCGGTCGCGGTCGCGCTGACCGCCACGGCGTTCGTGCCATCGGCGCACGCCGTGGGCTCCGCCACGACCGAGGCTTGTTGGATGAATCCAGGGTCGGTCACCGCCAAGGGGGTGCAGACCGGGTTCAAGATCACTGCCGGCACGCCGCCGACGATGACCACTCCCAGCAGCGACAGCCCAGCTGTCTTCCCGGCGGGGAAGGTTCGGTTGAGCTCCTCGTTCGAGGTGGAGCCCAGCGTGGCCGGTGCGGATCACTCCGGCTATGTGGCGGAGGGCGACTCGCTGTACAGCCGGTACTACAACTTCAACGAGGGCACCGACATCACGACCCGGATCGGCGGTGGCTGGACGAACTTCACCGCGCTCGAGGTCGCGCACTTCGAGCAGGGTAAGACGTTCCACTGGAACGCCTACGGGCTGCGCAATGACGGGACGTTGTTCCGCTGGACGGTCGGCACCGGTTGGCGGAGTACCGGATCGGCGACCGGGTTCGGGTCGGTGAAGTCGATGGCGCTGATCAGCAAGACGGCGACGTACGACACGCTCCTCGCGAACACCCGCAGCGGTGCGCTCTACACGATCCGCATCCCGGTCTCGTCGCCGATGAAGCCGATCGTCACCAAGGTCCGGCCCGGTACCTGGCAGGGCTTCGAGACGCTGATCGCGCAGAAGTGCGGCAACTACGGAACGCTGCTGCTCGGGATCGACAAGGACACCGGCTCCGGTTACCTGTACGCCGTCGGGCACGCCAACGGCGCGTCGACGGTGATCAACAGCCTGGGCAAGGTCACCGGCACCTTCCCGGACCCGGTGTACTTCCGCTGGGGTCCGGTCTTCTACCTCGACCCACTGAACGGAGACTGACGTGCGGATCATGCCCTTCCTGGCCGGCGCGACCCTGCTCGCCACCGCGGCGGTCGCAACGCCGCCGGCCCAGGCCGCGACTACCGCGGCCTGCTCGCTACAACCGGGTTCGGTGCTCGACAGCGGAGCACAGGACAACGGCGGGATCACCGTGGGCTACCCGGCCCGCAACGTCGGGCTGCCCGGACCCATCTTCGGCGTCTTCGCGCCGGGAGCAGTCCGGCTCAGTACGACGTTCACCAGCGACGCGTCCAATCTGGGCGCCACGAACGCAGGCTGGGTGGTGCAGGGCGACTCCCTGTACTACCGCGAGTACTCGATCGACACCATGAACGAGCCGGTCCCGGGCCTGCCGAACGTCACGCAGCGGGTCGGTGGCGGCTGGTCGAACTTCACCGCGGTGGAGGTGTCCCAGACCAGCGCCCGTACGACGGCGTACGGGCTGCGCAACGACGGCACGCTGTTCCGCTGGAGTGTCGGTGGGGGATGGAAGGCGACCGGTTCCGCGACCGGGTTCGCGGCGGTGAAGTCGATGGCGTTGATCAGCAAGACGGCGACGTACGACACCTTCCTCGCGAACACCCGGGGCGGCGCGCTGTACACGATCCACATTCCGGCCGCAGCGCCGATGAAGCCGATCGTCAAGCCGGTCCGCACCAAGACGTGGCAGGGTTTCGAGAAGCTGCTCGCAAGCAAGTGCGGTCAGTACGGGACGCTGCTCGTCGGCATCGACAAGGACACCCGGACCGCCCACTGGTACGCCGTTGGCCGCGCCAACGGTACTGCCACCGTGATCAACCACGTCAGCTCGTCCGCGGGCAGCTACAAGGCCCCGGTGTACTTCCGCTGGGGCAGCACGCCTGACATCGACCCGCTCAACGGCGAGTAAGGACCTCGGTCAGGATCGTCAGGGCGCGATGCAGATCGGACGTCGACGGAGTCGCGTAGCCGATCACCAGCCCTGGCGGTCCCGACACGGAACGCCGGTACTCCGAGAGCGGCGCGACCACGACACCGGCCGCACGCGCCGCGGCGGCGATCCGCCGATCGTCGGCGTCGTCAGGCAGCAGCAGCGTGACGTGCAGTCCGGCGTCCTGGCCGATGACCTGACCGTACGGCGACAGCTCGGCGACGGTGTGGGTACGGCGATCCGCGTACAACCGGCGCCCGCGGCGTACCGCCAGATCGATGTAGCCGTCGCGGAGCATGGCGAGCATCGCGGCCTGCATCGGCCAGCCGGGCCAGTCGCCGGAGCTGGCGCGGAACGCGGCCAGGCGATCGACCATCTCCTCGGATGCGACCAGCCAGCCGAGTCGGAGCGCGGGGCTGATCGTCTTCGACAGCGTTCCCAGGTGGACGACGCGCTCCAGGTCCAGTTGGGCGAGCGCGGGCAGCGGCGCGACGTCGTACCGGAACTCGCTGTCGTAGTCGTCCTCGATCAGCAGCGCGTCGGTGCGGCGCGCCCAGCGGATCAGTTCGTTGCGGCGGGCAACAGGTAGCCGGCCGCCGAGCGGGTACTGGTGGGACGGCGTGACGTAGACCGCGGCCGCGTCGGCCGTCAGCGCGCCGACCTGCAGCCCGTCCTCGTCGACCGGGACGTCGACGATCTCGAGCCGATGGTCGCGCGCGGCGACGACCGCGTTGATGTAGCCGGGGTCCTCGATCGCGATCCGGTCGCCGGGCTGACGGGTGACGGTCAGCAGCAGGCGGAGGCCGTGGACGGTCCCGTTGGTGACGAGCACGTTCTCCGGTCCGCAGGCGATCCCGCGGACCCGGGCGACGTGGTCGGCGAGCGCGGAGCGGAGTGCGGGCAGTCCGGCCGCGTCGTCGTACCCGCCGGGTGGGGACTGGGCGGACACCTCACGCCAGGCGCGGCGCCAGCCGGGGTCGGGCGTCGGGGCGATGTACGGGATGCCCGGGCGGAGCGTCAGCAGCTTCGCGTCCGGGTTCGGCGGGTGTGGTGTGCGGCGCCGTACGGCGGGTTGCAGCGGGACGACGTCCGTGACGAAGGTGCCGGCGCCGGTGCGGCCCTCGATCCAGCCCTCGGCGTGCAGCTGGTCGTACGCCGCCTGCGTGACGGACCGCGAGACGGACAGGTCACGGGCGAGGTCGCGGGTCGACGGAAGCCGGTGGCCGGCCTGGAGCCGACCGTCCAGCACAGCGGCCCGGACCTGCTCCGCCAGCTGCAGGTGCAGCGGGAGCCCGGTGGTGCGGTCGATGGTCAGCGGGAGCGAGCTCTCCACGAATGGACTACCTGATTCGTACGGGAATGGACCGTGCCAGCATGCCACTCCTCAGCTGAACCTAGTTACATGACCACTACCCCGCTGCAGCCGACCGATCGGACCTCACTCCGCCGCTCGAAGGAGCGCGCTGCCACCGACCGGCAGGCGTTGTACGACGTCCTGTACGACGGGATGTTCTGCCACCTGGGCGTCGTGGTCGACGGCGATCCGCTCGTACTGCCGACGGCATACGGCGTGGATCTGGACCGCGGCCCGGACGGGACGCTGTACCTGCACGGCTCGGTCGCCGCCCGCAGCGTGGTGGCGGCGCCGGAGCAGACCATCTGCGTCACCATCACGCACACCGAGGGCCTGGTGCTGGCGCGGTCCGCGTTCCACCACTCGGTGAACTACCGGTCCGCTGTCATCTTCGGCGTACCGCGGCTCATCACCGACCTCGATGAGAAGCTGCACGGTCTCAACCGGATCGTCGACCACCTGGTGCCCGGTCGGTCGACCGCCGTACGACCGCCGAACCGCAAGGAGCTGGCCAAGACGTCGGTGCTCGCTCTCTCGCTCACCGAAGCCTCGGTGAAGACTCGCTCCGGCCCGGCCAATGACGACGAGCAGGACCTCGGACTGCCCTACTGGACAGGCGTGATCCCGCTCCACGTCATCGCCGGCGAACCGGAGAACAACCCTGACTGCGACCTGCTGATCCCCGCCCACGTCCGCACCCGCGCGAGCCTGCTGGGCGCGCCTTCCTAGGCAACCGTGCCCTTGTTGTAGTTCTTCTGCGCCCAGAAGTAGCCGACCACCGCGATCGCCAGGCACCAGGCCAGGGCCAGCCAGCCGTCGCCGCCGTCCATCGGCGTACCGAGCAGCAGATGGCGCAAGGTGTCGATGATCGGGGTGAACGGCTGGTACTCCGCGAACCACCGGATCCCGCTCGGCATCGCGTCCAGCGGGATGAACGTGTCGCTGAGGAAGGGCAGCAGCAGGCTGATCGGCAGGACGATGTTGCTCGCGCTCTCCGGCGTCTTGCTGGTCAGTCCGAGCGCGATCGCGAACCAGGTCAGGGCGACGGTCACCGCGATCAGCAACCCGGCCGCGAGCAGCCAGTCGCCGGCCGACGCGTTCGGGCGGAACCCGATCAGGACGGCGAAGCCGACCACCAGGGCCAGGCTCGCGATCGTCAGGATCACGTTGCCCAGCACATGCCCGGTCAGCACCGCCGGCCGGAAGATCGCCATCGTCCGGAACCTCGCCACGATCCCTTCGGTCATATCCATGCAGACCGCGACCGCGGGCGACATCGTGCCGGAGGCGATCGACATCAGCAGGATGCCCGGGGTGAGGAAATTGATGTAGTCGCCCCGCCCGCCTCCGCCGCCGAGACCGGCCGAGAAGGTGTCGCCGAAGATCAGGCCGAACAGCAGGATCATGATGACCGGCATCCCGAGGGCACCGAGGGACAGGCCCGGGTACCGCTGGGCGTGCCGCAGGTTGCGGCGGAGCATCGTGCCGGTGTCTTGGAGTGCGTAGCTCATTGTGCGTTCACTTCCTCGTGAGCGGTGGGCTGACCGGTGACGGCGAAGAACACGTCATCCAGGTCGGGGGTGTGGACGGTCAGCTCGTCGACCTCGAGCGAGGCGTCGTCGATCTGCGCCAGCAGAGCGCGCAAGGCGTGCACGCTGCCGTCGTTCGGTACCTGCAGGACGAGCGACTCCTGATTCGGTACTGCGGTCGGCAGCACCTGTCCCGCCAGCGAGAACGCGTCCGGCGAGGTGAAGCGGAGCCGGATGTGCCCGCCTGGTGCGAGCCGCTTGAGCTCCTCCGCCGTACCTTGCGCGACCAGTCGCCCGTGGTCGAGGACGGCGATCCGGTCGGCCAGCTGGTCGGCCTCGTCCAGGTACTGCGTGGTGAGCAGGACCGTGACGCCGCTGGCGACCAGTTCGCGGATCATCGTCCACATGCTGTGCCGGCTGCGTGGGTCGAGGCCGGTCGTCGGCTCGTCCAGGAAGATGATCCGTGGGCGGCCGACCAGCGTCATGGCCAGATCGAGCCGGCGCTTCATGCCGCCGGAGTACGTCATCGCCAGTTTCTTGCCGGCCTCCACCAGGTCGAACTGCTCCAGCAGCTCGTCCGCCCGGACCCGGGCCTCCTGCTTGCCGAGGTGGTAAAGGTCGGCCATCAGGATCAGGTTCTCGCGGCCGGTCATCAGGCCGTCGACCGCGGAGAACTGGCCGGTGACGCCGATCGAGGCGCGGACCGCCTCGGGGTTCTGGTGCAGGTCGTGGCCGGCCACCCGGATCTCGCCGGCGTCGGCGGTGACGAGCGTGGACAGGATCTGCACCGCGGTGGTCTTGCCGGCGCCGTTCGGGCCGAGCAGGGAAAAGATGGTGCCTTCGGCAACGTTCAGGTCGATGCCGTCGAGCACGAGTTTCTCGCCGTAGGACTTACGCAGTCCGATGACGTCGATCGCAGCTGACATGACTGTTCCTCGGTTGTTTTCGAGCAGGCCGAACCTGCCCCAGATGGCTAAGGGCTTGTTTCCAGGCGTGCTTGTCCGCCCGGCCGACCGAGCGGTCGCCGGTATCAGTTGTTCCGGGAGTTAGATGTCGAGGTCCTCGACTGCCGGTTGGTTGGCGGCTTCCTCGACCAGTTCGTAGAGGTCTTCGGGGATCAGCTCACGGAGCTCCTCGACCGTTTCCACGATGTGCAGGGTGGCCTCGCCCTGCGCCATGCTCCAGGACTGGTCGCTGCTCCAGTTGCCGATCCAGGAGCGCCAACCGGTCAGGTAGCGCTCGTCGTCACCGTTGACAGTGAACTGGCTGCGGCGATCGGCGTGCAGGACGAACTTGCCGGTCCGGCTCCGGTAGACCTTGAAGGCCTCGTACCCGGTGCTGCTCGACCGGCCGCCCTCCGCGAGCAGTACGCCGGAGAACCGCTGCTTGCGGCCGGTGCCCCGGCCCACCCGCACGGTGATCTCGTCGTACCCCTCGAACCGGCCTTCTTCCAGCTCGACGTACCTCCGCAGGGCGATCGAGATCGCCGAGGACAGGTTGCCGGCGAGCTCCTGCGCCTTCTTGTACAGCGGCAGGTCGTCGTCGGACACGTAGATCGTCTTGTTCGGCATCTTGTCTCCTCCTACGTAGAACTATACGCAGACGGCTACGTAGATGTCTACATACATCTCTACGTAGATGCAGGTGAGTACAGCCAGGGCCTGGTCAGGTCGAAGTACTCCGGCGGCTCGGCGTCCAACGCGTTGAGCTCGTCGACCTCCGCCTTCAGCTCGGCCGGCGGCTCCTTGAGCTCGCCTTCGCGGGCTGCCGCCTCGGAGGTGAAGTAGAACGCCGTGGTGAAGGCGCCGTCGTCGTACAGCGAGAGAACGTTGCCGATGAGATCGGGCCGGAACCCCGCCCACGCGTCGGAGCCCTGACTCATCAGGCTCCGGACGCGATCGGGATCCGAGGTGCGGCCGCGGATGATCTGGACGAACCCGGCCGTGTCCGGATCGCCGGCCAGTGTCACGGTCACGTCCTCGGTGTCGCGGAAGGCGGCCTCGGCGCTGAGCAGCGACGAGAACTCGTGCCACCACTTGTCCTGAGCCGGCGACTCGCTGTTGCGCCGCGCGGAGTCGGCGGAGTCGAAGCGCGCCAGTGCGATGAACCTGCCGTCCGCGGTGACGCCGGCGGTGGTCCCCACCCAGCCGGGCGCCTCAGGCGCGAGTTCTTCCATCCACCGATCCATCGCGGCGTGCGCCTGCGCGGCGTCGGTGAGCTGTCCCTGGATGACCTGTACGAACATGGTGCGACCCTCCCGGTCTCCCCAGGTCGCTACGGCTGTTTCGACAGTACGCCCGCCTGTTGCACACGGGCGAGCATCAGGATGCTCGCGAGGACGCCGGTAATACCGAGGGTGATCAGACGGGGGTTGAGGATCTGCGGCAGGTACTGCGGGAGCTCGAGCGGGGTGGGGTGATCTCCGGCATCCCGGAGGTGGTGCACGCGGAGCGGCTGTTCGGCGAGCCGGACTGCTTCGTCCGGGTGGCGACAGCGGACATCGCGACCTTCCAGCGGCTGCGCGACGAGCGGCTGGCACGGCTGCCGGGTGTCCAGCGGATGACGTCGACGATCGTCATGAAGAAGGTCGTGGACAACCGGCCGCTGCCGACGTGAACAATGTGGAAACTCATCCGCTCAAACCTGAGTTATCCACAGATTTGACCCCTTTTGGACCGATTTTCGTGGAGAACTAACGCCCACCTTGGGGATAACTCCCCGGAATCGGTGTGCACAACTGGGGATACGGATGTGGATAACCCAGCAGAACCTGGGTCAGACCCACTGCGTGGAGACGACGAAGCCGACGGCGATCAGGCCCATTCCGATCAGCAGGTTCCAGTTGCCGAGGTCCTTCATCACCGGGATGTCCTGGCCGGCCACGTAGAAGACGACCAGCCAGGCGAGTCCGAGCAGCCAGCAGAACAGCATCAGCGGCGCGACCCACACGCGGCTGGTGGTGCGCGGCCTCTTGGGGGTCTTCTCGACCTTGACCTTCTCGGTCTTCTTCTTGTTGCGACTGCTCGACTCGGGCACGACTGAACTCCTTGTAAGGACGGACGCATAAGCTGACCGCTACGACCTGTGCGGGTCGGTCCGGGTTAGCGTAGTGCAGACAGCAACATGGAGATCACTGGTGCGTAGGTTCAGGCGGATTTCGCTGTGGCGCGTGGGTGCGCCGCTGGCGCTGCTGTGCGCCGGTCTGCTGTTCGCGACCAGTGCCACCAACGCCCGGGGCACAGACCTGCGGCCCAGTCGCAACACTACGCTCGCCGGCCTGGTGGAGGAACAGAGCCGCCGCAGCGCGAGCCTGGTCCGGCAGCACGCGGCGCTGACCCACGACATCGAGGCGCTGCAGGCGCAGCAGGGATCGATCGACCCGAAGCTGGCCAAGCAGTTCGAGGACCTGTCCGAGCAGGTCGGCACCCGTCCGGTCGTCGGTCCCGGGCTCAGCGTGACGCTGCGCGACGCCCCGCCCGAGGTGGTCAAGGAGAACCCGGACGTCGACGAGAACTGGCTGGTCATCCACCAGCAGGACATCCAGGCCGTGGTGAACGCGCTCTGGGCCGGCGGCGCCGAGGCGATGACGATCCAGAACCAGCGTGTCATCTCCACCACCGGGGTCAAGTGCGTCGGCAACTCCGTCGTACTGCACGGCGTGCCGTACCTGCCGCCGTACACGATCACCGCGATCGGTGACCGGCGGAAGCTGCAGAAAGCGCTCGACGACTCGCAGTACATCGAGAACCTGCAGGACTATGTCGTGAAGTTCCAGCTCGGGTACGACGTGAAGAACGAGTCCTCGATCTCGATGCCGGCCTACGAAGGCACCCTGGACCTCCAGAGCGCGACCGTGCCCGGTTACCCACAGACCCCGTCGGCCAGCCCGTCGGTCACCGGCCGGTAGCTGTCACAATGGTCCGCATGCCGCGGATCCTTGTCGTCGACAACTACGACTCCTTCGTCTACAACCTGGTGCAGTACCTGCAGCAACTGCAGGCCGACACCACAGTGCTGCGCAACGACGAGGTCACACCCGACCAGGCCGGTGAGTACGACGGCGTCCTGCTCTCCCCCGGTCCTGGTACCCCGGAAGAAGCCGGCGCCTGTGTGGACATCGTGAAGGAGAAGGGCGCACACGTCCCGATCTTCGGGGTCTGCCTCGGTCTCCAGGCGATCGGCGTCGCGTACGGCGGTGTCGTCGGCCGCGCGGACGAGCTCCTGCACGGCAAGACCAGCCAGGTGTTCCACGAGGGCGCCGGCGTACTCTCCGGACTCCCGTCGCCGTTCACCGCGACCCGGTACCACTCGCTCGCGATCGCGCAGGACACCGTGCCGGACGAGCTGCAGGTGACCGCCCGGACCGAGGCCGGCGTCATCATGGCCGCGCGGCACCGCGACCTCCCGGTGGAAGGCGTGCAGTTCCACCCGGAGTCGGTGCTGACCGAGGGCGG
The DNA here is from genome assembly GCF_036226565.1 of Kribbella sp. NBC_00709. GTDB lineage: Bacteria > Actinomycetota > Actinomycetes > Propionibacteriales > Kribbellaceae > Kribbella. The sequence goes on from NZ_CP108996.1 coordinate 3,008,194, forward strand.
TCACCGGATGCTCGCCAACTGGCTCGCGATCTGCGGTGACCAGGACGCGGTCGCGCGCTCTGCCGGTCTGGCCCCGGTCGTCAGCTGACCTCGTCAACGACGGAACCCCCGGAGCAGTCGCTCCGGGGGTTCCGTTGTCTCATCCGCCGATCGTGATGCCCGGCGAGCTCGGGTTGTCCGTCGGTGTGTCCGTCGGCTGGCTCGGCGGCGGGGTCGGTTCCTGCGGGTTGTTGACCGTCAGCGTGACCGTGGTGCCCTTCGGCTTCTTGGTGCCGCCCGGGATACTCTGCGCGAGCACGATGCCGTCCGGCGAGTTCGGGTCATTTCCGTACTTGTACCCGACCTGGAAGCCGAGATCCTTCAACTGCTTGGCCGCGTCGTCGGCCGGAACGGTCACGACGTTCGGAACCTCGACGTTCGTGACGCCGCTGGATACCGTCAGCGTGAACTCCTGACCCGACGGGTACTGCCCGTTCGGGTCCGGGCTGACCGCGAGCACGGTGCCCTTCTTCTCGTCGCTGTCCTGCTCGACGACCTTGTCCTTGACCTTGAAGTTCGCGGAGGTGCCTTCGAGCGCCTTGCGGGCCGCGGACTCCGACTTGCCGATCACGTCCGGCACCGGGAACGCACTCCGTCCGGACGAGAACACCACGGTGACCGTCGAACCCTGCTCGGCCTCCGTGCCCGCGGTCGGCGTCTGCCGGATCGCGGAGCCGCGGCCGACCGTGTCGCTGGTCTCCGACGGTCCCTGCGCGAACGTCAGACCCTTGTCGGAGAGCAGCGCGGTCGCGTCGGCCACCGACTTGCCGCTGACGTCCGGTACGGCGACCTTCGCCACCGGGGTGTTGGTCGCCCCGCCGCCGGCGTTGTTGTCCTTGTTCATGTTCGAGAACAGCGCGTACGCCCCGACCGCGATCGCCACGATCGCCAGGCCGAGCAGGAAGTAGGCCAGACCGCGGTTGCGCCGCGACCGGCTGTCGTCCTCCTCGTCCAGCTCGTCGCCGCCCGGCGGGAGAATGTCGTTCCCCGAGGTCTGACGGTAGGTCTGCGTGGCAGCGGCGGCCGTGGTCGGCGCCATCGCCCGGGTCTCGGCGACCGCCGACATCGGCGCGGTCACCTGCTGGCCGGCCAGCACCCGGTGGATGTCGGCCCGCATCTCGGACGCGCTCTGGTACCGCTCCTCGCGGTTCTTCGCCAGCGCCTTCAGGACGACGGCGTCGACCTCCGGCGGGATGTCCGGGTCGAACGACGACGGCGGCAGCGGCTGCTCCCGGACGTGCTGGTAGGCCACCGACACCGGCGACTCGCCGACGAACGGCGGCCGCCCGGTGAGCAGTTCGTACAGCAGGCAACCGGTCGAGTACAGGTCGGAGCGGGCGTCGACGGTCTCGCCGCGGGCCTGCTCCGGGGACAGGTACTGCGCGGTGCCGATCACGGCCGCGGTCTGGGTCATCGTGGAGGACGTGTCGGCGACCGCGCGGGCGATGCCGAAGTCCATCACCTTGACCTGGCCCTGCGGGGTCAGCATCACGTTCCCGGGCTTGATGTCGCGGTGCACGATGCCGGCCCGATGGCTGTAGTCGAGCGCCTCGAGCACACCGGAGGTGATCTCCAGGGCACGCTCCGGCATGATCTTGCGGCCCTCGCGGATCAGGTCCCGCAGCGTCTTGCCGGTCACCAGCTCCATCACGATGTACGGGATGGTGACGCCGGATCCGTTCGGGTCGGGCTCCTCGCCGGTGTCGTACACCGACACGATGGTCGGGTGGTTCAGCGAGGCGGCCGACTGGGCCTCCCGGCGGAATCTGGCCTGGAAGGTGGCGTCACTGGCCAGATCGACCCGCAGCCGCTTGATTGCGACGGACCGGCCGAGCCGGTTGTCCACACCCCTGCGGACCTCGGCCATGCCGCCGCGGCCGAGCGGTTCGCCTTCTTCGTATCGGCCGCCGACGAGACGTGCCTGCGATGTCATGACTCAGCCTTCCAACCTGTCTGTGAACGCACACAAAAAACACACTCAATCTGCCCACGGTAGCGGCCGCTACACAGGGAACCCCGTCGGAAAGACCCACGGTCATCATTCCGTATCGCGCTCATTGGCCCAGCACCGCCTCCATCACCGACTTGGCGATCGGCGCGGCCAGTTTGCCGCCGGCGATGTCGTCACGGGCGATGTCGGCCTTCTCGATCAGCACCGCCACGGCGATCTTCGGGTCGTCGGCCGGCGCGAAGGCGGTGAACCAGGCGAACGGCGGCCGGTCCTTGGCCGTCTGCGCCGTACCGGTCTTGCCGGCCACCTGGACGCCGCTGATCTGGCCCGGCTTGCCGGTGCCGTTGTTGACGACGTCGACCATCATCGCGGTCAGCTGGGCGGCGACCTGCGGGGTGACGGCCTGGTGCAGCGACTCCGGCTTGGTCTCCGAGACCGTCTTCAGGTCCGGGGTCTTCACGCTCTGCACCAGGTAGGGCTTCATCACCTCGCCTTTGTTCGCGATCCCGGCCGCGACCATCGCCATCTGCAGCGGGGTCGCCCGGACGTCGAACTGGCCGATCGCGGACTGCGCGGTCTGCGGCTCGTTCGGGTCGCCGGGGAACTGGCTGGTGGCCACGCTCGGCAGCTCGGCCAGCGGTCGCGCGCCGAAGCCGAACTTGGCGGCCTGCTCGCGCAGCGCGTCCGGCCCGAGCGCGAGGCCGACACTGCCGTACGCCGTGTTGCAGGAGTATCGCAGCGCGATCGTCAGCGTCGCCGTGTTGCTGCCGCCGCAGTTCTTGCCGTCCTCGTTCACCAGCGGGACGGTGGTCTGCGGGAGCACCAGCTCGGCCGGCGAGTTCACCTTGGTCTCCGGCGTGTACTTGCCGCTGGACAATGCGGCGGCAGCGGTCACCAGCTTGAACGTCGAGCCCGGCGGATACAGCTCCTGGGCCGCGCGGTTCGACAGCGGGCGGTCCTTGTCCTCGTTCAGGCTCTTCCAGGCGGCGTCGACCTTCGCGCTGTCGTGCGAGGCGAGCCGGTTCGGGTCGTACGACGGCGTGGTCGCCATCGCCAGGATCCGGCCGGTCTTCGGCTCGATCGCCACCACCGCGCCGGTCTTGGACCCCAGACCCTTGTACGCCGCCTGCTGCGCCGCCGCGTTCAGCGTCAGCGTGACGCTGCCGCCCTGCTGGGGCCGGTTGCTGATCACGTCGATGATCCGGCGGAACGCCATCGACGGGTCCGAGCCGTTCAGCTCGGAGTTCATCGTCAGCTCGATCCCGCCGCGGCCGAACCGGTACGAGTAGAAGCCGGTGACCGGCGCGTACACCGGGCCGGACGGATAGGTGCGCTGGTACTTGAACCGGTCGTTGGACGGTTTGCTCTGCGCCACCGGCGTACTGCCGATCAGGATCGGGCCGCGGTTCACCGAGAACTGCGAGTCGCGGACCCGGTTGTTGTCGTTGCGGCCGTTGATCTCGTTCGCCCGGAAGGCCTGCAGGTACGTCGAGTTCGCCATCAGCGCGAGCATCAGGATCATCGCCGCCACGGCCAGTCGTCGGATCGCCGAGTTCATGCCTTCTGCACCGCCATCGCGATCGTTTCGTCGGACACGGGAGCGGCCGGGGTCTGCGGCCGCCGGGCCTGGTCGCTGATCCGCAGCAGCAGGGCGATGATCGCCCAGTTCGCCACCAGCGACGTACCACCGAGGGCCATGAACGGCGTGGCCAGACCGGTCAGCGGGATCAGCCCGGTCACCCCGCCGACGATCACGAACACCTGCAGCGCGAACGACATCGCCAGACCGGTCGCGATCAGCTTGCCGAAGATGTCGCGGCAGCCGAGCGCGGTCCGCAGGCCGCGTTCGATGATCAGGGTGTAGATCAGGATGATCGCGATCAGCCCGGTCAGGCCCAGCTCCTCGGCCATCGACGAGATGATCATGTCGCTGTTCGCGTAGAGCGTGGCCTCCGGGTGGCCCTGGCCGAGGCCGCGGCCGAGGATGCCGCCCCAGGCCTGGCCCATCAGCCCGAGCTTCACCTGGCCTCCGTCGATCGCCCACGGATCCAGCCAGTCGGTGACCCGGCGGTGCACGTGACCGAACGACAGGTACGCGAAGTACGCGCCGCCGATGAACAGCAGGCCACCGATGATCAGCCAGCCGGCCCGCTCGGTGGACACGTACAGCAGGAACAGGAACAGGCCGAAGAACAGCAGCGAGGAACCCAGGTCGCTCTCGAAGACCAGGACGCCCAGGCTGACCAGCCAGGCGACCAGGATCGGGCCGAGGTCGCGGGCCCGCGGCAGGTCGAGGCCGAGGAACCGGCGTCCGGCCAGCGTCAGTACGTCGCGCTTCACCACCAGGTACCCGGCGAAGAAGATCACCAGGCAGACCTTGGCGAACTCGCCGGGCTGGAACGACATCCCGGCGACCCGGATCCAGATCGGCGCGCCGTTGACGTTGGCGCCCAGGCCGGGGACCAGCGGCAGGATGAGCAGCACGATCCCGGCCAGGCCGAGGCTGTAGGTGAACGCCTGCAGCCGGCGGTGGTCGCGGACCACGATGATCACCGCGAGGAACAGCACGACGCCGACCGCGGTCCAGGTGATCTGCTGCGGCGCGAACGGAACCCCCTTGGTCCGGCCGATTGCGGTCAGCCCGAGGTCGACGCGGTGGATCATCGCGACGCCGAGCCCGTTCAGCAGGACGGCGCACGGGAGGATGACGGGGTCCGCGTACGGCGCACGGAACCGCAGCGCCAGGTGCGCGATCACGGCCAGCAGGCTGATGCCGGCGGCGTAGTACCCGGTGCTGGCCGGGACCTCGTTCTGGACGGTGACGCCGATGTTCACGTACGCCGCGACCGAGACGCCGACCGCGATCACGAGCAGCAGCAACTCCACCCCACGCCGGGTGCGCGGGATGATCTGAATGACCGACGTAGACGCGATGCTCATCGGACTCCGTCGCAGTCGTCCGGGCTGCCCGGCGTCGCCGTACCGCCCGGGCTGGTCGGAGTCGTCGACGGGTGCACGGTCGGTGTCGTGACCGGTGGCTTGGAGACGGGCGGCTTCGACACGGGCGGTGTCGACACCGGCGTACTCGGCTTCGGCGTGGGAGTCGGCGTCGGCTTGACCCTGGCGGCGCACTCGGTCGCGGTCTGCTGCAGCTCGGCGACGATCGAGCGGGCGCCGGCCAGGTTGTCCGCCTGGATGTTGCCCTCCACCTGTTCCCGGCTGTACGTCGGGAGCTTGTCGACCTGCAGCGACTGCCGCTCGAACACCTTCGACAGCGTCAGCCCCGGAAGATCCGCCTCGACGCCCTTGAAGATCGCCACGTAGTCGCCGTCGCTGCCGACGTAGTACTGCTTCTGGGTCCAGCTGTACGCGAACCAGCCACCGCCGCCGATCAGACCCAGGATCACCACGAGGACAGCGATCCGCCGCAGCCACGGGAACCGCTTCGGCGGGCGTGGGGCGTACCGCAGCTCCTCCGGGTCGAGCGCCGCGCCGTGGCCACCGCCGCCGTGACCTCCGCTGCCGCCGGTGCGGATCGCGACCGTCGGCTCACCGCGCCCGGTGCTGCCCTGGGCGAGCTCGGCGGCCGCGCCGACCAGCTGCGGCTGCGTGCCGCTCGCGGGGTCGGTCTCGACGACATCCGCGACCACACAGGTGACGTTGTCGTTCGAGCCGGCCTCGAGCGCGTGCGTGATCAGCTCGACGACGACGGAGTCCGGAGTACCGGAGGCCATCGAGGCGGCGATCACATCGTCGCTCACGTAGTCCGGGAGGCCGTCGCTGCACAGCATCAGCCGGTCGCCGGCCTGGACGTCGAGAATGCTCAGGTCCGGATCGGAGTCCGGGCGGCCGTCGAGCACCCGCAGGATCAGGTTGCGGTGCGGGTGGGTGAAGGCCTCCTCCTGGGAGATCCGGCCCTCGTCGACCAGCGACTGCACGAAGGTGTGGTCGTGGCTCAGCTGGTACAGCCGGCCGTCCCGCATCCGGTACGCGCGGGAGTCGCCCAGGTGCGCCATGCCGAGCTGCTTACCGTCGAACATCAGCGCGGTGACGGTCGAACCCATGCCCTCGCGCTCGGGGTCCTCCTCGACCAGCTCCGAGAGCCGCTCGTTGGCCCGGTGGACGGCGCCGGCCAGCGCCTCGATCATGTCCTCGCCGCTGATGTCCGCGGTGTCCAGCCGCCGGATCACCTGGACCGCCGCCGAGCTGGCCACTTCACCGGCCGCGGCGCCGCCCATTCCGTCCGCGAGCAGCAGCAGGTGCGGACCGGCGTACGCCGAGTCCTCGTTGTTGCGGCGCACCCGTCCGACGTCGGACAGTGTGGCGTAGTCGAGCGACAGGGTCATCGAGGCAGGCCTACTTCGCGATGTTCAGCGTCGTCCGGCCGATCCGGATCGAACCGCCGATCTCGGCCGGGACCGGGCGGGTGACCCGCTGGCCGTCAAGGTACGTGCCGTTGGTGGAGCCGAGATCCTCGACCCACCACTGGCCCTCGGACAGGAACAACCGGGCGTGCCGGGTGGAGGAGTAGTCGTCGTCCAGCCGGATCTGGCAGTCCGACCCGCGGCCGATGATCACCGGCTCCTCGGTCAGCGACGCGCCGACGCCGGCCTGCGGCCCGTCCGCGATCGTCACCGACGCGGGCAGGCCCTTGCGCTTCTTGGCCGGCTTGGCGGCCTTCGGCGTCCGCGAACTCTGCGGTGCGACGGCGGCCGCCGCCCGGCTGTCCACCTTCGCGCCGAACAGGTCGGACCTGATCACGGACAGCACCGCGAGGACGAACATCCACAACAGGGCCAGGAACCCCAGTTTGATCAGGGTCAGGGTCAGTTCCGACATGGACTTCCGGTCACCACCCGCTGCTGGGCGGCTGGGGCATCGGCTCGTCCGCGAGCCGCAGCGTCATGGTCGTGTTGCCGATCCGGACGGTCGAACCGTCGACCAGCTCGGCCTCGGTGCTGCGGCGGCCGTTCACCAGCGTGCCGTTGGTGGAGCCGAGATCGACCAGCACGACGCGAATGCCACCAGGGCCTTCCGGCATCAGCCGGATCTCGGCGTGCCGCCGGGACACACCGGGATCGTTGATCTGGATGTCCGCGTCGGTGCCGCGGCCGAGGACGACGCCGGGCGGGTTGACCGGGCGGCGACGCCCGTTCACCTCGAGCATCACCTGCGGGTGGCCGCGCCGCGGCGACGGCTGCTGGGGCTGGTACTGGGGCGGAGGCGGGCTCTGCACGACCGGCTCGTTGGGCGGCACGTATGGCTCCTGCTGGTAGGGCTGGGGCTCGGGCTGCGGGCGTCGTTGTGGCGTCCCGACCGTCTCGCTGACCACCCGGAACTTACCGGTCGGGAGGTCGTCCTGCTGAACCAGCTCGATGTCGATGGGCCCGGAGAACGTGTACCGCTGGATGTCGGCGTGGTCCCGCAGTTCGTTGGCGAGCTCGTGGTTCAGGGTCCGGCCGTAGGCGTTCAGCCGCTCGAAGTCGTCCGGACCGAGCTCGACGGTGAAGTGGTTCGGCACCAGCCGGCGGTCCCGGGACAGAATCCGCGCGGTGTTGTCGATCTCACGCTTGAGTGCCGCCGCCAGTTCGATCGGCTCGACGTCACCCTTGAAAGCGCGCGCGAAGACACCGCTGACAATGCCTTCCAGGCGTCGCTCGAAGCGCTGTAGCGGTCGCACGCCTCCTCCTCCACGGTCGGTACACCAAAGATCATCCACCGGTCGAGGCGGACACACCGGGTACGACGATCGATCGTATCGGGAGGTTCGACCGAACCCGCAATGTGAAGCACCGGTACAACCCGTGCTACTGTTCCTTCTCGTCGCCGGGAGCACTGTCCGGTGGCAGCGCGCGGGTGGCGGAATAGGCAGACGCGCACGGTTCAGGTCCGTGTGCCCGAAAGGGCGTGGGGGTTCAACTCCCCCCTCGCGCACAGAGAGTCCCGGTCGGTAGACCGGGACTTCGTGCTTTCCGGGCCTGTGCCCATCCTCACGCCAGCAGCGTGATCCGGTCCCGTGCCGACGGTGTGATCAGCGGATTCGCCCGTAGGTAGTCGATGAACTCCTCGTGATCGCGTCCGTTCCGGTATGGGCCGGTGAAGCCGTTGAGAGCCTGATAGCCGTCGGCCCCGATCAGCGTGTACGCGAGCCCGGCCACGCGGTACGACTTCGCCGGGTCGAGCGCGGCGCCGTCGATCAGGAAGCCCGCCGGGTCGACCCGGTCGCCGATCGGCCGCCTGGTGTCGAAGGTGGCGCGGACGTTGGCCGAGAAGTTCAGCGGTCCGTACTTCGTGGTGCCGTCGGCGGCCGTCTGCCATTGCTGCTCGAGTGCGTCGTGGATCTGCTGCCCCGTCAGCGTGACGGTCAGGATCGGGTTCTCGTAGCCCAGTTGCGAGTACGCCTCGCCGTACAGGATCACGCCGTCGGCGTCGTACGTGTTGGTGCTCTTGGCGTACCGCAGGGTGCCGGCGACCGCGTTCGAGCCGGTGATCGGCTTGGCGGCCACCAGGGCGAAGTCGACCGGGCCGCGGCGGCGGGCCGACCAGTAGCAGAGGTCGGCGCCGAGTTCGCCCATGGTGCTCTCGCCGGTGGCCGACAGGGCCGGGGTGAAGTCGGCGGTGAGGTGGCCGGCGACCTCGCCGTACCGGCGTTCGCCGAATGCGGTCCAGTAGTCGACGATCCGCTGGATCCGTGGGTCGGGCGTGACGTCGAGCGTGACCGGGTGGTTGGTGGAGACGGTCAGGTCGCGGACCACCTCGCCGGTACGCGGGTCGAGCTTCAGGTTGATCTCGTTGATGATCTGCCCGGCGTGGCCGGCCTCGACCATCGGCCGCGGTACGCCGTGCGCGTCCGGGAGCATCGCGTTGAACCACCAGTGCCAGTGGCCGGTGACGATCGCGCAGATGTCCGGGCTGAGGTCGGCGGCGAGCTGGATCGCCGGACCGGTCGCGAGGTTGGCCCCGTTGATCGGCGCGTGCCAGTTGTCGTCCTGCTGCGCGCCGTCGTGCACGACGACGACCAGGGCGTTCACCCCGCGCTGCTTGAGGTACGCCGCGACCTGGTTGCCGGCCGCCGCCGTCTCGATGCTGTCCAGCGTCGGGTTGTACGAACTCGAGCCGGTCGGGGTGTTCGCGACGGTCAAGTGGATGAAGCCGATCGGGTACCGCCGCCGGCCGTCGTACACCCACTCGATGTTGTACGGCGCGAACACCGGGCGGCGCGACTTCCGCCAGAGGATGTTGGCCGAGTAGTACCCGAACTTGATGCCCTGGTACGGCCGCCCGGTCGAGTCGCGGAACGTCGAGTCCCGGCCCGGTACGCCGATCGGCTTGGCCTTCATCAGATGGTCGACGAGGTAGTCCACGCCGTAGTCGAACTCGTGGTTCCCGAGCGCGGAGAACTGCAGCCCGAGCGCGTTCAGCACCTCGATCGTCGACTCGTCCGACAGCATCTTGTTGTCCAGCGGCTGCCCGCCGCAGAAGTTGTCGCCGGCGCTGAAGAAGATCGAGTTCGCCCGCTTCCGCACCTGCGCGAGGTGCGTGGCGAGGTACGCCGCGCCGCCCACATGCAGGCTCACCTGCCCGTCCGTCCCCGGCAGGAACCCGTCGGCCTGCGCCGTCGGGGTCCGGTTGTTCCCGTGAAAGTCCGTGATGTTCAGCAGTTGCACGTCGATCAACTCAGCCGGCCCGGGCCGCTGCGCTGCCTCGCTCGCGTAGGCCGGCACCCCCAGCCCCACCGAAGCCACTGCGGCCGCACTCCCGGCCACCACCGTCCGTCGCCCAACCATCCGCTCCACAGCGTCAACCCCTCTCGGTCGCCCCAGGACACTGTGAAACTTTCTGCCCATATCCCCGTCCAAACAAACAGAAATTTACTAAACTGCTTCGGAGCCGCTGGGTAGCCGATCGGTTGATCGTGCGGGTCGGCCGGTCGACTGACGACCGGAGGTACCTGTGGGTGGGAGGCTGCAGGACATGGAGCAAGCACTCGAGTTGGATGGGCTGACCAAGGTCTTCGGGGCGCAGCGGGCGGTCGACGACCTCAGTCTGAGCGTGCCGAGCGGGTCGTTCTTCGGGGTGCTGGGGCCGAACGGCGCCGGCAAGACGACGTCGTTGTCGATGGCGGTCGGGCTGTTGCGCCCGGACGGCGGTACGGCGCGGATCTTCGGAGTGGACGTCTGGCGGGAGCCGACGCAGGCGAAGGCTTTGGTCGGTGTGCTGCCGGACGGGCTGGCGATGCCGGAGCGGCTGACCGGGCGGGAGGTCCTGACCTACCTGGGCCTGTTGCGCGGTCTGCCCGAGGCCGAGGTGAAGGCGCGGGCGGCGGAACTGCTGGAGGTGTTCGAGCTCGATCACGAGGACGACAAGCAGGTGATCGGGTACTCGACCGGCATGCGGAAGAAGCTCGGCCTCGCGGTGGCGCTGCTGCACGCGCCGCGGCTGCTGGTGCTGGACGAGCCGTTCGAGGCGGTCGATCCGGTGTCGGCGGCGACGATCCGGACCATCCTGCACCGGTTCATCGCCGGTGGCGGCTCGGTGGTGATGTCGAGTCACGTGATGGCGCTGGTCGAGCAGCTGTGCGATCGCGTCGCGGTGGTCGCGGACGGGAAGGTCGTTGCCTCAGGCACCGTTTCGGAGGTGCAGGCCGGCGGCAGCCTGGAGGATGCGTTCGTGATGCTGGTCGGTGCGTCGACGCGCGGCGCGGAGGGGCTGACGTGGCTCTCGCACTGACGTACGGCACCTCGCACACGCTGGTCCGGATGCGGCTGGCCGCGTTCCGGCACGCGCTGAAGGACCAGCTCCGGATGACCTGGATCGTCACCGGTGGGCTAGTCGGTCTGGCGCTCGCGGGCGGGACGATCTGGGTCGCGGCGAAGGGCGACAACGACGTACTCGTCGTGTTGCTCGCGATCTGGATGCTCGGCTGGGTTGTCGGGCCGCTGTTCACGGGCGGCGGCGACGAGACGCTCAAGCCGGAGTACTTCACGATGATGCCGCTGCCGCCGCGCACCCTCTCCACCGGTCTGCTGGTGGCTGCGCTGGCCGGTGTCGCACCGATCATCAGCCTGATCGCACTGCTCAGCCTCGTGATCTCCGGCGATGGCATCGCTGCTGCTCTTGTCGCAGTGCCCGCACTGCTCCTCCAGCTGTTCTGCTTCATCCTCGCGTCCCGGCTCGCCGTCGCGGTGTACGGCGTGCTGCTGCAGGTGCGAGCCGGTGCGGTGACTGCTGCGCTGGTCAACGCGTTCATCCTGGCGTTCACGGCGCAGGGCTGGGCGCTGGTCGTGGCGTTCGTGTCCACGGATGTGCAGGGCACGATGGCCACGGCAGGGCGGATCGCACCGTCTGGTTGGGGTTTCGACGCAGTGCAGGCCGCAGGTCGTGGTGACTGGCTGCAGGTGGTCGGCCTGCTGCTGGCACTCGCTGTGCTGGCTGCGGTGATGCTGTTCGCCTGGTCGGCTCTGTTGGTACGGCGGACGACCGCTGCCAGGAGCAGTGCGAAGGTGCGGCGTCCGCTGACGGCTACCAGTCCACGGAGTGCGGCTGCGGCCAAGGAATGGCGGTCCTGGACCCGCGACCTGCTCTACGGGCACAAGGTGATCTTCTCGATCGCGTACGGGCTCTTCTTCTGCCTGATGCCGCTGGCGATCGGGCTGAAGTCGATGCTGCCGTGGGCCGGTCCTGCTGCTGTCGTGATGGGCGGTTCGATGATGTCGAACCTCTACGGCTCGGACGGTACGGCGCTGTGGACCACGCTGATGACGCCCGGTTCGAGCGGACCGGATGTGCGCGCCCGGCAGCGGGCGTTCTTGCTGGTCTTCGGTCCGATCACGCTGGTGATCACCGTGCTGCTGACCTGGTGGTCCGGCTACGCCAGCGCCTGGCCGCTGGTGCTGAGCGTGCTGCCCGCGTTGCTCGGTGGGGCGGCCGGTCTGATCGTGGCGACCTCGGTCTACACCGCCGTACCGACGACTGATGCGCACAAGCGGTCCGGCAATCCGCTGAACACAGGCGAGAACGAAGGCGAGACGATGGGCATCGTCTACGTGATGCTCGTGCTGGTCGCGTCGACCTGCGCCCCGGCCCTGATCGTCGCGCTCTACACCGGCTGGTGGGGCGTGCCGGTCGGTCTCCTGTCCGGCGTCCTCGCCTGGTGGTACTTCGGTCGCGTGGCCGCCCGGCGGCTGGACAAGAAGGGTCCTGAGCTCCTGACCTTGCTCAGGCATGGCCGATCGACCGCGGAGCAGGCCAAGAAGACCGCAGGGCTCGACGCACTGCCCAAGTGGAAGCGGACCGCCGCCGGCTTCTGTCTCGGGTTCGCGGCGATCCCGCTGTTCCCACAGGCCCTCGTACCGGCGATCTTCAAGCTGACCGGCAACGGCGACACCAGGTCCTGGTTCCTGGCGCTGTACCAGTCCGGACCGTGGCAGTGGGTCGTGATCGTGCTGATGGCCGCGTTGGGCCTGTCGATGTACGCCTTCGGTGGGCTTACCTACTACCGCGCGAAGAAGCGCGCTCCGGGTGCGTCGGTCGCGGCAGTCGCAGGGTAGGTGACCCGCGGTGCTTCGCGACCCGCACGGTGGGCGCGACGGTGCGGTGGTTGCGCAGCATCCAGACAGCAACGGCGGCCGCGGCGATCAGTCCGGCGATCCCGGCGTAGTCGGTCATGCTCATCATCGGTTCTCTTCTCCAGGGCGGTGGGCTCGGCGGCGGCGAGTTCCGCTGGCGTCTGACCGGAAAGTGACGGGCCCTCAGCCTTTCCGTGATGGCACGGAAGTGTCGTGGCTGAACAGTGCCAAGAGCTGAGCGCTGAATGCCTGAAAGGGTGGGCCCCGGAGGTGGGGTGGGATGCAGGACGGTTCGTTGCTCGATGCCCGCGAGGAGGAGACCTACCGGCTGCTGGTCGGTCTGTCCGCCGCGCGGGCCGCGGAGCTGGCCGAGGTCGTCGAGCTCGCCGAACACCGAGATGACCGGTACGCCGGTGGGCTTTCCACAAGGCCGGGAGCCCATCACTGCCGTCCCTGCGACATGGCGCAACCACGCCAACCCCGGCACCATCAGGGACATGACTGTGCACATGCCACGCCTCCGGCGCGGCGGGTCATGGGGCTGTGACTCCCTGCCTTCCCTCGTCGCTCCGGTCGCTTCGCTCCCTCCACTCCTCAGTCCAGGCCGGGAGGCCCCATGACCGCATCGGTGGTACGCAGGTGGGGATGGCTGGGGACGTTCGTGGTCGGCGCCGGGCTGTATCTGGCCGTGCTGGCCGTGCTGACCGACACCGGGAACCCGAACCTGTTCCCGACGATGATCCTGCTCGGCGCCCTCGTCGTACCGCTCACGTTCGTGACGTTCGCGGCCGGGCGCTCGGGGCGCTGGCTGATCGACGGGCCGACGCTCGGGGGCTGCCTGCTGTTCGGCGGCGTGGTCGGGGTGGTGGTCGCGGGCCTGCTCGAGTACGACGCGATGCGCCGGCTCGGGACGTTGCCGATGGTCGGGGTCGGGCTGATCGAGGAGGCGGCGAAGCTGGTCGTGCCGGCGGTGCTGGTGATCTTCTTCGGGCACCGGTACCGGACGTCGATCGGCCGCGGGATCGTCATCGGCGTCGCGGTCGGCACCGGGTTCGCCGTACTCGAGACGATGGGGTACGCGTTCGTCGCGCTACTGCAGTCGAACGGGAACGTCGGCGCCGCGGAGCAGACGTTGTTCCTCCGCGGACTGCTGTCGCCGGCCGGGCATGCCGCCTGGACCGGGCTCGCCTGCTGGGGTCTGTGGCGATTCGTGATCGCGCCGACCGGCAGGCATTTCGCGGGATTCATCGGGATGTACGCGCTGGCCGTCGCGCTGCACACGACCTGGGACGGGATCGGCGGCGTGGTCACCTACGTCATCGTCGGAGCGATCTCCATCGGCCTGCTGCTGTACGGGCTGAAGCGCGCCCAGCGCTCCGATGCCGCCGCGGTGACTGCCTGAGGAGTCAGTGACCTGTCAGTAGGGTGAGATCGCTGCTCCGAGCCATGGACAACGCGTGCTGGACTGAGTACCGTCCGTAAACGGCGTCCGCACCACGCCACCCTTGTCGGTGAGGTGCTGCCCGCCAGTAGTACCTCGCTGGTGGGTGGGCAGAGCAGGCTGTGGCGGACAGTCACGGCCTGATGGGGGCCCATCCACCCAGGTGGGGCGATGAACGGCACTCACCCGTTCACCGCCCCACCGGCTCAACTCCGTCCCGGCACACCCCCCAACGCTTCGGCGTCCTGCTTCGTCTTGATACCTGACAGTGCAATCGACGGAACAGGTGCCATGGCCGACTGGGAGCGGGCTTTCCGGGATCTTCTCGCCACGCGCGGCTGGAGTCGTGGCGTCCCCGGGTATCGCGGCGTACGCCCCCATCGCGACGGCCGACCCGTCGTTCGCCGAGCGGCCAGAAAGGATTCAGCGGCGGGAGGTTTCGCGGTCGGGGCCGGGCGGGCAACCTCAGAGGGTCCGGTCCCCACCCGCCCCTGGGAGTAGCCGTGTCCCGATTGTTCCGTCCGGCGCTGCTCGTCACCGCCGTCCTCGCGTTGCTCGGCTTCGGAATCACTCCGTCCAACGCCGCCACCACCATCACCGTCGCGACCGCGATCGGCCGCCAGGACAACTCCACGGCGTCCGTCAGCGGGTACGTGGTCGGTCAGCCGACCGCTACCAGCACCGTTGTCCGCAGCAACTTCCCGAACGACTTCGCGCTGGCGCTCGCCGATTCGGCGACCCAGACGAGTACGTCGGCCATGCTGTACGTCCAGATCCCGGCCGCGTTCCGTGCGTCGTACGGCCTGCAGAGCAACCCGAGTCTGCTCGGCAAGCAGATCACGGTCACCGGCACGCTGGCGGCGTACTTCTCGCACCCCGGCCTGAAGAACGCGACCGCGTTCACCGGCGGTGGCGGCTCCGACCCGGGTGATCCGGGCGATCCAGGTGACTACTACGCCGGCGCGGAAGGCAAGACCGGTGCCGCGCTGAAGGCCGCCCTGCACACGATCATCTCGAACCAGACCAAGCTCACCTACGACCAGGTCTGGGACGCGCTCGAGGTCACCGACCAGGACCCGGGCAACAGCAACAACGTCATCGAGATCTACTCCGGCCGCTCGATCGCGAAGAGCAGCGAGGGCGGCGGCGTCGACGACTGGAACCGTGAGCACGTCTGGGCCAAGTCCCACGGCGACTTCGGTACGGCGACCGGCCCCGGTACCGACGTCCACCACCTCCGCCCCGAGGACGTCTCGGTCAACTCGGCCCGCGGCAACCTCGACTTCGACAACGGCGGTACGGCGGTCGCCCAGTGCTCCGGCTGTACGGCGGACTCGGACTCGTTCGCCCCGCGGCCGGCCGCGCGTGGTGACGTCGCGCGGATGATCTTCTACATGGCCGTCCGGTACGAGGGCGGCGACGGTTTCCCGAACCTCGAGGTGAACAACTCGGTCGGCAACGGCACCGCGCCGTACATCGGCAAGCTCTCGGTGCTGAAGGCCTGGGCGGCGGCCGACCCGCCGGACGCGTTCGAGAAGAACCGCAACGAGGTCATCTACAGCCAGTTCCAGCACAACCGGAACCCGTTCATCGACCACCCGGAGTGGATCAGCTCCATCTGGCCGAACTAACGGTTGGCCTGCAAGTCCCGCGTGGAGCCGCCCGGACCGAGAGCCGGGCGGCTCGGTGCTGACCGCTCGCCGGTCGACGCGACCTGCGCCTGCGGTCCGGCCGGCCGGGCGATCCCGGCCTGGGCGGCGTCGAGGCCCAGCCGGATCTGAACCCAGTCCTGGAAGCCGGGGTCGGCGACGATGATGTGATGCTTGCCGGACCTGGCGAGCAGACCGTCCGACAGCAGGTCCTGCGCGGCCCGGTCGCGGGGCCAGGTCGACTCGTCCCGCACCCGCTCCTTGGCCGGCCGCAGAAGCCCTTGCCGGCCACTGGCTGCGGTCTTGACCAGCAGCTCCTTCTGCAGCGGAGTGCAGTTGTACCAGGCCGCGTCGTACAGCAGGTCGGACCGCGCGTTCAGTCGCGCCGATGCGGCGTTGGCCACGGTCACGGTGACGCTGCCGGAATCCGGCGCGACCAACTCGAGCGCCGAGCCGGCGAGCGCCCGCAGGCGAGCCGGATTGCCGTTCGCCTCTTTGACCAGCTTGTCGATCGCCGCCGGCTCGTGCTCGATCTCCGCCTGCTGCAGCGGCTCGGCCAGGGCGGGACGCAGCTCGTCCTCGGTCCAGAGCGGTACCTTGCGGAGATCCATCTTCAGCGGCGTGGTGGTCGCGACCTTGGACTTTCCGCCGGACGCCGTACGCAGCCGGGTGACGGCCTGTTCGCCGCCGGCCGCGATCAGGAAGACCGGCTTCCGCGCCTCGTCGAGGTGCTTCGAGAACGTGGACAGCGAGGCCATGTCGTCGTCGGTCGCCGCATCGAGATTGTCGATCATGAACAGCACGGGTAGGCGCTTGGCCGCGGCCAGCTGACCGAGATAGTCGGCGACCTCGGGCAGACCGACGCCGACGTTGTCGGCCTGCACGCCCTCGAAGGACTTGTGCAGACCGAACTGAGGACCGCCGGACGGACCGAGGCGGATCTGCGCGGTGTTCATCGTGTTCCTGGTCCGCAGCGAGAGCTGGCTGAGGAGTTTCTTCACGTGCTTGGCCTCGGCGTCGCCGAAGTTCTCGCGGATCGAGTCGAGCTGCTCGTTGACCGCACGGATGACCCGGAACTCCAGTGGTTCGCGCGGGCTGGCGTCGAGTCTGATCGTCGTCCAGCCCTCCTCGTCGGCCATCGCCTTCGTCCGGCTCAGTTCCTGGCTCGTGCCCACACCGGGCGGACCCTCGAAGAGGATCGTGGTCCGGGTCGGCGGACGCTCGTCCAGAGACAGCGGTACGCCGTCGGCGCTGGTCCGGTCGAGCCGATGACGAGGATTACCGGCCGTACCGAGGATCTGATTGATCCGGGTCGGGTCGGCCGTCGGGTGGATCGGCGCGAGACCGGCATCGGGCTTCGCGAGCTGGCGGAAGAACTGCTCCGGCCCAGCGGGATCCGGCCCGGTCGGATCGCCTTCCAGCCATGGCGCCCTGATGTATTCCCGCAGGTGCGGCTCGGCGATCGTGACGTATTCACCGTGTTCACGCACCAGTCCGCGGGCGACCAGCTCCTGGCGCGCGCCGTCGATCTCCTGCCACTTGTCCTGCCCGGCCGCCTGGAGCACGGCGGGCATGAACAGGCCGTTCGGGTCCTGCTCGGCCACCGTTGCCAGCAGCTCGCGCTCGGCGTCCCCGCACTCGTTCAGGCGGGACTCGTACTGAAGCTCTTCCACGTTCTCGACCTTGACGATCGCCGCGGCCGCCACGTCCACGGTGATCCCGGTCCGGGCATCCGCCAGCGCCTCCGCTGCCAGCGCGAATCCGCGGAGCCGGTACGGACTGCCGTTCGCGGCCCGGACCAGGCGGTCGATCGCCTCCCGCTGGTAGGGCATCCCGGCCCGGCGCAGCGGTTCGGTGATGGCCGGGCGGAGTTCGGCGTCGGACAGCGGGCCGACCTTCCGGACGCTGAACTGGTTCGTGAACGTGCTGGCGATCCCGGACATCCGCCGGGACGCCGCCATCATCATGGTCGTGGACTTCGCGCCGCCGGCCGCGATCAGCCAGACCGGGAGACCGCTCTGTTCGAGGTGGATGGCCAGTTCGTTCAGACCGGCGAGGTCGCGGTCGGAACCCTGGTCGACGTCGTCGATCAGGAGCAGCACCGGTTTCCCGCCCGCGGTCCGGCCGAGTTCGCCCGCCAGGTCGGTCAGCGTGGTGCCCAGCTGGTCGTACGGGGTCGTGTCGAACTCCTGCTTGAAGACTCCCTGCCCGATGTTGAGCGGCCCGATACCGAGCGGGACGCGGCCTTCCCAGCCCCACCGGGACTTCCGGCCGCTCCGGGTCAGGTCGCTGACCGTCTTACGGACCTTCCGGAGCCGCCGCTTGCCGTACTCCTTCTCCAGCTCTGGCAGCTCGGCGAGGATCGCGTTGGTGATGTGGTGCTCGATCGAGACGTTCTGCGACGCCGCCAGCCGGACCGTCAGATAACCGTTGCGCTTGGCCACGTCCGCGGCCTGATTGAGCTCGGAGGTCTTGCCCATCCCCGGCGGTCCGGCGTACAGGATCGCGTTGCTCACCGGCAGTTCGTCGCCGATCGAGATCGGCCGGCCCTGGCCGTCCGTGCGCATGACGGAGTACGCCGGTCGCTCGGAGCTGCCGAATACCGTACTCACCGCAACAGCCTGCGAGAGCGAACGGTCGTGGACACCTGCTGTACGTGACGCGGGGGTTAACAGGTGGCTCCCGGCAGTTGAATCAGCGCCCGCGCGCAACTGGTCTACAAGGACCGGCCCGATCGCGCAGTCCTGAGGCAAAAGGCTGGATGCGACCCTGTACCGCTGTCACGCTCAGTTGCATGCGACTCGAACGAGTAACGGCGACCCTGGCGACGGTGCCCTTGGCGGCGCTGTTGCTCGGCGTGGCGCCGACCACGGCGCAGGCCGATCCGGATCCGAACCTGACGATCAGCCAGGTCACCTTGGACCGTACGGCAGTTGCGGTGTCCGGCCTGAACACGTACCCGATCAACGTGACCGTCAAGGCCGGCTACAAGTCCACCGAGCCCGGCGACGACAGCCTCGTGCTGAACGTGGTCCTCGAACGCACCGGTGGCACCGGGACCCGCGGGGACATCGTGTCGGCCGATCTGCAGCGGACCGGCGGCACGCTCGCGAACGGCACCTGGACCGGCCGGCTCAACGTCGCCTCGACCGCGAACGGCACCTTCAAGGTCACCGGCGTCATGACCGGTCCGTACGGCGGCCCCGACCCCGGTACTCCGGTCGACCCGACGCCGTACGCGGGCCAGACGATCACGGTCAAGGGCACGAACCTGCCGAAGATCACCGCGTCGGTGAACCCGCGGGTGGTGCCGTTCGGCAAGCCCTACTCGATCACCTGGGCGGTCACCAACACCGCGACGGGTAAGCCGTACGGCAGCCGGATCCCGATCGGCCTCGGCGTCGACGCACCGTGCGCGGAGGGCGGCAGCCCGCTGTACAGGACCGGTACGAACGGCGTGATCACCAAGGCGTACACCGCGGACGACGCCGGCGCACTGAACTGCGCGCACATCTACGCCGACCCGTACTACATCGTCGGGCAGTGGCTGTTTCCGTCGCGGCCGACGGTCATCGCCGCCGTTCCCTCGAAGACGAGCGCGAAGGTCGGCACGATCGTCCCGGTCAACGGCTCGGTCGCGAACATGATCGGGTCCTGCCCGGTGCAGTTGCAGCGGCTGTACGGCAGGACGCAGTGGAAGACGGTCAGCTCCGGTACGGTGCGGCAGTCCGGCCGGTTCACGGTCAACGCGCAACCGTCGTACAAGGGCCTGATCCCGTACCGGGTGTACTTCCCCGCCTGTCAGCCGTACATCGCGGCTGTCACCAAGTCGTTCACGATCAAGGGGCTCTGAACCATGAAGTTTCGAATGCTTGCCGCAATGGTCGTACTGGGGCTCGGGGCGGTGCCGATCACCGCACACGCCAGCCCGGACCCGAACCTGAAGATCGACGCGGTGGCGATGAACCAGCCCGCGGTCGCGGTCAGCGGCCTCAACACTGCCGCGGTCACGGTCACGGTGACCGGGAAGTTCACCGATGCGGAGGACTCGAAGACTCCGGTGCTCGTGATCCTCGAACGCACCGGCGGATCCGGCTCGGAGTCGACGCTGCTCTCGACCAGTCTGCCGCGGCTCGCGAACGGGACCTGGAGCGGTCCGCTGTACGTGCCCTCGACGGCCAACGGCACCTTCAAGGTGACCGGTGTGATCCACGGCCCGTTCTTCCCCGGCAGCGGTGACATGACCGAACCGACGCCGTTCAAGGGCCCGTCGATCGCGGTCACCGGCACGCACGTCCCGCGGATCAGCGCATCGGTGATCCCGAAGGTGGTGCCGTTCGGCAAGCCGTACTCGATCAAGTGGGCGGTCACCGACTCGCAGACCGGCCGGCCGTACGGCAGCCGGCTCCGCGTGGTGCTCGGCAACGACAACACCTGCGCCGAGTACATGGGCCCGGGCTACTCGAACCTCACCGACGTCACCGGCACGGTCACCAAGTCGTACACCGCCTCGATGGCCGACTACGTGAACTGCCTCCTGCTGCCCGGCAACCCGTCGTCGAACGGCGGACTCGGGCTCGTGCCGGCGCGGCCCGGCGTCGTCTCCGCGACGCCGTCGAAGACGAGCGCGAAGGTCGGCACCATCGTTCCGGTGAACGGTGTGGTCGCGGGAGCGCCGTCGTCGTGCAAGGTGTACCTGCAGCGGCTGTACGGTGCCACGCAGTGGAAGACCGTCAGCCCCATGGGCAGTATCCGGTCCTCCAGCGGACGGTTCACGCTGAACGCGCAACCGGCGTACAAGGGCCTGATCCCGTACCGCGTCTACTTCCCGCTTTGCTACAACTACCAGGCGGGTGTCAGCAAGGTCTTCTACATCCGCGGCATCTGAGTCCTTGGGGCGGGTGGGTTAGGCTTACTTAGGTAGCCCTAACTTATCCGCCCGAGAGGACTGTGGTCGCGTGACCAGCCCTGCACCCCGCCGTAACCGCGTCTGCAAGCGCGCCGTCGTCCGCCGGACCGAGCGGATCACCCCGCACATGATCCGCGTGGTGCTGACGTCCGACGACTTCGCCGACAACGGCTTCTCCGACCACTACGTGAAGCTGCTGTTCTGCAAGGACGGCGTCGAGTACCCCGAGCCGCTGGACCTGGCGGTCGTGCGCGAGACGCATCCGGCCGAGCACTGGCCGACGATGCGGACCTACACCGTCCGCAGCTGGGACGAGGCCGCGCGCGAGCTCACGATCGACTTCGTGCACCACGGCGACGAGGGTGTCGCGGGGCCGTGGGCCGCGGCGGCGCAGCCGGGTGACGTGCTGTGGTTCAACGGTCCAGGCGGTGCGTACTCACCGGACGAGGCGGCCGACTGGCACCTGCTCGTCGGTGACGAGAGCGCTCTGCCGGCGATCGGCTCGGCGGTCGAGCAGTTGCCCGCCGGGGCGCGGGCGATCGTCCTGCTCGAGGTGGGAGACGAGTCCGAGGAGCAGAAGTTCGGCGGCTCGGGTGAGGCCGACGTTCGCTGGTTCCACCGGTCGGCCGCGTCCGGTGAGCGTGGTGACGGCCTGGTCGCGGCCGTGGAGGCGCTCGACTTCCCGGACGGCACTCCGCACGTCTTCGTGCACGGTGAGGCCGGATTCGTGCTCCGGATCCGCAAGAACCTCTACCAGGAGCGCGGACTTGCCCGGGACCGCGTGTCGCTGTCCGGCTACTGGCGCCTCGGCAAGAACGAGGACGGCTGGCAGGCCGAGAAGGCCGAGACCGCCAAGCAGGAACGCACCTAGAACCCGCGGACCGAGAAGACCCGGCCGAGCTGCCTAGATCTCGCGGCGTTCGGTGAGTACGTCGATCAGCGTGCTGGACTGGCTGGTCGGAAGGACCCAGTCCTCGCCGTCGGCCTGCAGGATCACGGCCGGGCCCGGACTGGGCACCGCGTGGGTCACCGCGATCGGGAACTTGAGCCGCTCGTCACCCGACAGCGAGAACTCGTAGGTGCCGGTGATCCCGCTCAGCGGGTACGTACGAAACTGGTGCTCCGAGCGCGGGATCGGATGCGACTGGATGGTGACCGAGTCAGCACCGACCAGAACGGCCGCGAGCGGGATGCCGCGGAGCCGGAAGACGAGTTCGTACGGCGTGCCGGCGAGCTCCGGGACGAACGGGACCAGCAGCGCCCGGTCCGCCGCGCGGGCAAGCACCAGACCGACGACGATCCCGACGATGAGCCCGGGCAGCGCGAGGACGGCCGGCCACCAGACCCCGACCGCCAGCGGGAACAGCGTCACCATCAGCCCCGCGAGACCGCCGTACAACCCGGCGACCCCCAGCCACCACCGCGGGGTGTACCGATGCCGCCGCCGCAACACGACGCCAGCCACCAGCATCGCCACCGGTACGACGCACCCGATCCAGGCCGCCGGCGAACCGGTCGCCGCGATCAACCCCACCGCCACCAGCAGCAGCACCGGGATCCCCAGATAGATGACCGCCACAATCCCCTGAACCCGCCGATGCCTGCTCTCCACAGCAAAACCCAAGCACATCTCGCGCCAACCACCTACTGTGCCGAGGGTGATCGAGATTCCTGCGAAGCTCATCCGGAATCACAGTGCGAAGGCGCCTGAGTGGCTGGCCGGGCTCCCGGGGGCCGCGGCGCGGTACCTCGGGGAATGGCAGCTGACCGTCGACGGTGACGCGTTGAGTGGCGAGGCGTCGTTGATCCTGCCCGTCGTACGGCGGGACGGGACGCAGGCGATGCTCAAGCTGCAGTCGGTCAACGACGAGAGCGAGAGCGAGGCGCTGGCGCTCCGGACCTGGAACCACAACGACGTCGTCGCGGTGCTCGAGGACGACCCGGCGACCTCGACCTTGCTGCTCGAACGCCTCCAGCCCCGGACCCTCGACGACCTGCCGGACCACGTCGAGGCGACCCGGATCCTCGCAGAGCTGCTGACCCACCTGATGGTCGTCCCGGCCCCGCCCGGCATTCGTCGGCTGTCGGATATCGCGGCCGGGATGATCGAGGATGCGCCGCGGCTGATCCCGATGCTGGCGGACCCGGCCGAGCAGGCGTTGACCTGGCGGTTCGTCGCGCAGGTGACCGAGTTGCTGCCGGAATCCGGTGACCGCCTGCTGCACTGGGACCTGCACTACTACAACGTGATGGCCGGGACGCGGCGGCCGTGGCTGGCGATCGATCCGAAGCCGCTGGCCGGTGACCCGGCGTTCGAGCTCATGCCGGCGGTATGGAACCGGTGGGACGATCTGGTGGCGACCGGCGACCTCTCGCAAGCGATCCGCGACCGGTTCGGCCTCATGCTCGAGGTGACCGGAATCGACCGGGATCGTGCGCTCGGGTGGACGGCGGGCCGGATCCTGCAGAACGTGCTGTGGTTCACCGCGGACGGCGGTACCCGGATCGAGGCCGAGCTCAAGGCGGTCGCCGATGCCCTCTTCGCGTGATTACATGATTACGTGACTACTCCGACGCTGTACGAGTGGGCCGGCGGGCATGACGCGCTGCGCCGGCTGACCGAGGTGTTCTACGACAAGGTGCTCGAGGACCCGATCCTCGCGCCGGTGTTCGCGCACATGAGCGAGAACCACCGCGAGCACGTGGCGATCTGGCTGGGCGAGGTGTTCCGCGGCCCGAGCCGGTACACCGACGAGTTCGGCGGCTACCCCGCGATGCTCTCGCACCACCTCGGCCTCGGGCTGACCGAGGAGCAGCGCTCGCGCTGGGCGGCCCTGATCGCGCAGAGCGCCGACCCGGCCGGTCTCCCGGACGACCCCGAGTTCCGGTCCGCGTTCGTCGCGTACATCGAATGGGGCACCCGCATCGCGCTCGCCAACTCGCAGCCGGGCGCAACCCCGCCGCCGAAGGCGCCGGTGCCACACTGGGGCTGGGGCGAGGCGCCGCCGTACCAGCCCTGACTTAACGCGTTCTTGCTGATCGGACAGACACCCGGCCCCGCGCCCGCGAACTGTGGGTTGGATACAGTCGCGGTTCACGTTGTGTCCGCCGGCGGGGATGCGAGGGTTTACCTGTGACCGCTCAGCTCGAGTACCCCGACATCCAGGATTCCGACGCCCTGCTGTCCGTCCAGGACCTGTGGAAAGTGTTCGGCCCGAAGGCGCAGCGCGTTCCCCGCCGTCCCGACCTCGCCGCGCTCGACCGCGCCGCGCTGTACGCGAAGACCGGATGTACGGCGGCCGTTCGCGACCTCAGCTTCGACGTCGCCCCTGGTGAGGTGTTCGTCGTGATGGGGTTGTCCGGGTCGGGCAAGTCCACCCTGGTCCGCTGCCTCACGCGTTTGATCGAGCCGACCGCCGGCCGCCTGGTCTTCGAGGGTGAGGACCTGCGCGCGGCCGACGAGAAGCGGCTGCGCGCGCTCCGGCGGAGCAAGTTCTCGATGGTCTTCCAGCACTTCGGGTTGCTGCCGCACCGCAAGGTGATCGACAACGTCTCGTACGGTCTGGAGATCCGCGGCGAGAGCAAGCCGGACCGGCGCCGGCGCGCCCAGGAGGTCATCGACCTGGTCGGCCTGGCCGGCAACGAGCAGCTCTACCCCGAGCAGCTGTCCGGCGGCATGCAGCAACGGGTCGGCCTGGCGCGGGCGCTCGCGAACGACCCCGACGTACTGCTGTTCGACGAGCCGTTCTCCGCGCTCGACCCGCTGATCCGGCGCGAGATGCAGACCGAGGTGGTGCGGCTGCACCGCGAGGTCGGCAAGACGATGGTATTCATCACCCACGACCTGTCCGAGGCGCTCAAGCTGGGCGACCGGATCCTGTTGATGCGCGACGGCGCCGCGGTCCAGCTCGGCACCGGCGACGAGCTCGTCGGGGCGCCGGCCGACGACTACGTGCGCCAGTTCGTCCGCGACGTACCGCGGGCCGACGTACTCACGTTGCGCTGGATCGTCCGCGACCCGCGGCCGGACGAGCCGCTCGACGGGCCGGAGCTCGGGCCGGACGTGCTGGTCAGGGAGGCGACGCGGCTCGTGCTCGAGTCCGATCGCCCGGTGAAGGTCGTCGCCGGCGGCACGCTGCTCGGTGTGATCGGCGACGAGGAGATCCTCGCCGTCGTCGCGGACACGAACTGATGGCGTCGATCACCGGCTCCGTCGAGATCGAGGTACGCCGACCCCGTCGCGGTGTGGTCGTCGGCGTACTGCTCGTCGTCTGGGTCGCGGCGTACTTCGTCCTGCGCGGCATCGACACGCTCGTTCTCGGCGGTCAGGAGACGACCGCGCTGCACCGGTGGCTGACCGAGCACCGCGACGACGTGGGTCAGGGCAACGTCTTGTTCGACGCGATCCGGATCGCCGTCGACCACTTCGTCGTACTGCTGCAGAACCTCATCTCCCAGCCGTCGTTCGATCGCCCGGTCCCGGCGATCGGCTGGCTCGGCGTGGTCGCGATCTCGGCGTACTGCGCCTGGGCGTTCGGCAACTGGAAGGTCGCCGTGCTGACCGCCGCAGGGCTGGGATTCGTCGGGCTGCAGGGGTTGTGGCAGGAGAGCATGGACACCCTGTCGCTCACCATCGCGGCTGTGCTGCTGTCGCTGCTGGTCGCGATCCCGCTGGGGATCTGGGCCGGGTTGTCCGACCGCGCGTTCAAGGTCGCGACGCTGGTGCTCGACCTGATGCAGACGCTGCCGACGTTCGTGTACCTCGCGCCGCTGACGCTGTTCTTCGCGATCGGACCGGCCGCGGCCACGATCGCCACCCTGATCTACGCCGCGCCGCCCGCGGTCCGGCTGACCGCGCACGCGATCCGCTCGGTCCCACCGGAGAGCGTCGAGGCGGCGCGTTCGCTCGGGTCGACGCGCGGGCAGACGCTGACCAAGGTGCTGCTGCCGATGTCGCGGTCGACCGTTGTCGTCGGCATCAACCAGACGATCATGGCCGCGCTCTCGATGGTGACCGTGGCCGCGCTGATCGACGCGCCCGGTCTCGGCCAGACCGTGCTGAAGGCCCTGCAGACGCTCGACGTCGGCGTCGCGTTCAACGCCGGCCTGGCGATCGTCGTGATCGCGATCGTGCTCGACCGGGTGACGACCGCGGCCGGTGACCGTCCCTGGCGGACGGCGAACCGCCGGCGCCGGATCCTGCTCGCGGGCGGGGCGGTGGGTGTGCTCGTCGCGATCTGGTTCTCCCGGACCTACGTGTGGGCCGCCGAGTTCCCGTCGCAGGTCAACATCGGCTCGCGCATCGCGGTCATCGCCTCGGACGTGACCGACTGGGTCCAGAACGTCTTCGGCGGCTTCACGTACGGCGTCCGCGACGCGGTCACGAACGGTCTGCTCAACCCGCTCGAGGCTCTCCTGACGGGATCGCCGTGGTGGCTCGTCACCGTGGTCGTCGTCGCGCTGGCCTTTGTCCTCGGTGGATGGCGAGGCGCCGTGCCGGCGGCGGTGTGCCTGGGGCTGCTGGTGGCGACCGGGGTGTGGCACGACAGCATGGTCACGCTGGCGTCGACGCTGCTCGCCACCGTCGTGGTCGTCGCCGCCGGTCTGGCGCTCGGAGTATGGGCCGGGCGCAACCGACGGGTCGACACCTGGATCCGGCCGGTGCTCGACGCCGGGCAGACGATGCCGCCGTTCGTGTACCTGGTGCCGTTCCTCGCATTGTTCGGGACCAGCCGGTTCACCGCGATCGCGGCCGCGGTGGTGTTCGCCGTACCGGTGACCACCAAGATCGTTGCCGATGGCATCAAGGCGGTGCCGGTCGCGACGGTCGAGGCGGCGAACTCGGTCGGGTCGAGCAGCTGGCAGGTGATCAGCAAGGTGCAGCTGCCGGTGGCGCGGCGGGCGATCACGCTCGCGGTCAACCAGGGCCTGATCTACGTGCTCTCGATGGTCGTCGTCGGTGGGCTGGTCGGCGCGGGCGCGCTCGGGTACGACGTGGCCGCCGGGTTCGCGCAGAGCGAGTTGTACGGCAAGGGCCTCGCGGCCGGGCTGGCGATCGTGCTGCTGGGCGTCATGCTCGATCGCATCACTCAGGCGGCGGCCCGCCGTACCCAGAATTTCCAAGGTAGAGGAGATATGCGGTGAACAAGCTCCGGTACGCCGGTGTGCTGACGGCGGTCGCGCTCGCGCTGGCGGGGTGCGGTGGAGAGAAGGTCGGGGCGGACAAGCCGGCCGCCGCGGGGAAGGACTGCGGCACGTTCAACCTGACCGTGAGCCCCTGGGTCGGGTACGAGGCGAACGCCGCCGTGGTCTCCTACGTGGCGACCAAGGACCTCGGCTGCAAGGTCGTGGAGAAGAACCTCAAGGAGGAGATCGCCTGGCAGGGCTTCTCCACCGGCGAGGTGGACGTGAACCTGGAGAACTGGGGTCACGAGGACCTGAAGAAGAAGTACATCACCGACGACAAGGTCGCGGTCGAGGCCGGATCCACCGGGGTCAAGGGCATCATCGGCTGGTACGTGCCGCCGTGGATGGCCGCGAAGTACCCGGACATCACGGACTGGAAGAACCTGAACAAGTACGCGGCCCTGTTCAAGACGTCGGAGTCCGGCGGCAAGGGGCAGCTGCTCGACGGCGACCCGTCGTACGTGACGAACGACGAGGCGCTGGTGAAGAACCTGGCGCTGAACTACAAGGTCGTGCAGAGCGGCAGCGAGACCGCGCTGATCCAGGCGTTCCGGGACGCGGAGAAGAACAAGAAGCCGCTGCTCGCGTACTTCTACGAGCCGCAGTGGTTCTTCAACGAGGTCAAGCTGGTCAAGATCAACCTGCCCGTGTACAAGGCCGGCTGCGACGCCGACCCGGCGAAGGTCGCCTGCGACTACCCGCCGTACGACCTGGACAAGATCGTCTCGAAGAAGTTCGCCGACTCCGGCAGCCCGGCGTACGACCTGGTCAAGAACTTCAAGTGGACCAACGAGGACCAGAACGCCGTGGCCCGGATGATCGCCGTCGACAAACTCACCCCGGACCAGGCCGCCCAGAAGTGGGTAGACCAGAACAAGTCGACGGTGGACGCCTGGCTGGGGAAGTGATCCGGCACTGACCGTCTGCGCAGTCGCGCTGGAGCCGGCCACGGGAGATCGTCTCGATCAGGCCGATCACCCAGCAGGTCGGGCAGCCGCGGAGGGCCAGGAAGCCTGCCGGCAACAGAAGCAGGCTGACCGGCCCCACGAGCGGCACCAGGGCGACTGCGCCGATCAGGCTGCTGAAGCCGATGGCGCCACGGATCAGATGGCGTGGCAACGACGTACTCGCGAACGTCATAGCTGACCGTCCAGGGTCTGACGCACGGTACTTCGGGCCCGGTGCAGCCGGGACTTCATCGCGGCCGTGCTCAGCCCCAGCGCCGCGGCGACCGCCGGTCCGCTGTGGCCCTGGACGTCGCGCATGACCAGCACGCAGCGCTGATCGGCCGGGAGGTCGGCGATCGCCATCGCGACCGCGGTGGCCTCCAGTCGTTGGATGACCTCCTCCTCGGCCGACAACGTCGCGAGATCCCGCACAGCCGGCTGCTCCCGGAGGAACATGCGGGTACGCCGGATGCACTCGTTGCGGACGATGCGGAACATCCACGACGCCAGTGCACCGGTTGCCCTGAGCATCCCGATCTTGCGGTACAGGATGATCAACGCCTCCTGTGCCGCGTCCTCGGCGTCCTCCGGCGTCGCGCAGAGGCTCCGCGCGAACCGCCGTACGGTCGGGTGCGCACCGGCGACGACCGTGGTGAGCGCGTCGACGTCGCCGTTCTGGGCGGCGCGGATCAGTTGCTCGTCGAGGTCAGCCACGGGTCCGCCGACGCAGGACGACGAAGCTGCAGGTGCCGAGCAGCACCACCACGACAGCGGCGGCGATGGTCAGGGTGACGGTCATGGGGACCTCCTGGTCGGGTGCGATACAGGAGTAAGAGGCGAGGACCCGGGGAAAGGATTCTGGGCTGAAGTGGGCTTGAGCTTGTTCTCATGGGCCGGGGGCAACTATCACGATGTTCGAAGGCAACGCCGAAGACACGCCGGAAATCGGACAAAACCGGGTAAGTTCTGTTCATGATCATCGTGACAGCTGCACTGAAGGGCGGGGTCGGGAAGACAACCACGTCGGTGTACTTGGCCGCGCTGGCATCTTCCAACCGTCGTACATCCACTCTGATCGACGCCGATCCGCAGGGCAGCGCCGCGGACTGGATCGCGGAGTCCGAGGACGAACAACTCAACCGGATCGAGATCGCGGAGGCGCCGACCGAGCGCCTGCTGAACAAGGCGCTGGACAAGGTGCCGCCGGAGGGCATCGGCATCGTCGACATGCCGCCGTCGCACGAACGCCTGCTGAACAAGGCCCTCGAACGGGCCAGGATCGTGATCATCCCGACCCGTGTCGGCGGCGTCGAGACACCCCGGGTGAAGGCCGTGATGGAGCTGGTCCCGGACGACGTGCCGGCCGGCCTGGTGATCTGCTCGGCCCGCACGTACACCCGCTCGTACCAGGAGGCGATGCAGCAGTACGCCGAGGAGGGCATCCCGGTCTGGGGCACCATCCCCGAGCGCGTCTCCATCACCGCCGGCCCCACCGGCCCGCTCGCGGCCGACGGCCTCGAGTCGTACAAGAAGGTCTGGCGCAAGATCCTCGCCGCCGCCCGGAGCTGACGGACGTCTCAGGGGTCAACCCCACAGCTGGACGGTTGCCCCCTGAGAATCCGGGTGGGCAACCGACCACCTCGGGGGTCAACCCCTCAACGGTCCGGGCTGCGGTCAGCGGTGCAGCGGTGGTTCGCCGCGGACGTACGAGCGGATGACCGTGGCGGCCGCGCCCCGGGCCCAGTCGTCGAAGGTGTGGGAGCGGAGCATCAGGCGGCAGTCGCCGGCGGCGCCGAAGGCGTGTTCGGCGAAGGTACGCCGCATCCGCTCCTCGTAGAGGTCGTACTCCGCCACGCCCTCGCCGGCGATCACCACCAGCTCGGGGCCGACCAGGTTGACCATCGCGGCCAGCGCGGAGCCGATCACCTCGCCGGCCCGGTCGAACGCCTCCCGGGCCTGCAGGTTGCCCTCGTGGGCGAGTTTGATCGCGCCCGCCAGGTCGAGGTCCGCCCGCCCGGTCGTCTCGCGGGTCCGGGCCAGGATCGCGTCCGACGAAGCGACGGTCTCCACACACCCGCGCCGGCCGCAGGTGCAGACCAGGTCGCCCGGTGCCAGCGGCAGATGGCCGAGCTCGCCCGAGACGCCGTACGCGCCGGACACGACCTCGCCGTTGATGTACAGCCCGCACCCGATGCCGGAGCCGATCGTCACCACCGCGAACGAGTCAGCGTTCACCCCGACGCCGAACCAGTGCTCGGCCACGGTCAGCGCGCGCACGTCGTTCGACACCACGATCGGCACCCGCACCCGCTCGCCGAGCAGCTCCGCGACCGGTACGCCGCGCCAGCCCATCAGCGGCGAGTCCCGCACCACGCCGTGGGCCGCGTCGACATCACCCGACACCGCGATCCCGATACCGGCCAGCGGACCTGCCACCGCCGTACCGGACTTCAGTGAGCCGATCAGCGCATTCACGTGGGCGGCGACGCGGTCGATCACCACTTCCGGGCCGGTGTCGTCCAGCTCTTCGTGCCGGATGTTCAGGATGCCCGCGGTGAAGTCCGTGGTGACACCGATCAGGCTCGTCGGAGTCACCTTGACGCCGATCACCGAGACGCTGCTCGGTACGACGGTCAGCGGGCTGACCGGTCGCCCGATACCGATCTGGCTATCTCCCTCGACCGGAGCGGCCGCCTGGTCGGTGACGAACCCGGAGTCGATCAGCGGTGCCACTGCCTTGGTCACAGCGGCCTGCGACAGCCCGGTCCGGCGCGCGATCTCCACCCGCGGGATCGGCCCCTGAGTCAGAATCTTGGTCAGCACCGCGACTCCCGCCGGCGTAGCCAGGGGAAGCGGACGATGAGGACGCAGCGGCACGAGAACAACTTAGAGGACATCTGGGCTCTCTGCGCCCAGACGTCCTCTTACCGGCGGCTCATACCTCCGCGCCGCTTTCTGCCAGTGTTGGTGATGCGAGAGCCCAGCGGATGGTTCTGGTGAGGCCGTTTCCGGCTGCTCGTACGACGGTCCGCTCGGCCAGCGGGAGGTACGGGAGCCGCAGCGGCAGTCTGGTCCACCACGGGAGCAGTCCGACCGCAGCAGCCGTGAGTACGCCGTACGCCGGGCGGACCGTCCATGGGACCGGTGGGTGCACCAGCATGAACCGGGCTGCCTGCCGAGCCTCCGTCGTACCGCGCAGCTCGGGCTGGTACTCCTTCAGCAGCTGCTGCAGCTCGGCCACCGTCGTCGGCGGGTCGATCACCCCCAGCCTGCGGGCCACGAGCGCGGTGTCCTCGACGTACTGGTCCTGCTCGTCGGCGTCGAGCGGATGCGCGCCGTACCTCTGGTGGGCGGCGAGGAAGCTGTCCACCTCCGCCACATGCACCCACTTGAGCAGGTGCGGGTCGGACGCCCGGTACTTCACTCCGTCCGGGCTGGTGCCCCGGACCCGCTCGTGCACCGACCTGACGTGCTCGATCGCCTCTTCCGCAGCCGGGATCGCGCCGTACGTCGTGATGGCGAGGAAGTAGCTGGTCCGGCGCAGCCGGCCCCACGGGTCGCCGCGGTAACCGGAGTGCGCCGCCACCGCCGCCATCGCGAGCGGGTGCAGGGACTGCAGCAGCAGCGCCCGCAGTCCGCCGGCAAACATCGACGCGTCACCGTGTACCCGCCGGATCGGTCGCTCCGGCCCGAACCAGCGCGGTCCGGGAGTGTTGTGCACCCGGTCGCGTTCAGCGTGCGGGTCCGGACCGGCGACCTTCGTCAGAATCATCCGCGCCAAACCGTCCCGCAGCGGAGTCAACGATCCAGCACTGGTGGCGGCCATACGACCAGTCTGCGTCAGAAGGCCCGAGATCACAGATGTGACCCCGGGCCTTCTGATCCTGACTCAGTGCACAGGCACCAGATCCAGGACGGTCTGATCGATCGAGTTGCCGGCTTTGTCGGTCACCGTGGCACGGACCGACAGACTGTGGCCGGGCAACAGGGACCAGGGAGCCACGATGGTCCGGTAGCCGTCCTTCGTCCGGATCAGGGGTGCCGGAGTCCAGTGCCTGCCACGGTCCGGCGAGACCCAGAGCCGGGCGGACTTGATCGTCGAGGTGGTCGCGGCCGGCTGGTATCCGGCTCGCAGGTCGAACGTCAGCGGTCGCCACGCCGGCGCACTGCCGTCGAGTGACACGGACGGGTCGTAGTCGAGCCGGAGCATCGGCGGCATGACCGGGTTCTCACCCTCCGCCGGTGGCTTCGCGGTGAACTCCCAGCTGGTCTTCGCCTCGGTGGAGGACGGGACCTGATCGCTCTTCCAGCTGTGTTCCACCCGCCAGCGTGCGGTGCCATCGGGCACGTTGAAGAAACCGGAGGTCTCGTTGAGTTCTCCCATCGGCTTGCCGTTGCGGTAGAGCGCGAGCCGGTGTTCCGGGAACCGCGACAGATCGAGCACACCGAGATGTCCGGGATCGGCCACCCCGACCTGGATGTTGAACTGGCCCGCGTAGATGTCGCTCTCGGTCAGCTGCGGATGCATCGCCGTACCGAAGACCGAGCGCACCTTCTCACCTGGCTGGTAGGTCCGGTACGGGTTGTCGCAGACGCCGCTCTCGCCGGTGGACGGCAGATCCAGACACTGCCACCACTGGATGCCCGGGCCCGCCGACAGCATCTCGATCCGGTGCGACGGCGTCTTGACGGCCTGCCAGATCGACCCGCCGAAGGTGGTCAGCGTGCTCGCCGAGCCGCGGGCCACACCCACTGCGCCACCACCCCAGACACCGCCGAACGTCGTGTCGACCCGTGCCATCGCCCGGACGGTCTTGCGGTCGAGGTTCTTGGCCAGCGGCACCGTGAAGTGGTTCGCGGTCTGGTAGACCTCGTACAGGTCCGGATCGTCGGAGTGGGACTTCTTCGCCGCGGACGCCAGCTGCCATCGGGTCACGGTCTCGGTGATGCCGTGCTTCGGGGCCGCGGTCGGTTGTACGTAGATCCTCCCGGCGGTGACGTCCTCGATGCTCGGGTAGAGATCCTCGGCCTGCCACTGCGACGGTGCGGAGGCGCGCAGGGCCGTGACGGCGGCCGCGGTCGGCTCGGTGGGCTGACCCTCGACCACCGGGACGTTCAGCCGCACCGCCTTGCGGGCGTCCAGGGTGAACGCCGTGTCCCCGGCCACGGTGAGATCGGGGCCGCCGGTCAGGGCGAGTGTGTCGTCGGTGGTCACCCAGCTGTACATGCTCCACTCACCGGGAGGGATCCTGCGGGTTGAGCGACCCTGATCGTCCAGGGTGAACTGGACGAAGCCGCCGTTGGCGCTGTTGAACGCGTTGACCCATCCGCCGGACACGGCCTTCCCGTCGCGGTCGAGGACCTGGACGGACACGTCGTACATCGGCGGCTCGTCGTACGCGTTCAAGGCCAGGCGCAGGAGTTCCTTGCCGTCGGGGGCGAGCAGGTCGATCGATCCCTGCCAGAGGTCGTCGGTGACGGCTGCGGGGTCGAGCGTGACCGTCAGGCTCGCCGTACCGCCGGCTGGGACGGTGACGGCGGCCGGCGACACGACAACGGCAGACTCGGACGCCGGTGTGCCGACTCCGGAGCGCACCTCGTGGTCGGCGGCCGTGACTGCGACCGGCATGTTCCCGGGGTTCGTGAGAGTGATGGTGCGGGTTTGCTTCGCGTCGTCGGGGTGGCGGATCGCACCGAAGTCGACGACGCCCACGTCCGCCGTCAGGCCCGCCGACGTGGCGGTGGCGAGGTTCAGTCGCCCGCTGCCGGACCACGACGTGTACACACCGGTGTCGTCGACCGCGCTGCTGAGTCGCGCCTTGAGTTGCTGCCAGGTCAGGTCAGGGTGCTGCTGCAGCAGCAGTGCGGCCGAGCCGGTGACGAGCGAGGTCGCCTGCGACGTCCCGGAGTGTGCGACATACAGATCGCCGTCGCGCGCACCCGCCTGGGCCCCGAGGAGGCCCACCCCGGGTGCCGAGATCTCCGGCTTCTGGAGGTAGGACCAGGTCGGCCCCTCGCTGGAGAACGAGGCCTTGTGATCGGTGCCGTCGACCGCTCCGACCGTGAGGGCGGACGCGGCCGTCCCGGGAGTCTCGATCGAGTACGGCGTCGGGAACGACGACCCACTGTTGCCTGCGGCAACTACGAACAACGCGCCGCTGCTCGCGGTCAACCCGTCGACGGCCTCGGCCAGCAGGTCCTCGCTGTACCGGGGCGCGAAACCGCCGAGACTGACGTTGACGAGATCGGGCTGCTGCGCGGCCGCCCACTCCAGCCCGGCGATGATGCCCGACGTGGTGCCCTCGTCCTGACCGTTCAGGACCTTGCTGGAGACGAGCTCGACACCGGGTGCGACACCCTGCCGGGCGCCGTCCGACCCGGCGCCGTTGCCGGCCAGCAACGAGGCGACGTGCGTCCCGTGGCCGAGGTCGTCCTGAGTGCCCTCGCCGGTGAAGTCGGCCGCCGCGGTCACCTTGCCGACCAGCGCCGGGTGGCCGGTGTCGATCCCCGAGTCGACCACCGCGACCTTGACGCCCTTCCCGTTCAGGTCGCGCTGCCAGGCGGCTGGAGCCTTGATCTGGTCCAGGTAGCCGTCCCGTGGCGTGGCTTCGCCGGTGTCGGTCGAGTCGCCGTGTACGGCGGCGTCCAGCCAGACCTTGGTCGTCCAGGTGGTCGCGGCTGCGGTCAGGGCCGCGCCGAGCGACGCCGTACGGGACTTCGCGATCCGGCCGGCGGTGGCGTGCACGCTGGCGAGGTCGCGGGTCGCCGTGAACCCGGTGCTCGCCATCGTCCGGTCACCAGGGGCCTCGCGCACGATGACCGGCAGGTCTGCCCGGTGCGCGTCGTCGTACCCCATCTCGACCAGGCTCGTCACGTCGAACAGCTCAGGATCGAGTACGGCGGGAACCAGGCTCGCGACCTCGTGCGGCACGACGCTGATCCTGCCGCTGTCGCTGCGGATCGTGTACCCGCGGGTCCCCGTCCGGCCGTCCCGCGAGCGTACGTCGACGTGCGGCGCACCGCTCTTGTCCGGGGTGAGCGTGACGCGATCGCCGGTCAGCAGGGTGATCGTGGCCGGCGCGGTGAGGGGGGCTGCCCGGGGTGCAGCACTGAGACCGGGCGTGGGCGGTGGCTGCGCGTTGGCGTTGGACGTCGCGCCGGCAGTGGTGACCGCCGACAGCACCAACGCACCGGTGAGCAGGAGTGGTATTCGGTTCCGGATCGTTCTCGACAAGGGCATGGACTTGTCGTACCTGATCTGTCAGGACCGTACAGCAAAACGCACCTGCAGATGCCGGACATGACGGCTTTCGGTCAGCCGGCGTACTCGCCTTGCAGCAGCGAGTAGAGCAGGGAGTCGCGCCAGTCGCCGTTGGTGAAGACGTGGTCGCGGAGGTGGCCCTCGTAGGTGAAGCCGAGGCGTTTGACGACCGCGATCGAGGCCTCGTTCTCGGGGCCGATCGCGGCGGTCACCCGGTGCCGCCCCAGGTCGCCGAAGGCGAACCTCAGCAGCACCCGGGCGGCGTCCGTCGCGTAGCCGTGACCCCAGTGGTCCGCGCCGATCGCGTAGCCGAGCTTCGCTCCCCAGGCGCCGCTCGGTGCGATCCGGGCGAACCCGATCACATGGTCGTCGTCCGGACGGGTGACGGCGAGCATGTAATCGGGTCGGTCCTCCTGCGCGGACCGCTGGACGATACCGGCCAGGTTCTGCTCGGCCTTGGCCCGGTCGTAGCTGTCGAACGCCATCCAGGTCGTGACCCGGTCATCGCCGGCTATCGCCAGATAGTCGTCGAGATCGGTCGTTCGAAAGTCACGTAAAGTAGTCAGCTGGCCGCTGAGCGAATCCATTCGCGCAGGCTACCGGGGATAGGACTGCATCGGCGTCCGGGTGAAGGTCTCGATCTCCTCCTGCAGCTCCCGGGCGTCGTCCGCTCGCCCGGACTGCCGCAGCGCCTGGTGGACCCGGCGGGCCGAGTGCACCACGCCGTTGATCCGGCGCTCGGCCGGCAGCGTCAGCACCGGAGCGAGCGCGTCCGCCGCGCCGTCCAGCTCACCGCTCGCGATCCGCGTGATCGCCATCGCGGCATGGCTGCCGGCAGCGTCGCCGAAAGCCCACTCCGGGTGGTTCTGGTCGGTGTACGCGTCGACTGCCTGGCTGGAGTACCGCTGGGCTTGCTCGACCTCGCCGGGCAGCTGGGCGAGCGCGTCGGCGGCGTAGTACAGCTGGCGGTTGCGGCCGAACGTGCACAGGCCGCCCATGTCGTCCAGGTCGTCGTTGTGGACCGAGTTCCACGCCTCTTCGGCCCGCTCGAGCGCGGCCCGGGTGGCCTCGGGGTTGCCGAGCGCGGCCCAGGCGCGGGCCTCGCTGACCGGTAGCCAGACGCTGGTGGTGCTGTTGGCCTGCTCGGCGTACCCGGCGCCGAGCTGCGCGTACCGCACCGAGTCGTGCGGGTTGCCGGCCCAGTAGGAGACCAGCGACTGCAGGCCGCGCACCCAGGCGCGCAGGCCGTGGTGGTCGGCGTTGTCGGCGCACATGAACGCGGTCCGCGCCTGGGTCAGCGCTGCGTGTGGGTTGCCGAGGTCGTGGGAGGCCTTGGCGAGCAGACCGCCGGTGACGCCGGCCAGGAAGTACAGCTGGCGGTGGTTCTCCGGGCGCTGGCGGCTCTCCAGCAGACCGAACACCAGGTCCTGCGTCTCGACCAGTTGGCCGAGGATCTCCGGCAGTGGGCGCTGTGGATACGCCTGGGCGGCATGGCGCACGTCGGCGTACACCTGTTCCATAGCCTCGCTTCCGAGGCCGGACTGGGCCGCGAGGGCAAATGCCCTCGCGCGGCTGGCAGCCATGTCGAGAACCTCCATCTCGTTACCTGTCGTGATCCGTCCACTCGCGGCAGGTGCCGGCACCACCTGGGCGGCCTGCTCGGGCACGAACGGTGCGAGGAGCTCCTCGACCGGCTTGCCGAACATGCGTTGCAGGGTGCGCCGGGTCTGAGGAGTGGTCCCTGCGCGCTCGCCCGATGCGAGCCGACGCAGGTGCCGCTCGGTGATGGTTCCACCCAGCTCGACGAACTCGGCGACGATCTCGGAGTAGGTCTGGTTCCGGCGCTGGATCATGTGCGCCAGGACCGTCTTTGGCGCGTACCTACCCGCCATCGTTCCTCCCGTTCACGTCAGTACAGACGTTGTCTCGACTCATGCCCCACGACAAGGTGCTGTCCCCCAGATGTCCGTCAGAGGACCGGAAGAGGTCCGGCAAAGGTCCGGTCCAGGTCCTAGAGCGGTCACGGTGGGCTCGTGCACCATTACTGCCATGACAACCAGTAAGTCCAACTGGTTGCAAGGCCTGAGAGTTACGGGGTGAGAAGTAGTGAGCATCGCGGAAGTGACGTCGAGACAGCACCGGCGCAGAGTTCGGGTCTGGTTCGGCGAGCACGTGATCGCACAGTACGTCGCGGAGGCGCCGCTGGCGGCCCGCTACGAACACGCAATGCGGCGCCGTTTTGCCGGTCTCAAGGTCACCAACGACCTCCTCGGCCCGCTCGACTCCACTGACTGAAACATCCGTAGAAGCCGCACCACCTTGAGGCGTCCGGGTCCTCCTCAGACCCGGTCCGCTGCGCCCTGGGGTCTCCTCACGCTCAGGGGCAGCATTGGAAGGTCCGGGGCATTCCTCAGCTCCCGGACGAAACCGAGGTGCGGTCCGGAGCACTCCTCAGCTCCGGACCGCACCGCCCTCCCGTACCCGGCTGGGCTTGGCGGTTGAGTTCCCTGTATCGCCGCCGCCCAGCCGTTCCAACCACCTCCTGGCCGACACCTCGGGCCAGGCAGGGACCAGTGTCCTGGGCGGTAGGACACCGGAGGCCCCCGTCACCTCACCGGGAGCCTCCCCCTGAGGTGGCCGGCTTCGAGTGTGACCGCCGCGCCTGGGCGGTCACACTCGAAGCCTCTTAGCCGGCGAGGTTCCGCGCCATCTGTCTGAGGATGCCGACGGTGGCCAGGTACTCCTCGTCGGAGATGCCCGCAGTGACCTTCCGGCGCTGCGCCCGGACCTTGGTCTCGAGGTCCGCCAGGGCATGCGACCCGGCCGCCGTCAGCTCGTCGCCGGTCAGCCACTCGCGCTCGACCAGCGGATTCGTCACCGTGGCGAGCTCGGCCGGGTCGCCGCTCAGGAACGGCGCCAGCGCCGCCGCGATCGTCTGCGGCCAGCCCCGTGCGAGCAAGCTGGTCGCCGGCGCGGTCTCGGCCGGCCTGGTACGGCGGGAGGCCGACCAGGCGGACGGCCGTCGTACCAACCTTGTGCTCACGGCGGACGGCCGGCGGCAACTGGATGTCGTCCACGGCTTCCGCCGGGAGCGGTTCGCCGCGGCGATGGAAGACTGGACGGCCGACGAACGAAAGGTGTTCGCGGACCTGCTCGCCCGCTTCGTGACCGCGTTGGACCGCTAGATTAGATGTCCGCTTCGGGTCCGCGGCAGGCGCGCTGGAGGTCGGCGAAGGTCCCGTCCGGGTCGTGCAGGATGCGCATCCCGTCGCTGACCACTCGCCGGGTGCCAGCGTCGACCGGATCGAGGTTGGCCCAGGCCGTCGCCGTGACACCGAGCTCGATCTCGAGACCGGACGCCCGCGCGATCCGGACCTCTGTCAAGTACGGGCCCCACTGCTGCCGCCGTACGACGGCAACAGCCCCGAACGCCGTCAGCCACTCGTCGTCCGCCAGATACTTCTCCGGTACGTCGGTCAACAGGACCAGATCCACATCCGAGGTCATCCGAGCCGCATCCCGCGCCCAGGATCCGACCATCGCCAACCCGCGGACCTCGGGCTGACCCTCCGCCCACTGGGTCGCTGCGGCGAGGACCTCGTCCACCTCGTGCCGCCGTACCGACGGATCGGCGACATAGACGGCGAACGGCGCATCGGGCTGTACGTCGGGTGAGCCTTCCGCCCAGCCCTCCGCGCGGATCTCACCGGCGTACCGCATCCCGAGCCGCTTCATCACCGCTTGGGACGCGGTGTTGACGCGCTCGGTGAAGGCGATGACGGCCTGGGCGCCGAGCGTGCTGAAGGCGAAGTCCAGCCCGGCGCGGCCGATCTCGCTCGCGAGCCCGCGTCCACGCGCCGACTCCTTCAAGGCCCAGCCGAGCTCGAGCCGGTCGGCCGCCCATTCCGGTCCGACGAGCTCGGTGATGGCTGCGACGGCCGGCGAGTCAGCGGGCATGCGGGACAGTCCGCCCCGACCAGCCAGCGCACCCGACCTCTCGTACGCGATCCACTTGTTGACCGAGTCCCGCTCCCAACCCACCTGGATGTTCGCGACCTGCTGCGCGATCTGCTCCGGTGACCAGTGGGCGTCGTACCAGCGGGCCACCCACGGATCGGCGAACAGTTCCGCCAGGTCCGCCGCATGTCCGGGCAGGACACCGTTGGGTCCGGTGATCGGCTCGAGTCGGAGGCGGTCGGTGAACCTGGTCCGGACCGCGTGCGCCACCAGGTCCCGAAGCCGGCGGTCGCCGTCGGTCCGGTTCACCATCAACAGGTCCAGGTCGTCCGGTCCGGCCCACGCTGATGCGTCGTGCTTGCCGGCTTCGAGCCGGGGCCGGCTGAGGTCCCCGTCGACGGTGATCAGGTAGTCGAGCTCCCGCCGTACCCGGCCCTGCCACTCCCACTCCCAGTCGGCGACGGGCCAGACGATGTCGCGGACCTTCCAGCCGGTCTCCTCCTCGACCTCCCGCGCCAACGCCTCCTCCGGCGTCTCACCCGGCTCCAGATGCCCGCCGACGATGTCCCAGGTCTCAGGAAACAACCGACGCGCAGCCGTACGCCGCTGCAGATAGACGCGATGCCGCTCGTCCCGGATCAGAGCACCCACACAGTCGACCGCACGCATACAACCAACCTAGACCGACGGCAACTACCGATAGCCGGTGCCTCCGCATGTCAGACAGGTCGTGTATCCCCCACTGCAGGACGAGCAGTAGTGCCAGTTCTCGTTGGCGTCCTGCATAGCCGGATGTCCGCTGCAGTTCCAGCACATCACTCTGCCGCCGTCACATGTGCACGCCTGCTTCTTCGGCGAAGTGAACCATTCGTCCGAGATCGGCGCTTCCGGTTGTTGCGCGGTTGGTGGCGATGCTTGGAGGCGTCCGGCGCGGCGGCTTCTGCGCCTCGCGATACAGTCCGCGTCGGCTCGTGCGACCGACGGCCGGATCGCGACGTAATACCACAGCGCGACCGGGATGCTCAGCAACATGAAGTAGGTGACCACGGGCAACAAAGCCCAGAGCCACTTGCGTCGTCCCGCCCGTTGCCACGCGTGCCCGTGCAACCGCAAGACGCTGATGACCATCACGACCGATGCCGCCATCCCGGCATACGTGATGACGCTGACAATTTCCGATCCGCTCATGCCCCCGCCCCCCAGTTCGGAGTATGTGCTGCGTCTAGCAGCCGCACAAGGGGATCAGCGGTTGGCCAGGGGGCGTTCGGCGACGCGGTTCGGCATGAAGGTGACGGCGGCTACCAGGAGTACGGCGGCGATCGCGGCGCCGTAGTACACGTCGTGGATCGCAGGGGCTAGGACGTCGCTCGGCAGCTTCTCCAGGTCCTCGTGGTCGCCGCCGAGACGGGCAGCCACCACACCGTTGGCCACGGCACCGAATACCGCGACACCGACCGCGCTGCCGACCGAGCGGGAGAACATGTTGGCGCCGGTCACCACGCCACGCGTCTGCCAGTCCACCGACGACTGTGCCGCCACAACCGAAGGCGATGCGGAGAAGCCGAGGCCGACGCCGATCACGAAGCACGCCGCGGCCAGGTGCAGCACAGAACTGCCGGACCCGACCGTCAGCAGCAGTCCGGAGCCGAGTACGACGATGATCGCGCCCATCAGCATCGTGGTGCGGAAGCCGACGCGCAGATAGATCCGTCCGGCAAACGAAGCAGCGATCGGCCAGCCCAATGTCATGGCTGCCAGCGCGAATCCGGCGACAAGTGCCGACGTACCGAGGACGCTCTGCGCATACAGCGGCACGTACGTCGACAGTCCGATCATCAGCAACCCGATCAGCAACGCGGCCGAGTTCGCCGAGTTGAGTACTCGTTGCCCGAGCACCCACAACGGCAGGATCGGCTCGGCGGCCCGGCGCTCGACGAGGACGAACGTGGTCAGCAGGACGACGGCTGCGGCCAGGATCACGATGCTCGACGTCGAATCCCAGTCCCACATCACGCCGCCCTCGAGCAGCCCGAGCAGCAGCAGCGAACCGCCGACCGCGAGCAGGATCCCGCCGGCGTAGTCGATCTGGTGGCTGGTCTTGGTCGCGACCTTCTCCTGGAACCGGCGTACCAGCACCCAGGCGGCCGCCATCCCGAGCGGGATGTTCACGAAGAAGATCCACCGCCAGGAGATGTAGTCCGAGAACACGCCGCCCAGCGTCGGTCCGACGAACGACGAGATGCCCCAGACGCTGGCGATGTAGCCCTGCACCTTGGCCCGCTCCGCGACCGTGTAGATGTCGCCGACGATCGTCATCCCGATCGGCTGGATCGCCCCCGCGCCGAGCCCCTGGATCAGCCGGAACGCGATCAGCGCCGGCATGCTCCAGGCGAACCCGCAGAGCACCGACCCGAGGATGAACAGCCCGACGCCGAGCAGCATCATCGGCTTCCGCCCGCGCTGGTCGGCGAGCTTGCCGTAGATCGGCACCGACACGGCCTGCGCGAGCAGGTAGATCGAGAACAGCCAGGGGAACTGCGTGAACCCGCCGAGGTCGTCGACGACGGACGGTACGGCGGTGGCCAGGATCGTCGCGTCGATCGCGACCAGCCCGACGCTCAGCATCACCGCCAGCAGGATCGGTCCCCGCTCGGACCGAAGCCCCACACTCGTCCGGTCGATCCGCTCAGTAGTCATATCAGTGATTAATGTATGTGATCTGACAACAATTCCCCCACGCGCTGATCGCCTGCTGGACGGCGACGCGCGCAGCAGGGACGGTGGGCTCACGGACCGTTACGCTCCGGGGGGTGAGGATGCGGGACGGTCTGGTGCGAGCCGTCGTGCTCGTGGTGACCGTCTCGCTCACGCTGGTCCTGCTGCCGATCGCGATCAACGTGGGCACCGGCGGGACCGCGCCGGCCTTCCTCGAGCCGTACGTCGGCTGGGCCTGGCCGCTGACCGGAGTCCTGTGGGCGGCCGCGATCGTCACCGCGATGATCGAGGTCCGCAGCCGCCGGCTTCCGGTCGTCTCCAGCCGCAGCGCAGACCAGCCGCGCAACCGCCCGAACGCGCTCGCCCGTATCGACCGCTACCTGTCCGAGCGCCGGGCCGGCTCACTCGCGTCGCGGACCCGTATCGCACTGGCTCTGGACGAGCACCCGGACGCGGTGGTCCGTCCGTACGATCTGCTGGTCCAGCCGCTCGACCACGCGCCGAGGCGGGTGCCGAACGAGGCGGACATCGCGAACGTCTTCGACGAACTCCAGGACTCCATGCTGATTCTCGGCGCACCGGGCGCCGGCAAGACCACGCTGCTCCTGGAGCTCGCCCGGAACCTCTCCGAGCAAGCACACGCCGACGAGAACCTGCCGATCCCGGTCCTGGTCGATCTGGCCGGCTGGACCGCACCGTCGACCCGCCAGAGCGATGACGACCCGGCCGACAGCGCACTGCTCGCTGCCTTCGTCCGCTGGTTGCTGTACGAGCTCAGCGACCGCTACGGGATCCCAGCACCGGTTGGACGTACCTGGTTGCGCGACGGCCGTCTGGCCCTCCTGCTCGACGGTCTCGACGAGATCGACGAACCGGACCGCGCCAAACTTGCACCGGTCCTGGAGGAGCTGCGCCGCAACTATCTGGTCGGCCAGGTCGCAGTGACCTGCCGCACGCACGACTACGAACGCCTCCCCCACCAGCTCAAGCTGTACGGCGCTGTGCACATCAGACCGCTCACCAGACAACAGGTGCTCGACTACTTCGCCGCGGTCGGCACAGCGTTGGACGGTGCTCGGACAGCGATCGAGCAGGACGACGAGCTCTGGGATCTGGTCAACTCACCGCTGATGCTCAACGTCATGATCCTGGCGTACCAGGGCCGGGCTCCGGAGGACGTGCTCGCCGGTGGGGTCGCCGACCAGCGGCGTGAGCTGTTCGACACCTACATCTGCGAGGTCCTGGCCCGGAATCGCAAGACTGCAAGGCAGTACGACTCCAAGACCGCAGTACGACGGCTGTGGTGCCTGGCGTGGTGGACGCGCAGCCGTGCGGGCGACCGTACCGCCGTACCGCGGTGGATGACACCGAACGGCTGGTTCGGATTGTCGCTGCCGGACGTGGACTACCTGACGCACGCGGTCTGCCTACCGGCGCTGTTTGCCGCACTCACTGCGGGCGCCACGCTGGTCATGATCGCGCAGTACGGCGCACTCGCCGGATTGGCTGTTGCCGGAGCCACTCTCCTGCTCGTCCATCTGAGACCGCACCCATGGCAGCGGCTGACCGGAAGCGCACCGGACCGCGGGCTGCTGTTCGCCCTGGTGTTGCTGTCGAGCACAGCGGTCACCGTCCTGGTGACCGTAGCCGCGCTGGGTCTGGTCGAACTACTGACAGCCAAGGTTGCGCTCACTGTGGAAGCTGTCGTGATCGCCGGCTCGTACGCCGTCGAGTTCGTCATCTTCCACGACAACTCGCGTCGGCTGCTGCTCGCCCTGCGGCTGGCCGTGGTGGTGGCGGCCAGTTGGATCACGCTGAGCCTCGGCGACGGCACTGCCTTCGCCTGTGGACTGGCGGTCGGGCTACTCATTGCCCAGGCCATTCGGATGGTGAAGTCGCTGCCCAGTGATCACCTGTCCGCCACACCCGACAAGGGATGGCGGATGGACCCGTGGGTCGGCGGTGGGGCCGTCGCCGCATTCCTCGTCGCCCTGGTCCTCGGAGCGGACCTGGCATCGCCACAACTGGAGGCGGTCGCCGGCATCCTGGTCGGCACTGTCGCCGCGAAGCCCTGGCGCCGTCGGCCACCTGTCCTCGCCGGACCGCTGTCGCGACTGCTCCACGACTCACTGCTCCGCTGGACCGGGTACGTACCGTGGCACCGCAGCGCCTTCCTCCGGTACGCCGCCGACCGCTACGTGCTCGCCCGCACCGGGCGCGGTCAGTACGCGTTCATCCACCTGCTCGTTCGCGATCACCTGGCCGAATGCGCTCCGGACGAACTCGCGGCGAAGGTCGACCGCCGGATCGCGGAGCGCGCCGCCCGTCGGTGACCGGCTCGGCGATCGCGTACCCGATCAGGCTGCAGCACACAACCAGTGCGATCAGCGTGCTCAAGGCGAGTTGCAGTGACGTGTGCTCAGCGATCGTGCCGAGGACCGGGGTGGCGACCCCGCCGATGCTGACGGCAAGACCGAGGGTCATCCCGCCCGCGGTACCGACGCGTCCCGGGAGGAAGTCCTGCCCGAGCGTCACGTGCAGGGAGAACGGGATCGACATCGCGATCGCGGTCACGCCGAGGAATCCGAAGAACGCCGGGCCGGGGACGAACACCAGGCAGGCGATCGCAGGTACGGCGACGGCGTACGACGCGCGCAGCGTGCGGACCCGCCCGTGCCGGGTGGCGAGCCGGCCGCCGATCAAGGTGCCGAGCGCGCCGGCCGCGAACAGGATGAACAGTGCGATGCCGCCGGTCGTCGTACCGCCGCCGACGCGCTGGCCGGCGTACAGCGCGA
Organism: Kribbella sp. NBC_00709; assembly: GCF_036226565.1. Lineage (GTDB taxonomy): Bacteria > Actinomycetota > Actinomycetes > Propionibacteriales > Kribbellaceae > Kribbella. The sequence goes on from NZ_CP108996.1 coordinate 3,052,612, forward strand.
TGAAGGTGCCGAGACCGACGAACACGATCGACCGGCAGATCATGATCGCCGACAACCGGAGGAACGACGGCCAGTCGTCGGCCCCTTCGACCCGTCCGCGAGTGACCGCGTCGGTGACGCGCGAGCGGATCGCCCAGGAGGTGATGGCGGCGCCGAAGAGCGCGGGTACGACGAGCACTGGCGTCAGCGACAGCCCGCCGGCGGCGATGACCGGCGTGACCAGGACCGGTGCGAGCGCAAACCCTACGTTCCCGCCGACCGAGAACCAGCTCATCCCGACATGGCTGCCGCCGCTCACGACGCGGGCCATCCGGGCCGCCTCCGGGTGGTACGCCGCTACGCCGAGCCCGGACAATGCGGCCGCGAGCCAGGTCAGCAAGTAGGTGTGACCGACCCCGATCAAGGCGATGCCGAGCCCGGCCGTGGTCATCGCGACCGGGATCAGCCAGGTCAGCGGACGCCGGTCGGTGAGTACGCCGAACACCGGCTGGACGACCGACGAGAGCAGGGTCGCGGCCAAGGTGATGCCGGACACGGCGACGTACCCGAGGCCGCGCTCGGCGACCAGGAACGGCACCAGTGCGGGCACGCTGCCCTGGTAGATGTCCACGCAGGCGTGGCCGGTCGCCATCAGTCCGATCGGTCGAAGTCTTCTCACCACTCGATCGTCGTCCGCGGGTGGGCTGTCCGGCTTCCGATAAAATGCCAACCTATGCCGGAAATCCGCCAACGTCCCGCAACCACCGGCCACCGCCCGATCGAGGCCGGCGGCGGCATCGAGGCGCACTGGCACGACCGCCACCAGATCGTGTACGCCGGTCGCGGCGTCCTGTCGGTCACCACCGACGCCGGCAGTTGGGTAGTCCCCGCCACGAGAGCCATCTGGGTCCCAGCCGGCACCATCCACCAACACCGCGCCTACGGCGAAACCACCCTCCACACGGTGGGACTGGAGCAGAACCCGCTCGGCTTGAAGGCTCCATCGGCCCTGGTGGTCAGCCCACTGCTCCGCGAACTGATCCTCACCTACACCTCTGATGAGGATGAGTCTGCCGAGCGTCGGCGGTTGCATGCCGTCTTGCTCGATCAGCTCCGGCGGTCACCCCAGCGGCCGACCTATTTGCCGACGCCGCGCGATGCACGGCTGGTTGCCGTCTGCGACATGCTGCGCGATGACCCCGCCGATGCGAGGACACTGACCGACCTCGGGCGGCTAGTAGGTGCGAGTGAGCGGACTCTGAGTCGACTGTGCAAAGCGGACCTCGGGATGACCTTCCCGCAGTGGCGGACTCAGTTGCGGCTGCACGAGGCCCTCAGACTGCTCGCCGAAGGGGAGTCAGTCACCAGAGTGGCGCACCAGACCGGTTGGGCGTCGGCCAGTGCGTTCATCGACACGTTCCGGCGCGCCTTCGGTCACACACCGGGCTCGCGCAGGGCCTGATCCAGGATCCGGCTCCACTGCCGTACGATCCCGCGTCGCCGCGCGCTGTCATCGGTCAGCAGGTCAGCCAGCCCCAGACCGCGCGCCATGTCCAGCACCCCCTGCACGGTCTCCCGCACGCCCGGCGTCCGCTCGCTGACCTCCAGCACCTCCAGCAACGCCCGGTGTGCCTGCCGCCCGACATGCGACTCCAGCCGGACGATCTGCCGCCGCAGCGCGTCCTCGGTCGACGCCGCCACCCAGAGATGCAAGGCGGCCCGGAACAACGGCCCGGTGTACACGTCGGCCAGCATCCCGACGATCGCCTCGGTCCGCCCGGCCCCGCTCGGCAACGCGGCCGCCTGCGCCCGAATCTCCGCCAACCGCACCTCGGTCATGTACTCGACCGCCGCCGCGAACAGATCGGCCCGGGTCGGGAAGTGATGCTGCGCGGCCCCGCGCGACACCCCGGCCCGGGTCGCCACGACGCTCACCGTCGTCGCGGCGTACCCGACCTCGGCGAGCGAGTCGACAGCCGCCGCCAGCAACCGCTGCCGCGTCGCCCGCGAACGGTCCTGCTGCGGCGCCTTGAGCACCTCACTCACGCGCGGCCTCGCGGGCCCGGAGCTCACGCCGCAGGATCTTCCCCGACGCCGCCTTCGGCACCGCGTCGATGAACTCCACCTGCCGGATCTTCTTGTACGGCGCCACCCGCGCGCCGACGTACTCCATCACGTCAGCCTCCGTCAGCTCGGCACCAGGCATCGGCACCACGAACGCCTTCGGTACTTCGTTGCCGTCGGCATTGACCCCGATCACGGCCGCGTCCGCGATCCGGTCGTCGGTGAGCAGCACCGCCTCGAGCTCGGCCGGCGGCACCTGGTACCCGTGGTACTTGATCAGTTCCTTCACCCGATCCACGACGTACAGGTAGCCACGCGCGTCCACCCGGCCGATGTCGCCGGTGTGCAGCCAGCCGTCCGGGTCGATGGTCGCGTCGGTCTCGGCCGGGCGTCCGAGGTACCCCTTCATCACCTGCGGCCCGCGGATCCAGATCTCGCCCTCGCCCGTATCGTTGCCATCGGCACCGACCAGCCGCATCTCGGTCGACGGGAACAGCTTGCCGACCGCACCCGGCGGCGGCTCCGGGTCGTCCTGCGGTACGGCGTGCGTCCCCGGCGACAACTCGGTCATCCCGTAGGCCTGCAGTACGGCGTGCAACCCGAGCCGCTTGGCGCACGCCTCGGCCAGCTCACCGTCCAACGGCGCCGCCGCGGACGTCACGTGTTTCAAGGCGGACAGGTCGACGCCGTCCACGGCCGGGTGCTTGGCCAGCGCCAGCACGACCGGCGGCGCGACGAACGCCCGGGTGATCCGCTGCTGATCCAGCGTGGTCAGGAACTGCTGCAGCTCGAACTTCGGCAGGACGACGACGGTCGCGCCGAGCCGCAGCGGCAGGTTCATCAGCACGGACAGCCCGTAGATGTGGAAGAACGGCAGGATCGCGATGATCCGCTCCTCCTCCTCGAGCGTGATCATCACCTCGGCCTGCGAGATGTTCGTCCCGATGTTCCGGTGGGTGAGCATCACGCCCTTGGCCGCGCCGGTGGTGCCGCTGGAGTACGGCAGCACCGCCACGTCCTCGGCCGGATCGATCGTCACCTCAGGCTCAGGGGCCGTCGAGGCGAGCAGCTCCAGGACCGAGCGGTACCCCTCGGCCTGGTCGCAGACGAAGATCTCCGAGACGTCCGTACCCTCGATGGCCGCGGTCGCGACCGGCAGGAACAGCGAAATCGTCACCAGCAACTTCGCTTTCGAGTCGATCAACTGCTTGTGCAGCTCGTCCGCGGTGTAGAGCGCGTTCACCGTGGTGACGGTCGCGCCGGCGCGGGTGGCGCCGTAGAACACCACCGGGTACAGAATCGTGTTCGGGCTGTAGAGCGCGATCACGTCACCGTGCCGGATCCCGAGCTCGGCCAGCCCGGCCGCGACGCGACGGGTCATGTGGTCCAGCTGGGCGTAGCTGAGCTCCTTGCCGGTGATGCCGTCGACCATCGCCGGCCGGTCGCCGTACTCCTGGGCTCTGCCGAGAACGGCGTCGTGGATCGGTACGTCGAGCACCTCGACGGGCGGGAACTCGCTGGTGATGATCATGGCCCCACTCCTTAGTACGACTTGGGCAGTCCGAGGCTGTGCTGTGCTACGAAATTCAGGATCATCTCCCGGCTGACCGGTGCGATCCGGGTCGCGCGGGCGGCCGCGACGAGCGACGCGACGCCGTACTCCTTGGTCATGCCGTTGCCGCCGAGCGACTGGACGGCCTGGTCGGTGGCCCGTACGGCGACCTCACCGGCGGCGTACTTCGCCATGTTCGCGGCCTCGCCGGCGCCCATGTCGTCGCCCGCGTCGTACAGCGCCGCGGCCTTCTGCATCATCAGGCGGGCCAGCTCGAGCTCGATCTTGATCTGCGCGAGCGGATGCGCGAGACCCTGGTGAGCGCCGATCGGGGCCTTCCAGACCTGGCGTTCCTTGACGTACGCCGTGGCCTTGTCGAGCGCGTGCCGCGCGATCCCGATCGCGAACGCCGATGCCATGATCCGCTCCGGGTTGAGGCCCGCGAACAGCTGCATCAGCGCGGCGTCCTCGGAACCGACGAGCGCCTCGCGCGGGAGCTGTACGGCGTCCAGGAACAGCGTGAACTGCTTGTCCGGGCTGATCAGGTCCATCTCGATCTGCTGGAACTCCACGCCCGGCGCGTCGATCGGCACGATGAACAGTGCCGGCTTCAGCTTGCCGGTGCGAGCGTCTTCGGTCCGGCCGACGACCAGGACCGCCTTCGCCACGTCGAGTCCGGAGATGAACACCTTGCGCCCGGTCAGCGACCAGCCGTCGTCGGTCCGGCGGGCGGTCGTGGTGATCTGGTGCGAGTTCGATCCGGCGTCGGGCTCGGTGATCGCGAACGCCATGATCGTCGTACCGTCGGCCAGGCCGGGCAGCCACTGCTGCTTCTGGTCGTCGGTGCCGAAGCGGGAGATCACGGTGCCGCAGATCGACGGCGACACGACCATCATCAGCAGCCCGCAGCCGGCCGCGCCGAGCTCCTCGAGCACGATCGACAGGTCGGCCATGCCGCCGCCTCCACCGCCGTACTGCTCCGGGAGGTTGACGCCGAGATACCCGAGCTTGCCGGCCTCCAGCCACAGCTCGGTCGTGTGCCCGCCGGATCGTGCCTGCTGGTTGAACCACTCGTAGCCGTACTTCTTCCCCAGCTCCCCGACGACCTTGCGCAGTTCCTGGCGTTCTTCGGACTCGACGAAGCTCATGCTTCCTCCCCAACCACGGCCAGTACGGCGCCGACCTCGATCTGTTGTCCCGCTTCCACCTTGAGTTCACCGACGACCCCGTCGACCGGGGCGGCGATGGTGTGCTCCATCTTCATCGCCTCCAGCCAGAGCAGGGGTTGTCCTTGTTTCACTGTGTCACCGACCTGCACGCCGACCCGGATCACCGTCCCCGGCATTGGCGCCACCAACGACCCGGCTGCCACTTGCTGGGCCGGATCCGTGAACCGCTCCACCGGTGTGAGGCTCACGCTTCCCAGCGACGAGTCCACACAAACCAGTCCGTCGTACGCCGCTACGTCGAACACCCGCCGTACGCCGTCAACCTCCAGCATCACCCGCTCCGGACCGGACTCGATGATCCGTACGTTGCCATCAGCAACCAGCCCGGCGCGCGTCAGTTGGTACTCCACCTCATGGACAACTGCGCCGGCGCGGTAGCTCTTGCGCTGCGGTTGGGAGGGCAGATTCCGCCAGCCGCTCGCCACCCGGACCGGGGCTCGCGTCTGCCGCGCGGCTGCATCCACCAACGCGGCCGCCAGCGCCGACACCCGCACCACCGCGTCGTCCACCGGCTCCCCGACGCCGTGCTTCTCGAAGAACGCCGTGTCGGTCTCACCCGCAAGAAACGCCGGATGCCGCAGGATCCACACCAACAGATCCCGGTTCGTCCCCACCCCGTGAACCGTCGCCCGCTCCAACTCCGCCGCCAGCCGCCGGGCCACGGTGGTCCGATCCGAGCCGACGGAGATCACCTTGGCCAGCATCGCGTCGTAGTACGGCGAAACCTCGGACCCGTCCTCGACCCCGGAATCCGTGCGCAACGACGGCGGGATCTCGAACCGCCTCAACACACCGGTCTGCGGCTGCCAGTCGTTCAGCGGATCCTCGGCGTACAGCCGGACCTCGATTGCGTGACCCACCGTCGGAGGCGGCTCCGCCGGGAGCCGTGCGCCGGACGCGACCGCGAACTGCAGCTCCACGAGATCCAGTCCCGTCGTCTCCTCCGTGACCGGGTGCTCGACCTGCAAGCGGGTGTTCATCTCGAGGAAGTAGAAGTTCCCGTTCTCGTCCGCGAGGAACTCGACCGTGCCGGCACCGACGTACCCGATCGCCGCGGCCGCCTTCCGCGCAGCCTCGAAGAGCGCAGCGCGCATCGACGGGATCCGCTCGACCAGCGGTGACGGCGCCTCCTCGACGACCTTCTGATGGCGGCGCTGGATCGAGCACTCACGCTCACCGACCGCCCAGATCGTCCCGTGCTCGTCAGCCATGATCTGTACTTCGATGTGCCGCCCGCTCGCGAGGTACCGCTCGCAGAACACCGTCCCGTCCCCGAACGCCGACAACGCCTCCGCCGACGCCGCGTCGATCTCGCCCGCCAGGTCCTCGAGTCGCGACACCACCCGCATCCCGCGCCCGCCACCACCGGCCGACGCCTTCACCAGCACCGGCAGATCGTCCGCGGACACTTCGGCCGGCGTCAGCTCCGCCAGCACCGGCACCCCGGCGGCCGACATCAGCTTCTTCGCCTCGATCTTCGACCCCATCGACGAGATCGCGTCCACAGGCGGACCGATCCAGGTGAGCCCCGCGTCGATCACCGCCTGCGCGAACCCGGCGTTCTCGGACAGGAACCCATAGCCCGGATGTACGGCGTCAGCGCCGGCGCGCACCGCCGCTTCAACGATCAGGTCGCTGCGCAGGTAGGTCTCGCCCGGTGTGTTGCCGGGCAGGTGCACAGCCGCGTCCGACTCGGCGAGGTGCGGCGATCCCGCGTCGGCGGTGGAGTAGACCGCCACCCTCGAGATGCCGAGGGTGCGGGCGGTGCGGAAGATCCGGCGCGCGATCTCGCCCCGGTTGGCGACGAGCACGGAGGTGATCACGCGCGGCTCCCGATCAGACGTGGTCATCGGCATCACATCCTGAAGACGCCGAAGGACGAGGTGCCTTCGACCGGGGCGGAGTGGATCGCGGACAGGCAGATGCCGAGGACCGTTCGGGTGTCGCGGGGGTCGATCACGCCGTCGTCGTACAACCGGCCGGAGAGGAACATCGGCAGTGATTCCGCCTCGATCTGGCCTTCGACGTACGCACGCATCTGGGCGTCGGCCTTCTCGTCGTACGGCTGGCCCTTCGCCTCCGCGGCCGCGCGCGCGACGATCGAGAGGACGCCGGCGAGCTGCTGCGGTCCCATCACCGCCGACTTCGCCGACGGCCACGCGAACAGGAACCGTGGATCGAACGCCCGTCCACACATCCCGTAGTGGCCGGCGCCGTACGACGCGCCCATCAGGATCGAGAGGTGCGGCACCTTCGAGTTGGAGACCGCGTTGATCATCTGCGCGCCGTGCTTGATGATCCCGCCCTGCTCGTACTCCTGCCCGACCATGTAGCCGGTGGTGTTGTGCAGGAAGATCAGCGGCGTGTTCGCGCGGTTGGCCAGCTGGATGAACTGCGCCGCCTTCTGCGACTCCTCGCTGAACAGGACGCCGCGCGCGTTCGCCAGGATGCCGACCGGGTACCCGTGCACCGTCGCCCAGCCGGTCGCCAGCGACGATCCGTACAGCGGCTTGAACTCGTCGAACACCGATCCGTCCACGACCCGGGCGATCACGTCCCGCGGATCGAACGGGATCTTCAGGTCACCCGGCACGATGTCCAGCAGGTCATCGGAGTCGAGCAGAGGTTCGTCGTACGACGGCTTGGGCGCCGGACCCTGCTTGCGCCAGTTCAACCGGGACACGATCTGCCGCCCGAGCCGGATCGCGTCCTGCTCGTCCACCGCGAAGTAGTCGGCCAGGCCGGATCGGCGAGCATGCATGGACGCGCCGCCGAGCGACTCGTCGTCCGCGTCCTCACCGGTCGCCATCTTCACCAACGGCGGACCGGCCAGGAACACCTTCGCCCCGCCGTCAACCATCACCACGTAGTCGCTCATGCCGGGGATGTAGGCGCCGCCCGCGGTCGAGTTGCCGAACACCAGCGCGATCGTCGGGATCCCCTCGGCCGACAACCGGGTCAGGTTGCGGAACATCGCGCCGCCGGGGATGAAAATCTCCTTCTGCGTGGGCAGATCCGCACCGCCGGACTCGACCAGGCTGATCACCGGCAGCCTGTTGGCCCGCGCGATCTCGTCCGACCGCAGGGCCTTCTTCAACGTCCACGGATTGCTCGCGCCGCCCTTGACGGTCGGATCGTTCGCAGTGATCAGGCACTCGACACCCTCGACCACCCCGATCCCGGTCACCAGGCTCGCGCCGACGGTGAAGTCCGAACCCCAGCCGGCCAGCGGCGACAGCTCCAGGAAGTACGAGTCCGGGTCGAGCAGCAACTCGATCCGCTCCCGGGCCAGCAGCTTGCCACGCTTGTGGTGACGGTCGACGTACTTCGGCCCGCCGCCGGCCAGCGCCTTGGCGTGCTCGTCGTCGAGAGCGGCGAGCTTCTCCAGCATCACCTCGCGATTACTCATGCAGTGAACCCCAGTCGTTTCGCGGCCAGGCCGGTCAGGATCTCGGTGGTGCCGCCGCCGATGGCGAGAATCTTCTGGTCGCGGTACTGGCGCTCCACCTCGGCCTCTCGCATGTACCCGAGGCCGCCGTGCAGCTGGAGCGCCTGGTCGCAGACCCACTGCCCCGCCTCGACCGCGGTGTTCTTCGCGAAGCAGGTCTCGGCGATCACGTCCTCGCCGGCATCAGCACGCCGCGCCACCTCACGCACATAGACCCGCGCCACCGAGATCCGTCGCGCCATCTCGGTCAACGTGTGCTGCACCGTCTGCCGGGAAATCAACGGCCTGCCGAACGTCTCGCGCTGACGACACCACGCAACGGTCAAGTCCAGCGCCCGCTGCGCACCGGCGTACGCCTGCACAGCCAAGGTCAGTCGCTCGGCCACGAAATTCACAGCCAGCTGGACGAAGCCGGATCCCTGGGACCCCACCAGATTCGCGGTGGGCACGCGAACATCCGTGAACGACAGCTCGGCGGTGTCCGAGCACAGCCACCCCATCTTCTCCAGCTTCCGCGACACCTCGAACCCGTGCTCGATCACCAGCAGGCTGATCCCGTGCGCACCAGGACCGTCGGTGCGGACCGCTGTCGTCACGAAATCAGCACGACAGCCCGAGGTGATGAAGGTCTTCGCACCGTTCACCACGAACACGTCACCCTCACGCCGCGCCGTCGTACGGATCGACGCGACATCCGACCCACCACCAGGCTCGGTGATCGCCAGCGCGCCGATCAGCTGCCCGTCCAGCGTTGGCCGCACCCACCGCTCGATCTGCTCCTGGTTGCCCGCAGCAACGATATGCGGCAGGGCGATTCCACCGGTCAGCAACGAGGCGACGAGTCCGCCCGAGCCACCCGCGTAGTGCATCTCCTCGACGACATCGATGGCGTCCAGCAACGACCCGCCGCCGCCACCGACCGCCTCCGGGAAACCAACGCCCAGCAATCCCAGTGCGCCGGCCTTCTTGTGCAGGTCCCGCGGCAGTTCGCCGTCGCGCTCCCACTGGTCGAGCTGGGGCAGGACCTCGGCGTCCATGAAGCGGCGGACGGACGCGCGGAAGTCGTTCACAGCAGGACCTCCGGTACGTCGACGTACCGGGAGCGCAGCCACTCGCCGACCGCCTTCGCCTGCGGATCGAACCGCGCCTGCGCCGCGACACCTTCGCCCAGCAGCCCCTCGACGACGAAGTTCACCGCCCACAGGTTGGGGAGGAGATAGCGGTTGACGACCAGCGGCTGTGTCTCGGGCAGCAGCTCCTGGAACAGGTCGACCGTGAGCGTGTGCGCGAGCCAGCGCCACGCCTTCTCGTCCCGCGCCCACACGCCGACATTCGCATCACCGCCCTTGTCACCCGATCGCGCGCCGACGACCCGGCCCAGTGGGACCTCGCGGGTCCGCGGCGGTCCGCTCGACAGCTGCAGCAACGGCATCGGCGCCTCGATGTCGTCCACGGGCGCCAGCGGCTGGGTCTCCGCGGCCGGCTCGATCACCGTCCGGGTGCCGTCCGGCAGTACGACGACGTGCTCCACCTCGTGGATGTCGACGTACCCGGCCCGGAACACGCCGTACGGCGAACCGTCGCCGGGCGGCGCGGTGACGTGGAAGCCCGGGTAGCTCGCGAGCGCCAGCTCGACCGCCGCGCTGCTGAACGCGCGGCCGACGACCTTCGGATCCGGGTCCTTCACCGCGCACCGGAGGAAGACGCTCGCCTCCTCCTCGGACTCGGCGTTCGGCTTCTCGGTCCAGGCCAGCGACCACTTCAGCTCGGCCGGACGCTTCGGCAGCGCCTGCTCGAGCTGCGCCTGCACCAGCTCGGCCTTCTGCTCCAGCTGCAGCCCGGTGAGCACGAAGTCGACCTCGTTGCGGAATCCGCCGACGCTGTTCAGCGAGACCTTGTACGTCGGTGGCGGCGGCTCACCGTGGACGCCGGAGATGCGGACGCGGTCCGGGCCGTCGGCGGAGAGCTCGATTGTGTCGAGGCGGGTCGTGACGTCTGGACCGGCGTACCGGGCGCCGGTGATCTCGTACAGCAGCTGCGCCTTGACCGTGTCGATGGTGACCGCGCCGCCGGTGTTGTCGTGCTTGGTGATCACGCTGCTGCCGTCGGCGTGGACCTCCGCGATCGGGAACCCCGGGCGGTCGAGGTCGCGGATCTCGGTGAAGAACGCGTAGTTCCCACCGGTCGCCTGGCAGCCGCACTCGATCACATGCCCCGCGACCACGGCGCCGGCGAGTTCGTCGTACTGCGTCCGCTTCCAGCCGTGGTGCGCCGCGGCCGGTCCGACGATCACGGACGCGTCGGTGACGCGGCCGGTCACCACCACGTCCGCTCCCGCTTGCAACGCCTCCGCGATCCCCCAAGCACCCAGGTAGGCGTTGGCCGTCAGCGGTTGCCCCAGTCCCAGCTCGTCGGTCCTGGGCAGCAGATCATCGCCCTCGACGAAGGCGATCTTGGGATGCAGACCGAGCTTGCCGGCGAGCTCCGTGATGGCCCGCGCGAGCCCCGACGGGTTGAGACCGCCCGCGTTGCTGACGATCTTCACGCCACGATCAAGCGCTTCCCCGAGCCCGGTCTCCAGCTGCTTCAGGAAGGTCCGCGCATACCCGAGGCCCGGGTCCTTCATCCGGTCGCGCCCGAGGATCAGCATCGTCAACTCAGCCAGGTAGTCCCCGGTCAGCACATCCAGCGGCCCGCCGGTGAGCATCTCCTGCACGGCACTGAACCGGTCTCCGTAGAACCCGGACGCGTTCCCGATCCGGATCGGCTCGGTCATCCGAACTGTCCTGGCCGGCGACCCTTTCCGGGGAGCCCGGCGAAGGCCTGGATGATCCCGAGCCATTCCTCGGCATCGGCGCCCTCGGCCTCTACTGCGAGGTCGTCGCGGTGGCGCCTCTGGGTAGCCAGCAGGCAGAAGTCGACGGCCGGCGCGCTGACCCGCTGAGCGGCATCCTCCGGACCCCAGGACCAGGCGTCACCGTCCGGGCCGGTCAGTTCGACGCGGAACTGCTCGGCCGGTGGAGTGCGGTCGTTGAGCAGGTACGCGAAGTCCCGCGTCCGGACCGCGAGGTGCGCGACATGACGCAGGCGGTTGCTCGGCACGCGTCGTACGCCGAGCGCGTCGAAGACGTCCTGCCCGTGCGCCCAGGTCTCCATCAGCCGCGCGGTCGCCATCGAGGTCGGGCTCATCGGCGGGCCGTACCAGAGCACCTTCTCGCCGGCCGGCACCTTCTTCAGCGCCTCGGCGACCTCCGCGCGAGTCTCCCGCCAGTACGGCAGGAGCTGCTCCGGCGGCAGCGCGGCGATCTCGGCTGCCCCGTCGTCGACGTACGTCGTGGGGCTGGCGGCGGCCGTCTGCAGCGATGCCTTGAACCCCTCGGGATCGGTCGCGGCCAACTGCGTCGCCTCGTCCGTCCAGGCCAGGTGCGCGATCTGGTGCGCGATCGTCCAGCCCTCGGCCGGCGTCGGCGTCGACCACTCGCCGGCGGCCAGCCCACCCACCAACCGATCCAGCTCGGCACTCTCGGCCCACAGATCAGCCAGCACTTCATCCAGTTGCACGCCGCACTCCCTCGCCAGAGGTTCGTGCCCCCGAGCGTCCCACGCCCCCGAAAAAGAATCAAGCGTGCTTGTTTTTGCGGCGGTGGTCCCCCACGCAGGCAGAAGTGCCCATTTGACTCCGCAAACGAGGCGTTTTCGGGACTTATGCCTGCCTGTGGATCCACGCCCGCACTCCCCGATCCGGGATGGACTGGTCTACCCGGTCGCTTCAACCCTGGTGGAAAGGGTTTCGAAGAGGTCTAGTCAGGTGTTAGGCAAGACCAATGCATGGTTCGCTGCCGGGGAAGGCCGCTGAGATCCGGGCGTTGTTGCTGAGTCTGATCGACACGTTGCCGGAGGGTGCCGCCCTGCCTCCCGAGCGTGAGTTGGCGGCCCGGTGGAACGTGGCGCGGATGACGCTGCGGCGGGCTGTGGACGAGTTGGTGATCGAGGAGCTGCTGGTACGGCGGCACGGCAGCGGCACGTACACGACTCGCCCGAAGGTCGCGCGCTGGCTCGGGATGATCGGGTTCTCGGAGGACATCAGGCGGCGCGGGATGCGGCCCGGAAGCACGATGCTCGAGTTCCGGCGCCAGAAGGCCGAGCGGGCCGCGGCGCGGCGGCTGCGGATCCCGGTGGGCGATCCGATCATCGCGTTCACCCGGCTGCGGCTCGCGGACGATCACCCGATGGTGGTCGAGCGCACCACGCTGCCCGCGGCGTACGTACCGGGTCTGCTGGCCGAGGACCTCAACGGCTCCCTCTACGACCTGCTCACCAGCCGGTACGGCATCGACGTCGTCAGCGGTACGTCGCGACTCGAGCCGGTCATGCCCGACGCGAAGACGGCCGGCTGGCTGGACATCCCGACCACGCAGCCGTGTCTCGCGCTGCACGGCATCAGCTTCGACAGCCGCGACCGAGTCTTCGAGTACACGTCCGCCGTCTACCGCGGCGACCGCTACGCCTTCACCACCGAACTCCGCACCACCACCCCGAGCCCGCGCGCCAACGCCAAGGGTCTCTGACGCGTCACGGTGATTACTTGACCCGTCGAGGGATCACTAGGGTGGTGCAGGTCATGGATCTGAAGAGCCCGATCAGCACAGTTGTCCCGTCCTTGGACGGGCCGGTGTTGCTGGTCCTGGCCCGGGCCGAGGAAGGTCTGTCCGGGCGCCAGATCCACAAGCTGGCCGGATCGGGCAGTGTCGCGGGTGTGCGACTCGTCCTGCAGCGGCTGGCGGCGACCGGGCTCGTGCACGTCGACGACCTCGGCAATTCGTTGCTCTATCGCCTCAATCGCAAACACCTCGTCGCGCAGATCGTCGAGCAGCTCGCCGACCTCCGCAGTACGTTGGTCAGCCGGCTGGCCGACGAGATCAGCGGCTGGCGGATCCCGCCGGTCCACGCCAGCGTGTACGGCGCGATCGCGCGCGGCGACGGTGATCTGGACAGCGACGTCGACCTGCTGCTGATCCGCCCCGACCAGCACGAGTTCGTCGACGTGCTGTGGGAGGAGCAGGTCGGCCGGCTGATGCAGACCGTCGTCGACCTCACCGGCAACCCGGCTCACGTCTTCGAGCTCAGCCGCACCGAGCTCTCGGGCCACCTCGACACCGAGGACCCGATCCTCAACGACTGGATCCGGCCGAGCATCGAGCTCACCGGCGTCCCTCTGATGGAAGCCGGCCGGTTGCCTGTCTCAGCCGCCAAGTAGCGGAGCCATCAGCCGCGCTATCAGGCTGTTCCGCCGCGTCACCCGCTCCTCGAGATCCGCGAGCGTCATCGCCCGCAACCCCGCGTTGATCCCGAGCCATCGCAGCGGTTCCGGTTCCCACGTCCGCGACCGATGCCCGACCCACGGCAGCCGCGTCAACGCGGTGTCCCGCTCGAGGATCAGGTCCCGCAACGTCCGCCCCGCGAGGTTCGTCGTACTCACGCCGTCCCCGACGTACCCACCCGCCCAGGCCACGCCGCGCTCCAGCCCGGCGGATGCGCACCAGTCCCGTGGAACGCCCAACGGCCCGCCCCACGCATGCGTGAACTCCGGCGAGATGTCGAACAGCTCCCGCAACGCCTTCTGCAACCCTTTGAACACCCGCGGTACGTCGTCGAACCCGGGCTTGATCCGCGACCGGAAGTGGTACGGCGCCCCCCGCCCGCCGAAGGCCAATCGCCCGTCCGCCGTCCGCTGCCCGTAGATGATCAGATGCCGGTGATCGCTGAACGTCGGCCGATCCACCAACCCGATCCGGTCCCAGACCTCATCGCTCAACGGCTCCGTGGCCACCATCAACGAGTACACCGGCGCAACGGCCCGCGACAGACCGTCCAGCCCCGGCGTGAATCCCTCGGTCGCCCGCACCACGAAGTCCGCGCGCACCAGGCCGTACGGCGTCACCGCCCGCCCGCGGACGATCCGGGTCACCGGCGTCCGCTCGTGGATCGTCACGCCGAGCCGCTCGACCACCGCGGCCAGCCCACGGACCAGCTTGCCCGGATGGATCGCCGCGCAGTGCGGCGTGAACGTTGCCCCCAGCACCTTTGTCGCCCGTACTTTCGAAGCGACCTCGTCCGGCCCCAGGAAGTGCAGGTCTCCCGGCCCCCAGTCGGCCGCCGCGTCCACCTCGGCGCGCGCCCGCGCGAGCTGCGCCCGGGTCCGCGCCAGCACGACGGTCCCGCCCTTGTGGTAGTCGCAGTCGATTCCCTCGGCCGCGCTCACCAGGCCGACCTCGTTCACGCTTGCCTGCATCGCCCGGTGCAGCTCGATCGCCGCCTCCCGGGTCGATCCCGGCAGCGCGGCCAGCCGTCGCGACGACACCGGGAACAGCGCCGAGCACCAGCCGCCGTTCCGCCCCGACGCCCCGAAGCCGGCGGTCTCCGCCTCGAGTACGACGATGCGCAGCGCCGGATCCGCCTTCGCCAGATAGTAGGCCGTCCACAGTCCGGTGTACCCGGCGCCGACGATCACCACGTCGGCGTCCCGGTTGCCCGGCAGCCTCGGTCGCTCCGGGAGCGGGTCAGGAGCGGACCAGAGGTTCAGCGCACACCCCAGGAGTAGGTCTGCTTCACCAGCTTCAGGTAGACGAACGTCTCGGTCGCCTTCACGCCCTCGATCTGCCGGACCCGCTCGGACAGCACCTGCAGCAGGTGCTCGTCGCTTTCGCACAGCACCTCGGCGAGGATGTCGAACGAGCCGGCCGTGACCACGACGTACTCGACCTCGTCCATCTTGGCGAGCTCGTCGGCGATCGGTTCCAAGGCGCCCTCGGCCTTGATCCCGATCATCGCCTGCCGGTCGAACCCGAGCTCGAGCGGGTCGGTGACCGCGACCACCTGCATGACACCGGCCTCGGTGAGTCGCTGCACCCGTTGCCGGACGGCCGCCTCGGACAGGCCGACGGCCTTGCCGATCGCGGCGTACGAACGCCGGCCGTCGAGCTGCAACTGCTCGATGATCGCCTTCGAGGTGTCATCCAGCAGGGTCTGGTTCTTGTCGGGGTTCCCCGTTCGCACTGCCACCTCCGGATCTTTTCACCGGTCCGGGGCGTCAGCAAGTCACGGGAGCGGATTTCGTTGCGAAATGACCGTTTAGCTTCGGAATCCCTTGTCCTGATCGCTCAGGTTTGACAGTATCGCCCGCGACAGACGGTTCCTAGGGGGTCCGATGAGTCCTCGTCACCAGCGCGTCGTGGGGCGCCGCGCGGTCCTGAAGGGGATGTCGCTGTCCGCGCTCGGCGTTGGAGGGGTGCTGGCGGGCTGCGGGATCCCGCCGGCCGGTCAGAGCGCGGACAAGTGCATCAGCACAGATATGTCGTCATCGCAGAAGACGCTGAACTTCTCCAACTGGCCGAGCTACATGGACGAGTCCGACGAGAAGGTGAACGGCAAGACGGTGCTGCCGACCCTGGAGGAGTTCCAGAAGCAGAGCGGCATCCAGGTCACCTACACGGCCGACGTCAACGACAACGCCGAGTTCTACGCCAAGGTGCGCGACCAGCTCGGTACCTGCCAGTCCTGCGGCCGGGACATCTTCGTGCTGACCGACTGGATGGCGGCCCGGATGGTCGGGCTGGGCTGGATCCAGAAGCTCGATCACAGCAAGATCCCGAACGTCGACAAGCAGTTGCTGAAGCAGCTCAAGGCACCGGCCTGGGACCCGAACCGCGACTACAGCGTGCCGTGGCAGAGCGGCCTGACCGGGATCGCGTACAACGCCAAGGTCACCAAGGAGGTCGGCAGCTTCACCGACCTGCTGACCCGCGGCGATCTGAAGGGCCGGGTCACGCTGCTCTCGGAGATGCCCGACACGATGTCGTTCATGCTCAAGCTGGTCGGCGCCGACCCGGGCAAGTTCACCGACGCCGACTGGAGCAAGGCGCTGGACAAGCTCCAGGAGTACGTCGGTTCCGGGCAGGTCCGCCGCTTCACCGGCAACGACTACGTGCAGGACCTGAACGCCGGCAACATCGCCGCCTGCGAGGCCTGGTCCGGCGACGTGATCGCGATGCAGGCCGACAACCCGGACATCAAGTTCGTGGTGCCCGAAGAGGGCCTGATGCTGTGGTCGGACAACATGCTGGTGCCCAACAAGGCGACTCACAAGACGAACGCCGAAGCCTTGATGAACTATTACTACGAGCCCGAGGTCGCCGCGACGCTGGCCGACTGGGTCAACTACATCTGCCCGGTCACGGGGGCCAAGAAGGCGATGGAGACGATCGACCCCGACGTGGTCGACGACCCGCTGATCTTCCCGGACGAGGCCACGCTGGCGAAGACGGCGTCGTTCATGCCGCTGGACACAGCCAAGGCAGCCCTCTACGAAACCGACTTCAATCTCGCGATCGGGGGCTGACATGACCAGCGACCTAGTGCTCACCGGCATCAGCAAACAGTTCGCCGGGCACCTGGCGGTCGACGACCTCGACCTCACAGTGCCTTCCGGTGCGTTCTTCGCTCTCCTCGGCCCGTCCGGCTGCGGCAAGACCACCACACTGCGGATGATCGCGGGCCTCGAGGAGCCGACCACCGGCAGCATCCGGCTCGGTGACCAGGAGATCGGCGGACTGCGCCCGTACAAACGTCCGGTCAACACGGTCTTCCAGAACTACGCGCTGTTCCCGCACCTCGACATCTTCGAGAACGTCGCGTTCGGGCTGAAGCGACGCGGGGTCAAGGACTTCAAGCCGAAGGTGAACGAGATGCTCGAACTGGTCGAGCTCGGTGCCTACGGCAAGCGGCGGCCGTCGCAGCTGTCCGGTGGTCAGCAGCAGCGGGTCGCGCTGGCCCGCGCGCTGATCAACCAGCCGCAGGTGTTGCTGCTGGACGAGCCGCTCGGCGCGCTGGACCTGAAGCTGCGGCGGCAGATGCAGCTGGAGCTGAAACGGATCCAGACCGAGGTCGGCATCACGTTCGTGCACGTCACCCACGATCAGGAAGAGGCCATGACGATGGCCGACACCATCGCGGTGATGAACGCCGGAGTGATCGAGCAGATGGGTTCGCCGGCCGAGCTGTACGACCTACCCGCGACGACGTTCGTGGCGAACTTCCTCGGCCAGTCGAACCTGATCCGGGCGACGATCATCGGCCAGGCCGACCAGAACGTGACTGTCGACGTCCACGGCCGCAAGGTGACCGTGCCGCTGCCGCGGTGCCGGGTCACCGAGGGCGACGTCTGGATGGGGATCCGGCCGGAGAAGGTGTTCATCGCGACCGCCGGCACGGAGCAGAGCAACGGGTCGAACCAGTTGCGCGGCGCGGTCGTGACGGATGTGAGTTACGTCGGTGTCAGTACGCAGTACCTGGTCAAGCTGCCGTGGGACCAGGAGCTGACGATCTTCGAGCAGAACACCGGCGCGCGGGGCACGTTCGCGGTCGGTGAGACCGTCGACCTGCACTGGTTGCCGGCGCACACGTTCGTGCTCGACGCCGAACAGGACGCCCGGGCCGGTGTCGAGGACATCGACGACGGCGGTGCCGGATGAGCGCGGTCGGCCAGCTCGGGGCAGCCTCCGCCGCGCCGCCCGCGAAGGTCGAGCGGTCCGGCCGGCGGTTCACCGGGTACCTGTTGCTGCTGCCCGGCGGGTTGTGGCTGCTGCTGTTCTTCGTCGTACCCCTGGTTTCGTTGCTGGCGGCAAGCTTGTACGACCCGAACGGGTCGATCGAGTCCGGGTTCAAGATGACCTGGCACTTCCAGAACTTCGTCGACACGATGGCCGACTACGCCCGGCCCTTCGGCCGGTCGCTGTGGTACTCGTTGCTGACCACGGTGTTCTGCCTGCTGCTCGGGTATCCGCTCGCGTATGCGATCGCGATGAAGGCCGGCCGATGGAAGAACCTGATGCTCGCGCTGGTGATCGCGCCGTTCTTCACCAGCTTCCTGATCCGGACGCTGTCGTGGAAGCTGCTGCTGTCGGACAACGGTTTCGTCGTCGACGCGCTGAAGTGGCTGCACATCCTCGGACCGGACGGACGGTTGCTGGCGACAACGACCGCGGTGGTGACCGGGCTCACCTACAACTTCCTGCCGTTCATGGTGCTGCCGCTGTACGCGAGCCTGGAGCGGATCGATCCGCGGTTGATCGAGGCGGGCGGTGATCTGTTCGCCAACCCGTTCACGACGTTCCGGACCGTGACGTTGCCGCTGTCGATGCCGGGCGTGGTGGCGGGCACGCTGCTGACCTTCATCCCGGCGGCGGGTGACTACATCAACGCACAGCTCCTGGGTACGCCGAAGCAGCGGATGATCGGGAACGACATCCAGCGGCTGTTCTCCGCCGGCGCGTATCCGACCGCGGCCGCGTTGTCGGTGACGCTGATGGCGGCCATCGTCGTACTCGTGCTGGTCTACGTACGGCGTGCCGGGACGGAGGAACTCCTATGATCCGCGCGGGCCGCTGGGTGCGGCAGCGGTTGGTCATGGCGGTCGCGCTGCTGGTTCTGCTGTACCTTTTCGCGCCGATCGTCGTCGTGATGCTGATGTCGTTCAACCAGCCGAAGAGCAAGCTGTCGTACACGTTCGACGGATTCACCTGGCAGAACTGGCAGCATCCGTGCCGTCCGTTCGGGCTGTGCGACGCGGTCAGTACGTCGCTGCGGATCGGGCTGCTGGCGACGGTGATCGCGACCGCGCTGGGGACGTTGATGGCGTTCGCGATGGCGCGGCACCGTTTCCGCGGGCGGGCCGCCGCGAACCTGTTCATCTTCCTGCCGATGGCGTCGCCGGAGATCGTCCTCGGGTCCTCGCTGCTCGCGCTCTTCGTCTCGAGCGGCTTCGGCGGGCAGCTCGGGTTCTGGACGGTGCTGATCGCGCACGTGATGTTCTGCCTGTCGTTCGTGGTGGTGACCGTGAAGGCGCGGCTGACGGGGATGGACTCACGGCTGGAACAGGCGGCGATGGACCTGTACGCCAACGAATGGCAGACGTTCTGGCGGATCACGTTCCCGCTGGTGTTCCCGGGCATCCTCGCGGCCGCGTTGCTGAGTTTCTCGTTGTCCTTCGACGACTTCATCATCACGAACCTCAACGCGGGCACGACAGTGACGTTCCCGATGTTCGTGTGGGGGTCGGCGCAACGCGACATCCCGCCACAGATCAACGTCATCGGTACGGCGATGTTCCTGCTGGCGCTCATCCTCGTCCTGGGAGGTGAGCTGGCCCGACGCCGGCGTACCCGATGAAACTGGCAGCTCTCGCCGAGGCCGAACCGCGAGTCTTCTGGCTCGACGACAAGTCGGCGCCCGAAGCACTGCCCGCACTGCTCGGTCCGATCACCGCGGACCTGGCCGTGGTCGGCGGTGGCTACACCGGGCTGTGGACGGCGCTGCGGGCGAAGGAGCGGTACCCGTCGCTCGACGTCGTACTGCTGGAAGGGGACGTCTGCGCCACGGCAGCCAGCGGTCGGAACGGCGGCTTCTGCGACGCGAGCCTCACGCACGGGTACGCCAATGGGCTGGCGCGTTGGCCGGACGAGATCGATGAGCTGGAACGCCTCGGGCTCGAGAACCATCGTGCCCTCGGCGACACGATCACCCGGTACGGGATCGACTGCGACTGGCAACTGACCGGGGAACTCACCGTCGCCACCGAACCCCACCACCTCGAGGAGCTCGCAGCCGAGGCCGCCGACCGGCCCGAGGCACGGCTGCTCGACCAGGACGCGGCGCGGGCGGAGATCCATTCCCCCACCTACCTGGGCGCCTTGTACGACCCGACCCGCACCTCCCTGGTCGAGCCCGCTCGCCTGGCCTGGGGGCTGCGACAGGCCTGCATCGACCACGGCGTACGCATCCACGAACACAGCCAGGTCACCCGGATGCACTCGCGATCGTTGCACACGGCAACTGGCTCCGTCCGCGCCGACCGGATCGCGCTGGCGACGAACGCCTTCCCCTCACTCCTCCGCCGGCTGCGGCTCTACACGGTCCCGGTGTACGACCTGGTCCTGGTCACCGAGCCGCTGTCCCCTGCCCAACTGGTGTCGATCGGCTGGCAGGGCCGCCAGGGTGTCGGCGACGCGTCCAACCTCTTCCACTACTACCGCCTCACCCGGGACAACCGCATCCTGTGGGGTGGGTACCTACCGCTGTACTACTTCGGCAGCCGCATCGACCCCTCGCTGGAGCAACGGAACTCCATCCACACGATGCTGGCCCGGCACTTCTTCCACACCTTCCCCCAGCTGGAAGGTCTGCACTTCACCCACCGCTGGGGCGGCGTCATCGACACCAGCACCAGGTTCTGCGCCTTCTACGGCACAGCCCACACCGGCCACACGGCGTACGCCCTCGGCTACACCGGCCTCGGCGTAGCCGCCACCCGCTTCGGCGCCGACGTCATCCTCGACCTCCTGTACGCCGAATCCACGCCCCGGACCCGTCTCCAGATGGTCCGCGACCGCCCCCTCCCCTTCCCGCCCGAACCACTCCGCGCCGCCGGCATCCACCTCACCCGCCGGTCCATGTCCCAAGCCGACAAACACGCCGGCCACCGAAACCTCTGGCTCCGAACCCTCGACAAACTCGGCCTCGGCTTCGACTTCTAGTACTGCGGCCGACCCACGCGCGCGACGCGGCCGCCCCCTTCGTCGCGACGGGCTGCCGATTCCTTTTCTTCGTTCGCGAGGTCTACAGGCCTGTGGACGGAGAACTGCGAGAGAGGATCGTGAAGGTGG